>JBCDDS010000054.1:0-21805 GCA_039180185.1 Pseudomonadota bacterium | reverse complement strand
GGCATGATGACTTTCAAGCCTATTGGTTGGCTGACCTTCTTTACAACGACCAGCAATACAAAGCAGCGGTTGAAGTGCTGGCGAAAACAATGATTGAAGGTGAGCCAGACTACTACGATCATGCGTTCATGGCGCTATTGGGCGTAGAAATTGAGGACGGCAAGTTAGCTCAAAAGCATATTGATATTGCGTTAGAAATACGGCCTGACGCTGCGTATCCGTACTATTATCAATCCTTGCTTTACCTCGACGAAGGCAACATCGAAGAAGCGGACTCTAACATGAAGATAGCAGTGGAAAATGGTTTGGCCGAAAGCTCGATCCGACACTATCTACAGCAGTTAATGAAAAGCGGAGAATACGTTCATGCGATACGACTTGGTGTTGAGTTAAGAAAGCATTGATCATTAGTCGCGCATAGAGCTTACTTTTGCGTTGTTTGCCCTCTTCGCAGGTTGTCCGCACTTGTTTCGTATTCAATCTCTACAAATGCCACGCAGTGTTTGCTCCGTCGCATCATCGAGCGGCACCATCATTTCGATTTCGATTTGTTCAAGTCGCACGTCCAGTAGAGTGGCAAGCCCACCTATAAATGGTGTCATGCGCAAAACTTGACCGTTTGGGAGGGCCATTTCTGCACAAGATGTGAGAGGCGCGGTTTTGCTGGATGTGATGTAGCTTGGCACATCATCAAAAATACCAGAAGCTTTGGCTGCCTCGAAAGCGGCCTTCACTGATGCATCACGCTCGGAGGCTGCCATTAATCGAAAGTAAAACCCAGGGCTCACCTCCTGCCAGTTTTGGATAGCATCCAAAAACTGAGGCGAGAGCACTAGAGTGAGGAGGCTGTTAGAGCCTGCATCAAGCGTTATGCCGAAGCTTGCAAAGAGCTTTTGAGCGCCAGAGTTGGCGCGCAGAACAGACCAGTCTTTGTCGAGCGCAAATGCCGGGAAAGGCCAGTTTTTCAGAATACGAGCCTCAATTGTATCCAGTGCTGCAGTCATTTCCTCGTCTTTCAGCTGCCGCTCCGGGAAAGGATTGCGCATACCTGAGGCTTCGAACAGCCGGCTACGCTGATCTGTGCTCAGCGTAAGTTCAGCGCAAATCCTCTGCAGGAAATCGGAGGTCACGCGTGAGCGCCCCGTCTCCAGAAAGGAGATATGCCTTTGCGTACTGCTCAGTCGATTGGCCAATGCCAGTTGGCTCAACCCTAAAGCAGAGCGAAGCGAACGCAAAGCTGAACCAAAATCACTTTGTATCATGATTATTCCCTTTCAGGGAATTGTTACCATTCCTTCTCAACGTTAGCTCGAAATTGGAACCGGGAAAAGGAGAAGACAATGGTTTCTTGGATTTTAGCGTGTTTGGGCGTCTATATCTTGTATGTATTTGCAGCTGGAACGATCCTGTTCGCGCGCATTGGACCGACCGCCTACATGGGTCCGCGGGATAACTTGCCTGCGCAGAGCGTTTACTATGAAAGGGCGAAGAAAGCGTCAGTTAATTTTGCAGAAACGCTTCCTGTTTTTCTGGGTCTCGCCATACTTGCTCTTGTCGTTGACAGCGCTGATTTGGTGTTGGCGCAACTTGGTGCGATGCTCTATGTGCTCACTCGATTGGTTTACTTGCCTGTCTATGTTTCAGGCATCCCTTTTATCCGTTCCGTTGTTTTCACGCCGGCACTTGTCGGGCTCGGAATGATGGCCTGGGCCTTGCTGTAGCGGTAAATCCACCACTCGCAAAATCACGGTGGGTTTGGTCAAAGGGCGCTTGATTCCTGACCCACCGTGGCTTATTCGAACCACTGGACTTAGGGGTATAGCTCAGCTGGTAGAGCGACGGTCTCCAAAACCGTAGGTCGCGGGTTCGAACCCTGCTGCCCCTGCCAAAATCCAATTTTTAGACTCTGGTTCAGTTCTAACTACTTTGCGGGGTCTTCGAGTGTAACGTCGGGAAAATCGGTTTTGTCGAAACGAAGCGCGAGCGCTTCTTTCATTATGTATTCCGCTCCTGTTTTCGGCAGTCGCTCGATAATGGAGAGGGTCCTGTCCGAAGACGCCTCATCCCACGAAATCGGAGATTTTTTGAGGAACGGATAGCTTCTTTCGAATATCGAATACTCGGCCAGAGTATAGCTGCCGCCTTGGGTGGCAGCGGCGCAAAGAATGAACTTTTCCAGTTCGTCTTTTGACGCGCTTTCAGGCTTTTCCGTTAGCCGTACAAAGAGATCATTGAATTCTGGCCAGGAGATAATCACCCCATTCGCAACCTCGTACAAACGTTCACGGCGGAGCTCTTTTAGCCGCTGGTCTAGAAACGGCAGGTCAAGCGTCTCGCCATGGCTGTAGCCATTTCGCAAAACCCATTTTGAAAGCCCGATCTCACCACGACGTACCACGCGGTTCTTGCGATTGGTAAGTTTGTAGCGGTGCCAGAATGTACGAAACTTTGGATCAGCGACGATACGGGCAGAGAAACTAAGCGCAAACGAAGTGTAATGGAAATTGGTGTGTGACGCACCATAGCTCCACTCTTGCTGCCTAAACTCTTCCGGCTGAACCTTTGCCACTCCGTAATGGGATGCGGCGGCCGTAAAGTCCACATTCAGCTCTTTGACATCCTCCAGCCAACTCCGGCTGCCGGGCAAGGGAAACCAAGCGGAGTCGTTGATCAACACCAGATTATTCAGTTGTTTCAGCTTGTCGCCTAGCGTCAAAATCCCTTCTCTGTAGGCTCCGAAGTCATATCCAATATTCGGACGTTCGATCACCTGCCAGCTCAACGCCTTCAGCTTTTCGCGGTCCGTGTGGGACAATGGCAGGTTTGAGACGACAATGGGCGAGTATTCGTTTTCATGAAAATATTCGAGGCACTTGATATGAGACGTCTGGAGTCCTTTGTCAGCGTAAACCACGAACACAACGGCTCGGTCGTTAAGGTCTAAATCACCGACATGCGTTTTGACCTGTCTGGCATGCACCAGATCGTAAAACGTGTTTGAAAGGCTGACGGACCACAGGTAGCTGGGCAGTCGAACAATCTGCCCCAACAAGCGCAACGCTTCCCTTTTTAGCTTATTGGGCTTTAAGGATTTGCGTGTCTCACTCATTATCGGCGGAACTTTATCTTGCAGGGTTTGCGCGACCACACGGTCACACAGCCATTTCGGCGAGTGCATCATGTTGCACAGGCCTACAGCAGTATCAACAGCGCGGTTGATTTGTAGTGTATTGGCCTACCCCGCCGGGGACGCTTCGCGCTTTTTTCGCATCAATTTTTGTATGATCGGATAGGCGATCAGGAGCGCAGCGAGGATGACGCAGGTTAGGGATATCGGCCGTGTTACAAAGGTCGTGACATCCCCTTGAGCAGAGATCAACGACTGTCTTAATGAGCGTTCCGCGAGTGGGCCGAGGACAATCGCCAGTACGGCCGGGGCGACGGGGTAGTTCAGCTTTCGCATTAGATAGCCGCCAACACCAAGCAACAGCATCACCCATGTGTCGAACATCCGGTCTGTTGTTGCGAATACACCGAGCACACAGAGCGCGAATATGATCGGCGTCAGTAGCGTGAAAGGCATGGCAAGAACCCGGATAAAAATCGGGATCATTGCGATGTTGAGTAGAACCGTCACTGTGTTTGCCACGTACATTGAACCGATAAGGCCCCACACGAAATCGGGACTCTCTGTAAAGAGGAGTGGGCCAGGACGCAGACCCCAGATGATCATACCGCCCAAAAGGATCGCTGTTGTCGGCGAGCCAGGGATGCCAAGCGTGATCATCGGCAACATGGAACCGGTTGAGGCGGCGTTGTTGGCTGCCTCTGGCGCGGCAACACCGGCTACATTGCCCTTGCCGAAACTGTCGGGGTCCTTTGAGAAGGTCTTTGACAAGCCGTAGCTCATCAGCGACGCGGGTGTTGCTCCGGCGGCGGGAAGAGTTCCAACAAAGAAGCCCAGAAAAGAGCCCACCCAGGTGGAGTTGATGTATTCTTTGATCTGGCGAAAGTTACCTTTGATGCGCTGCCAGGTGATCTTCACCGAGTGCATCTGCACCTTGCCCTTGGTCGATTCCAGCGTCCAAAGCATCTCGCCGATTCCGTAAATTCCGATCGCGAGCACGAGGAAACCGATACCACGCTGCAGTTCGACCATGTCGAAGAAGATCATGCGTGGCTGACCAGAGATAATGTCAAACCCGACCGCGGCCATAACGAGGCCCAGAAGGATAGAAAAAATTGTTTTTGGGATATCGTCGCCGCCGAGACCGATGAACGTGGCGAAGGCCAAAAGCATCAGCGCAAACTCTTCCTGTGGGCCGAATTTCAGCGCAAACGCGGCCAGTGGTGGCGCAAAAAGTGTAAAGAGTATGATTGAGACAGTGCCCCCTATGAAAGAGGCGATGGCGGCAGCCATCAAAGCTTTGTCGGCCTTGCCCTGCTGTGCCATGGGCCTGCCATCAAACACGGTCGCAACGGCTGTGGATGCGCCTGGAATGCCTAGGGTTATGGAACTAATCGCTCCGCCATACATGGCTCCGTAATAGAGCGCAGCGAGGAAGATAATCGCAGCCGTGGGCGGCACCAGAAAAGTCACCGGCAACAGGATCGCAACACCATTCACGGAACCAAGCCCCGGCATGCATCCAACAAACAGCCCCGCCAGACACCCGGTGAAGATCATAAACAGATTTAGCGGCTCAAAAGCCTGAAGAAGACCGCCACCGAGCGCTATGAAGATTTCCTGCATACCCGGTTCCTAATAGAAATACTGCCAGCGAAAGTTGTCTAGCCAGAGAAAACCTTCCTCAAAAATCGGAAGACCCTTTGGCAAATACTTTGTCAGCGCCACTTCAAAGAGCAGGTAGACGAAAATCGGTGTCCCGATCACAAAAGCAGATGTCATTGCCCAGGAATGTCCACCGAGATAGCGGACGTAAAAGAGCATGAACAGCATAAGCGCGATGTAAGTGCCAACGATGTTCATCAGGATCAGCAGCGTCAAAAGTGCAGCGGCTGAGACAACGACCAGAAAGAGAGTTTCGCGCGCCACATATGGCTCAGTAGAACGGCTTTCAGGTGTTTTGCCGAGAAACCAGCGCACTATTGTAGCCAGCGAGGCCAGCGCCATACCGCCGGATAACCAGAAAGGCCACATACCGGCTCCTGGTCCGCGTCCTTCAACCCACCCAATCCTTAGACCGTCAGACCAGACATTCCACATAAGGCCAAGCGAAAGCAGGAGTGTCGCGAGCCCCATCAACAGCTCTGCGGTGCGAACAGTCATTGTTTGTTTGCTCCGGGGTTGGTCGTGATCTTTCGATCTGGATACTACGTCTGGTAAAAAGAAAGAGCCCGCTGATTGACGGGCTCTTTGCTGGCGAATTATTCGCCCGTGATAGCTTTTGCGCCGACTTGTTCAATCAGCTTCACATGCGCCTCTTTTTGAGTCGCGTGGAAATTGGCCAAATCGCCACCCTTCATCATCGCTTCACAGGTAAGACCGTCTGAGACGCAGAAGTCCTGCCACTCTTGGCTGTCGAAAAGCTCTTGAAAAAGATTCGTGTACCATTCCACGGCTTCCGGATCCATGCCTGGAGGGCCGTTGACCGAACGCTGCATGTAGTACTCGATGTCTACACCCAACTCTTTCGCAGTTGGTGTGTCGGGAAAGGCGGCCATGCGCGCGTCAGTAAATTGCACGAGCGGCTTGGAGTTGCCCGCGCGGAAGAACTCCATTTGCTCAGATGGGTTGTTCACGGTCGAGTCGATTTGGTTGCCGACAAGGTTTTTCGCCACGGTGCCACCACCCGGGAAAGGGATATACGTCACTTTGTAATCGAATGCCGCTTCCATCATCGCGGTAAGAACACTGTCCTCCTGGCCAGATCCAGTGCCACCGACTTTCCAGTCGAGACCAGCTCCTTTTACAGCAGTCACGTAGCTGTCGAGATCAGTGATGTCTTCGCGATCTGTGTTGACCCACAAAAGGAATGTGTCCATCGCCATCAGGCCGATCGGGGTAAACTCTGTTACATCAACACCAAGGTCTTCCTGAATGATCGGCGTAGTGTAGAAGCTGTTCAGCGTCATCATGACGGTATGATTGTCACCTGCCTTATCCTGCATATAGCGCAGCGCTTCGGCGCCAGAACCACCCGGTTTGTTGATCGGAATAAACGGGCGCGGGCTGAGGCCCTTTTTCTCGATCAAACCTTGCAGCAGACGTGCGATTTGATCCGCGCCACCGCCGGTGCCGGCCATAATTATGAATTCAACAGGCTTACGAGGCTGCCATTCGGCAAAAGCTGCCGGAGCGCTGACCGCCAACGCCAAAAGTCCTGCGACTGTATTCTTGAGAAACTTCATGTTTTCCTCCCTATCCATTCACGTCCTAATTTTCTTACCAAATTGGAATTAGCCCGGCAATTTTATAACTCAACCAATTTGTTGCGTCGATTAGTGCGACATAACAACTGGGAATTCCGCCTCTGCTACAACTGACTGTGAATTGCCACCGAACAAGGATTCTCTTTCGAAGCTATCATGGTAGGCCCCGATTATTAGTAGTCCAGCTCCCGCATCGCGGGTCTCAGACAGAAGTTGCCTTCCAACGTTTTTCCCAGAAGCTTCGAAAACACGAATTTCTGCGTTTACTCCGCGTATTTGCAGATACCGTTGAAGATGTTCCGCACCCGGTTGCTGATCATTCTCTGTGGGTCCTGTTGAGAGAATTGTGACGGATTTTGCGTTTGAAATTAGCGGGGATGCCGCAGTGATCGCCCGAGTGGCTTGCAACGAACCATTCCATCCAATCGCCACGTTGTCGGCGAAGTTTTCATCTACTTTTTCCTGTGGAGGGCACATCATTACCGGCCTTCCTGATGAATATAGCGCTGTTTTTAGGGTATTTGTTCCCAAGTTGGTTTCCGCATCAGGTTTTGCCACGCAAATAAGGTCAGACAAGCGCCCATAGCGCTGCACTGCGTCGACTTGTTTGCCTTCGTATTCGATGAAGCGTGCAGTTGCTGTTCCCGGTGTCGGGTCCTGCATGGCCAAGCCGAGCTTGGTCGCCATGTTGTGAAATTCTTCCAAAAGTTGGTCGCGTGTTACATCGACGTTTTTAGCTGCAGCATCTTCGATTTGGCGTCTTACCACGGCTGGAATTACCACGCCGTAGGGCATAAGGTCGTCTGGCCGTGGGTGGCAATGCACCACGCGAACACGCGCCTTGAACCTTCGTGCCATAATTGCAGCATGCGTTAACACATTGTCGCCTTTGCCATCGCCCCGGATTGGCAGCATGATCGAGTATAGCTTGTCAGAGGCCATCACGTGTCACCGGCGAGTTTTGTTTAAGACGCAGCGCTGTTGGCTGCCTGCTGAACTTCACCAACGGCACCGCTGTTTATCACATCATCCAGAGCCGTCCCATCATAGCCAAGTACGTCTCTTAGAATTTCAACCGTGTGCTCGCCAAGCAAGGGAGAGCGGGTGACCTCGACCGGGCTGTCGGATAGCTTTATTGGGCAGCCAACGCTTGCATATGGACCGCGCTCGGGATGATCGACCTCTACAATCGTGCCCGTGGTGCGCAAACCTTCGTCTTCGATGAGCTCTTGGGTTGAGAGGATCGGGCCGACCGGAATGTTCAACGGGTTACAGATGTCCATGACTTCAAATTTGGTTTTGGTCATGGTCCACGCCTCGATAGCCCCAAACACCTCGTTGAGCTTGTCGAGCCGCTCAGGTGGCGTCGCATAGCCTTCAGCTGTTTTCCAATCAGGCTTACCGATCACATCGCAAATCTGCTCCCAAACGGCGGCTTGGGTGATGAAGTATGTGTACGCGTTTGGATCGGTTTCCCAACCTTTACACTTCAGGATTCTGCCAGGCTGGCCACCGCCAGAGTCATTGCCCGCGCGAGGTGTGGCATCGCCGAACGGAATGCCCTCGCCAAATTGACTGTATTCCTTGAGAGGTCCTGCTTTAAGTCGTTGTTGGTCGCGTAGTTTTACCCGGCAGAGGTTCAAAACACCGTCCTGCATAGCGGCGAGCACTTTCTGCCCGCGACCGGTTTTTTCTCGCTGATAAAGCGCAGTGACAATGCCCAGGCAAAGATGAAGGCCCGTACCGCTGTCGCCAATCTGGGCGCCGGTCACCAGCGGTGGACCGTCTAGAAAGCCAGTGGTAGAGGCCGAGCCACCCGCGCATTGCGCGACGTTTTCGTAGACCTTGCAGTCTTCGTACTTGCCAGGACCAAATCCTTTGACAGACGCCATTATGATGCGTGGATTAATCTCCTGTATACGTTCCCAGCTGAAACCCATGCGGTCCAAAGCCCCAGGCGCGAAGTTTTCGACCAGAACATCGCATTCCTCGATTAAACGCGTTAGGACCTTTTTGCCGGTCTCGTTCTTGGAATTCAGCTCAATCGAACGTTTGTTGTGATTGAGCATAGTGAAGTAGAGGCTGTCAGCCCCTGGGACGTCCACCAGTTGCTTGCGCGTCGCATCACCGACACCGGGGCGCTCAACCTTCAAAACATCTGCTCCGAACCAAGCCAGTAATTGTGTACAGGTCGGGCCGGATTGCACATGGGTGAAGTCAAGAACCTTTATGCCTTCGAGCGCTTTCATCTGGTGATCTCCATTATGTCTTTCTGGGTCTTCCTCTTTCGGAAGATAACCTGTTGTCCCTGTCGTATTCGGTGTGATCCGAACTGAAATAGCGATTTGTTGAGTCCGTAAAGGCCATTCGTTTACAAGCCAGCTGGATCGATTGTCCAGATTATCAAGATTATTAGCAGAGCCAACGCAGTGAATACCACGTGCCGCCTTGGTCCGAGTAGCGAAAGAAATCCAAGGCTAATAGTTCAAAATAAACAGAATTTCTTTGCCCAATCTTAGGCAAAACATGTCAGTGCTGCCTGCTAGTACTGAGTTTGAAAGCCGTTCGAGTATGTTTCGCAGTCTTCAAAAGCTGAAGCTGGCCTTTGCCCGTCCGCCAAACGTGGAAGATGTCGAAAGTATTTTGCACACGTCGACTGCAGGTGTTTTGGTGACCTGCCTGAACGCTTTCATTTTTGCGATTTTCGAGAGGGATGACAGTAACGGCGCTTTTCTGATGGTCTGGCTGATGTTGACAGTCAGCATGTGCGCGATGATCTATTCTCGTTCTCGCAAGGCTCGCGGACGCAAGGTCACACATGTTTCGCCCAAAGCCGTAAAGCGTCTTAATGTCTTTGCTGTGATTTTGGCATTGCCCTGGGCGACGCTCGCATTCGCTGTCATTGGACTTGGACTATCAGACAGCGCACTTGTCGTGCTTCTGGTATGCGCAGGGATGTCTGCAGGCGGTACATTCATGTTGCACCGGGCTTTGGTAGCCACTTCGCTTTACTACGTTGCAATCCTAGGCACGGTGATTATTTCCGCTGTTTTGAGCGGCCATATGGATGCTGTCGCGATCTCGCTTTATTCGGCGGTTTACGGGATTTTCCTGTTGTACTTCAGCATAAGCGCAGGTGATGTTGCGCGTGAGAGAGACGGTTCCGTTGCGGCTTTGAAGTCTGTTGTCAGCGATCTCGAAAGTTCCCAAGAGGAAATCTACCAACTTGCCAATGTGGATGGCGTCACAGGCCTAGCAAACCGAAAAGCATTCTCTGACGAACTGGAAAACCTAAGCTGGCGTTACAAAGAGAACGGACTGCACTTTTCGCTTTTATTGATTGATCTGGACCATTTTAAGAACGTTAATGATCTGTTTGGTCACTCGGTCGGTGACGAACTTTTGGCGAGCGTTGGTGAACGTTTACGATCCATAGCAGGAGAAAGCGTATTTGTCGCTCGGATTGGCGGAGATGAGTTTGTCGTACTTCTAAAAGGGCTGGAACATCATGGGCAGACAGCCAAAATTGCTAACGACCTAATAGAAGTGCTTAGCGAACCAGAAAGTATTTCGGGTAAGCAAATTTATCCGGGTGCATCGATCGGAATCGCAACTTGCCCGGAGCACGGCGCAGATGTAGGCGAGCTCATGCGAAATGCAGACTTGGCGCTGACCCAAGCCAAAGAGGCTGGTCGCGGCCACATGAGCGTTTTCAATGATGGCCTGAGAAACGAGGTCCTGAAACGTGATCGCTTGGAACAAGCCTTACGTTTGGCATTGGCTTCTGACGAAATCGCTGTCCATTACCAGCCAAAGGTTGCTTTGCGGACAGGTCATGTTTTTGGCGCGGAGGCACTTGTACGTTGGCACCACTCTGAAATGGGGAGTATCTCTCCGGACGTTTTTCTCCCAATCGCAGCGGAATGCGGCATGCTTCCTGTACTTTCGCGTAAGATCGCGGAAATCGTTGCACGCGATGTGTGTGACTGGAGAGCGGCAGGGCTCGAGTTTGGGAAGATTGCCCTCAACATTCACCCCCTTGAGCTCAAGTCGCCAGAACTCCTTACGGAAAATATTGAACTACTTGAACGAAGTGGGTTGAGCCACAGCGATATTACGCTCGAAGTCACCGAAGGTTGCGTCGTAGGTCGCGGTTCCGATGCCGCTAAGTTTGCCCTTGATGAACTTGCTGAGCGTGGGTTTGAAATTGCGTTGGATGACTTTGGCACAGGGCACGCCTCTTTGTCCCATCTAAGAACTCTTCCCGTTGCCGAGATAAAAATCGACAAAGGGTTTGTATTCGGCGTGCTCGAAAGCCCGCAGGACCAGTCGATCATCTCCGCAACAGTTGAACTATCGCGGGGTATGGGTTTGCGGATTGTCGCGGAAGGCATCGAAAGCGTTGCACATCTCGAATACCTTGCGGGGCAAGGCGTGGACCTTGGTCAGGGATACTTTTGGGCAGCAGCACTCTCGGCGGCAGATTATGCCTATTTCGTTTCAAATCACTTGACCCAGATAAAACCGGATGACTTAAAGCAACATCTTAGCGGCTGATCTGTTACGAATTTGCGAGGCAGCTGCCTAGCCGTAGTAAAGTTCTAACTTGCAAATTTAGCCACACAATCGCCGTCGATTATCTTTGGAAACAGACTATTCCCAACCCCAAAACGATCATGTAAAAAAGGGCTTTGGGAGCAAATCAAGCAACTTATAAGAGTGAGTGCCCTCTCGCCTTCAGAGTTTTGCCACTTTTTTGCCTTATTTCAAATCTACGCGTGGATCATAGCAGAGAGTTATCATCATACTCTTTGTTCGTGTGGGGAAGTAATTGTGCGAGTGCTGCTATGAGTTACTCATCCGGGTTTCGTCCGGTGTTGCAGAACCGTTTGTTGATCGATGGAGAAGAGCTGCTCGGGTCGCCACCAGAAGGTGCGAGGACAAACGACGAAGCACGCAGGAGCGCGGACAAGCTGGTTCGCAGGTTAATTGTCGAGGAAAGGCGGAGGACCAACCCATCTGTCTTGCCTGACCTTGAACCGTCTGAAGGGGGAAACAAAGACGGCCTTGCCGTCTCAAGTGGGTATGCCGCGCTTCGCATTGCTGCGCGGATACGCAAAGGGGGCTCGATTTGGTCCAAGATTCCTCAACTACGTTGGGGAGGACGAAACTGAGAGAGATTTGATGTTAGAAAGATCATTGAAAGCCGAACAATCGAAACCCAGAAAAAGCTCCAAGTCGCTAACCTATAATTTGACAAAGCTTTGGTCTGCGTTGCGCAGCTTGCCGGTCCGTAGAAAGCATTTTTTCTGGGTCGGTCTCATAGCACTCATCTATTTCCGCCCTTTCATACTGGCTATTGTCATCTTGATCACATTCTGGGTCAGTCTGATCGCCTATCTAACGCTTGGCCACGATCGTTTTTTCGAGATCATGTCGTCCACATGGATGCGCTTCTCAAATAGATTTCCGCATAAGGCAGAGAAACTGCGTCTGCGCGCAGATCGCTTCGCAGAACGTTTCGACCGCTTTTTGGATTACCTTCCTGAATCTTGGGCGGAGAAACTTTCCTTGCCCGATTTTTCGCGGCGCACGGCTTATGATGATCAACCTGATCCCTTTGACCGTCTGGCCGCTGAGCCAAAGGAAGCCTAGAAAACACGGCGCATATATCACATTTTATCGGTTCATACTGATACTCAGTTTTTGCGGCTCTTGATTTCAATGCACCTGCCGCGTATCTGACATCGAGCAGGTTTTCGTAAAGGCAAGCAAGCATGGCAAGCACCAACCCACTGCAGTTTATTCAGCAGGTCCGGTCTGAAGTTTCTAAAGTGGTCTGGCCTAATCGTCGGGAAGTATTTCTGACGACGGTCATGGTGTTCATCATGTCCGCGTTGACTGCATTATTCTTTGCGTTGGTCGATCTACTCATCCGCTCTGGCTTAGAAGGGCTGCTTGGTCTCTTTTGACGCCGTGACCGTCAATTTCCTGTCTGATAAGCTTGAACTGAGCAGTAAAGGGCTGTAACTGCCACATTGTTCCGATACGGCGCGCGGCGATTCGACCCCGCGCGCTGCTTTGTTTCATCGGGGCGCTTTGCGGCACTCCCGCAGGAACTAGAACGATACGGCCCAAGAGGACGAGGACCAAAATGGCGAAACGGTGGTATTCGGTCAGCGTACTTTCCAACTTTGAGAAAAAGATTGCTGAGCAGATCCGACAGTCGGTTTCCGACCAAGGTCTAGAGGAAGAGATCGACGAAGTGTTGGTCCCAACCGAAGAGGTGATTGAGGTCCGCCGCGGCAAGAAAGTAACCGCCGAACGCCGTTTTATGCCGGGCTATGTCCTTGTTCACATGGAAATGTCAGACCAAGGCTACCACCTGATCAATTCTATCAATCGCGTCACAGGGTTCCTTGGAACGAAGGGTCGGCCGATGCCGATGCGCGATGCTGAAGTCAACGCCATCTTGAACCGTGTTCAGGAAGGAGAAGAAGCGCCGAAATTGATGATCAGCTTCGAGGTCGGCGAGAAGGTCAAAGTCAATGACGGTCCATTCGAGGATTTCGATGGCATGGTTGAAGAAGTCGATGACGACAACCAACGTTTGAAAGTTACGGTTTCTATCTTTGGCCGAGAAACGCCTGTCGAACTTGAGTTTACTCAGGTCACGAAACAGACCTAAGGTACCTCACATCCATTTATATTTTGGTCTTGCTCTGTTCGTGAATTCTGGGCGGAAATACTCTTCGTTCTTGGACGCGTTAGACGAAATGCTAGCAAGTCTGACACGCAAAAAAGCATGACAAGTGCGGCGTTTCTGTCTCTACTGACCCAATACTATCAAAAGAACTCGCTCAATTTCCAAGAAATTAGGTTGCTTGGCAGTTCTTGACGCATTGGTTTGGGAGGACACAATGAACAAAATTTCAAACTCTGCCTATGAGGCGAAGCTGGCAGAATTACAGATCGAATTGGTTAAATTGCAAGAGTGGGTGAAGGAATCCGGTCACCGTGTGGTTATCGTTTTTGAAGGACGCGACGCGGCCGGAAAGGGCGGTACAATAAAACGTATAACAGAGGCGATGAATCCCAGGATTTGCCAGGTCGTGGCACTACCAGCACCAACGGAGCGAGAGCAATCACAATGGTATTTTCAAAGGTTTGTCGCGCATTTACCCGCTGCGGGTGAGATTATCATATTCGACCGTTCTTGGTACAATCGGGCAGGTGTCGAACGCGTGATGGGGTTTTGTACTGAGAAGGAATACCGAGAGTTTATGCGAAGCTGCCCAGAATTCGAACGGATGCTCGTGAGGGCGGGTATTCAGCTTATCAAATATTGGTTTTCGGTTAGCGATGAAGAGCAAGAGCGTCGTTTTCAAAAGCGCCGCACTCACCCGACAAAGCAATGGAAGCTGAGTCCAATGGATCTGGAAAGCCGCAACAGATGGGTGGACTATTCAAAAGCCAAGGACGATATGTTTTCTCACACGGATATAAAACAGGCGCCATGGTACGTCGTGGAATCAGACGTAAAGAAACATGCGCGGCTCAACTGTATTAGCCATCTATTATCGATGATCCCTTACGAAGAGATCAAACGACCGCCCATCGTTTTAGACGAACGCCCGCCGCAACGCGGCTATGTCCGGCCACCGATGTCGGATCAGACATTTGTTCCCGAAGTTCATATAGATTTAACCTGATATTGCTGTTCACGCAGAATTCTTTGAGAAAATCGACCGGCATCTTGCTTTGCGAATGCTGAAGTGTACTTGCTCTAGAAGCTGAAGATGTCGCCGATATTTTCTATTATCGCGACGAGCAGCATCACACCTGCAAAGAGCAGCGCCACCCACCAAAAGAAGTGGAACAAAATCGCTGATGCGCCCAGTCCAGTCCCGTATACGGCAAAACGCCAGTTTTCGCGCAGTACGCCCGATATAACCGCCAGAACGATAGCCAAAGCCCCCAATGAAGGCGCGATAACAGCAAGATAGTCCGTTGTCGTGGTGGCTTGAGGCACTGCTTCACCGCTGGAAAAGCCAAAAAATGAGCGCCACGCTGCTCGTTTGATTTCACCCGCTATCTCACCGATCTGTGTAGCTGCCGATGGTTGCGGCTCTGCAAAGAAACCGGAGATGTGAATGAAAACCAACAGTAGTGAGATTGCACCGGAAATCACGGCCCAAAAGCCCCAACGTTTTAAGAACTCAATGGGTTGGTCAGTTCTTGCAGTATCGCTCGTTTGCATCGGTCTTTTCGCTTAATTTCGTTCAATCTCCAATGTATCTAAACATGGAACGGGACCAAAATATGGCGCCAATACATTGTATATGTTGGGATTTGAATAGTTTAACCGGACTTGAATCTTGCTCGTAGCAGCGCCCAAGGCCGTAGTTCAATTAGTACTTTCGACGAAGCAGCGAAGATCAACACGCCAAGTACGACTTTGGTCACAACTTCCATCGCGCCTTCAATCAGAAAGGCATGCGCAATTGTACCTCCGACGATTAGAACGACCAGAATTGCGTGGAAAAGCCGCCAGGTTGCAGGCCGCAGTCGCAGAGGTTTTTTGACGACCGCGAGCAGCGCGGTGAGAAACACCGCCCACATGGCGATCACGCCCCAAAGTGAAAAAGGTGTGGGAGAAACGAGGAGCAAGGCGTCGACGACGTCGGGCGGGCTGGTGATCCATAGCCCGACAACGTGGATAACTACGGCGGTCACCAAAAGTGAACCTGCGACACGATGGTATTTCCGGGAGCTGCGAGTCGATAGGCCAGGTAGGGAACCTCCGATTAGGAGTGGTTGCAAAAGCAGCAGTGTCATTGCGAGAATGCCTGCAAATCCGGCGACAATATAAACCCAGTCGCGCCATGCGAGTAATGGGCTCAAAGCGGCGGCGACCAGTGGAACAGTTACCGCGGAAACCACGGCTATCCAGATGATCACCGCTCGCGCGTGGCTCATTTTGCTAGACGCGCGTCAGATTTGTTTCAGCACAAAATGTGCTGCCAACGAAGTGTACTTGGCGCTGGGCATCACCGGACGAAGGAAAACTGTTTCAAAATCTCCACTGTCATAGGCCAGGTGCCCATGGGGTTGACCAAAAGCCGGTACGATCTGTGGCATTTCCAAACGAAATTCACCCTTCGCGTCGGTCAAGGTAGCACCATGGCTATGCGGCTCTCTCTCATGACCTTCCGTCGTATGTGCCCATATCTGAATGCGTTGACCTTCGAGTGGTGTCCCGTCTCCGGCGCGGCGTACCGTACCTGTCATCCAAAATCCTCCAGCGCCGATACGTTCTACAATCGGCGCGCCAGGCAAATAGTTGTTCGACCCTCCACGCATTGTGGGTGTAGGGGCGAGACCCGAAGCGCGGGCTGGCGTAGATGGTAGTATCGCTGCGGCAGCGCCACCAGCAAGCAACATACGTCGGTTTAGAAGAAAACAGTTCACCGGAAGTCTCCTTTGCTAGTAGTGCAGTGGGCCTTCGCCTTATCATCTCATATAGGGTGGATAGCAGCGCTTGCGAGATAGCGCGCCTCTCTTATGCCAACAAACCCAGAACTGTGTGATTTAGAGCTCCGTTCATTGCGCTAAAACGTTGTTGACCCGAACTCGCTTTCGACTTTTTCTTTTGCTTTTTCCCAATCCGAATATGCACTCAATAACAGACTTTTACCGGTCTTGGATAAAGCGATACTGCGGAGCTTGCCGGAGCGGTCTATCGATGAGACCCAACCATTTCTTTCGAGAATGTTCAGTGAGCGCGTTGTTGCTGCCGCGCTGAGAGAGAGTAAATTTGCGAGATCTTTTGCCCTGCATTGCTGACTTATTCCAATTGCCACCAACATAGCAAATTGGCTCGAGTTGATTCCGTGTTGTCTCAGTTCTTCGTCAAAAACACGCGCGATTTTTCTGGATATCGCGCGCGACCTCATTGCTGGGCAAGTGTTTGCGATGTTTTGAACCAAGCTTTTGTTGAATACTCCGGTCATCCTAGGATTTTAAATATCATCAGAGCGTGCGCCAACCAAAACATTGGTGCGCAGAAGGCGGGTGCCAGGTTCATTGGCCAGCGAAACGGTAAGAGCGTCGGCGGCTCTAACCCAGCTTCGACGCATTTCCAGCGAAAGGCGAAGACCCCTTTTGGCACACCCCAATACATCGTACACGCGGCTCCAAGGAAAACAACTATGCCCAAAAAGCTCCAGCCTAGGACAATAATCTCGCGCGGTATGTAAAGGCCTGCCCAGATTACGGTGGTCAAAACTACGGCGCTGATCGCAAAGAAAAAGTCGGGCGCGCTGCCAAAGATGAAAAAGTACCTCGGCAACTGCTTGTTGATGTATTTTTCGATTGTACCCCAGGCCGCAAGGCGCAAGATATGAATGGCGATAAGCTCCAGTATCGATGCTTGTTCCGCGATGGCTCTTACTGCGATCATCGAATCTTGCGATGCGAAAACCGCAACCAAAGTCGCTGCGGTAGGAATTGCTGCCTGTAAGATAGTTGAAAAATAGCCAGTATATTTTTCGGGGGCATGGTTGCGCGCCAAAGCGGTTTGAGCCACCAGCCAAAGCGCGGCTAAACCGAGCCATGACCAATATGCGTTACCAGCTTCATTGGGCAAAAACCGAAGGCCCAGTGACAGAAACCAGATCCATAAGCTTGCGCATAAAACTAGGATTGGTGTTCCAGCGCGCCACGGTTCTTTGTTACCTTCTAGTTGACTTTGCCAAGGCTGGTTTGCGTGTGTCATGGTAAAATTCTCATTTTAGATTGCATATGCAAACTAATATTGAGTTTCTATATGTTGCAACCCTTCAGTTGCGACTTTTCGAATTGAGCGAAAACCCTTGCCAACTGTCATCGGGGCATGTATCCGCGCCGCACATGCGGGTCACACGACCCGAGTGGGAGGCGCGCGCATCGCGATGTGCAGACCGGACCACACAACAAAAGACCAAAGGGCGCGCCCCGAGGTCGTTGCAAAAGGAGAGGCCGGATGGCCAAGAAACTTGCTGGCACGATGAAACTTCAGGTGCCCGCCGGACAAGCGAACCCGTCGCCCCCAGTTGGGCCAGCCTTGGGTCAGCGCGGCATCAACATCATGGAATTCTGTAAGGCGTTTAATGCCAAGACACAGGACATGGAACCAGGTGCGCCATGCCCTACTGTTATCACCTATTATCAGGACAAGTCCTTTGAGATGGATATCAAGACGCCACCCGCGTCGTACTATCTCAAAAAGGCGGCGAAGCTGAAATCCGGCTCGCAAACGCCGGGACGTGAAACCATCGCCACTGTGAGCGCCAAACAGGTACGTGAGATCGCGGAGGCGAAATGGAAAGACCTGAACGCGACCGACGTCGATGCAGCGATGAAGATCATCGCAGGCAGCGCGCGGTCCATGGGCATTGAGGTGAAATAACATGGCAAAGCTTGGAAAACGCACAAAAGCCGCGCGCGAAGCTTTCGCCGGCAAAGAGAATGTCACCGTTGAAGAAGCTGTAGCTCTGGTCAAATCCAACGCTAACGCGAAGTTCGACGAAACCGTTGAGATCGCCGTAAACCTGGGTGTTGATCCACGTCACGCCGACCAGATGGTTCGCGGTGTCGTTGGCTTACCGAACGGCACGGGTAAATCTGTACGTGTGGCCGTTTTTGCTCGCGGCCCTAAGGCTGATGAGGCTAAGGAAGCGGGAGCTGACATCGTGGGTGCGGAAGATCTGATGGAAACCGTCCAAGGCGGTACCATAGAATTTGATCGTTGCATCGCAACCCCAGATATGATGCCCGTCGTAGGTCGTCTTGGTAAAGTGCTTGGTCCACGCAATCTGATGCCCAACCCGAAGGTTGGCACAGTGACGATGGATGTCGCTGACGCTGTAAAAGCGGCCAAGGGCGGTGAAGTTCAGTTTAAGGTCGAAAAAGCCGGTGTTGTACACGCGGGCATTGGCAAGGCGTCCTTTGATGAGGCGAAACTTGTTGAAAACGTTCGCGCCTTCGTGGAAGCAGTTCAGAAGGCCAAACCGTCTGGCGCGAAAGGCGGATACATGAAGAAAATTGCGCTTAGCTCTACGATGGGTCCCGGCGTCAGTATCGCGATCGACAACGCAGTCACTGAATAAGACGCGACAATTAAATCTTGGACCGCCGGTTCTTTTTGAGCCGGCGGTTTTTTTGTGCGATAGGCGGGCGGAAATACTTGGGGACGTAAACCATTCATGCGCGCCGCGGTCATCTTTCTGGTTGTCTTGTTGGGTCTGTGTTGGGGGCTGAACTTTTCGTTGATCAAGTTTGCGGCTCTTACCGGGCTTAGTTACTCCCTGATCGCTGGCTTGGTGATCCTTGGCAACATGTTGATCTTCGGTCTTTTCAGTGTGCTTTATGGGGGGCAAATCCGACTTGAACGTCGCATCTGGTGGTTTTTCGCAGGCTGTGGATTGATCGGTTATGTGCTGCCGTTTTTTCTTGAGCTTTTTGCGGCGCCTCGGTTAGGGGCCAGCACACTTTCTCTCGTGGTGTCGCTGGCGCCTATTATGACACTGTTTTTTTCTGCATTAACTCGGACCGATCATATAACTGTGCGCAAAGGGTTAGGGATAGCGCTTGGGTTTCTATCGGTTGCAACGCTGGCGCTTCAGGATATCGCAGGTTTACGCGCTGCTTTCGGCGCGGCGCTTTCAGCGGCTCTGATAGTGCCGTTTTGCTATGCAGCATATCATGTCTTCATCGCCCGCTTTTGGCCTGACAGCTACAAAGCATATGAGGTTGCCACCGGAGAGAGCATCGGCGCTGTCTTCATGATGGTTCCCATCTGTTTGTTTTGGAATGACGGATGGACCATGCCGGCGCTCGATTGGTCCACATATTGGGCGATTTGTGCTCTGGTAATACTGTCTGCTGTAGAGGTCTGGCTTTATTTCAAAGTGATGCAACTTGGCGGACCTGTATTTGTCTCACAGTCAGGCTATGTCGCGGTGATCTCGGGTGTGATCTGGGGCGCTGTGCTTTTTGGCGAAAACCTCAACGCTTGGCTTGGTTTGAGTATGGCGATCATCATTCTGGCGCTGATACTGGTGGCACCCAAAAGCAGCAGCGCGGCGCACGCCCAGTAAAATCCCTCTTGGCAAGTCAAACCAAGCGTTCTAAATAGCCGCTCCATGCAAACGGTCTGATTCCTCAGACCGGGTGCAATTCGTCCAAGACGGTGGGTGCTTTGGGATACGCCAAGGCTTAATCTCCTGCCCGAGACGGGAAGCGACCAGAATTCACGCGGCTCTCCAAGAGTGTTCCCGCGTCT
Organism: Pseudomonadota bacterium; assembly: GCA_039180185.1. Taxonomy (GTDB): domain Bacteria; phylum Pseudomonadota; class Alphaproteobacteria; order Rhodobacterales; family Rhodobacteraceae; genus Roseovarius. The sequence continues at coordinate 2,088 of JBCDDS010000054.1, read as the reverse complement.
GGCTCAGCCCGATCGATGGACCCAATGCTGGGTCACCTGACCTGGTAAAACTGAGCCGGGGAACATCCCCATAACTGGAGTGAAACTGTGGATAGAGCCCAGAAAGAGAAAGTGGTCGAGGAACTCGGCCAGATCTTCGAAAGCTCTGGCGTCGTAGTGGTTTCCCACTATGCCGGTCTTACGGTTGCTGAGATGCAAGACCTGCGCGCGAAGGCGCGTGAGGTTGACGCATCTGTACGCGTTGCCAAAAACAGGCTCGCCAAGATTGCCCTGGATGGGAAGCCATGCGCAAGCATTGCAGACTATCTGACAGGCATGACGGTGCTGACCTTCTCGGAAGATCCTGTTGCCGCCGCAAAGGTGGCAGAGGATTTCGCCAAGGATAACAAGAATTTTGTGATCCTCGGCGGTGCCATGGGAGATCAGCCGCTTGACCCCAAAGGCGTCGAAGCCGTGTCGAAAATGCCATCTCGCGAGGAGCTTATTGCTTCCATCGTGGGTTGCATTGGCGCACCAGCATCGAACATCGCTGGGGCCATTGGTGCACCTGCAAGCAACATCGCAAGCATTCTTTCGTCCATCGAAGAAAAGGCGGAAGCAGCTTAACGCAGCAACTGAACGACTTGCTTGGGTATCCCGAGCGACGTTGGAACACATTTAGAAAACGAAAAGTGAGCTATAAAATGGCTGATCTGAAAAAACTGGCTGAAGAGATCGTTGGTCTGACGCTTCTCGAAGCACAAGAACTTAAAACGATCCTAAAAGATGAGTACGGCATTGAACCTGCCGCCGGTGGCGCCGTTATGGTTGCTGGCGCAGCTGGTGGCGATGCAGGCGGCGCAGGTGGCGGCGGCGAGGAGCAATCCGAGTTCGACGTGATCCTGAAGTCCGCTGGCGCATCCAAAATCAACGTCATCAAAGAAGTCCGCTCTATTACCGGTCTGGGTCTGAAAGAAGCAAAAGACCTGGTCGAAGCGGGCGGCAAAGCGGTCAAAGAGCAGGTTTCCAAAGAGGAAGCAGAAGAGATCAAAGGCAAGCTGGAAGCAGCTGGCGCTGAGGTCGAACTCAAGTAATTCGTGGGTGAAAACCCACGATCCGCACGAAAAACGAAGCCGGGGCAGGCGCATTCCTAGCCCCGGCTTTTCTGTTCTGATTAAGTATATCCGCGCGGTTTTTGGGCATCACAATTTCAACGTTGGAAAAAAATTGACTTTTCTAAGTACGGCCCATTGTGCTTTTGTTAAGCGCAGCCTATGTCTTGGCCTCCGCTGGGAGCGATGATTCGCGCCCGGCTTTTTGCGTATTAATACATGGCAGGAGCAGGCACTTACCCAAAATATCCTCCTAATCTTTCGCAGAGAGCCGCTGGACGCTTTTTAAATCAGGCACTTACAGCCTCAGCGGTTCTCTTGGAAAGATTGTGATCGGGCGCGCAATAAGGGCAATTGCGCAGGGATTGATCAACTTTTCGGTCTTTGAGAGTTCGCGACGGGTCGCCCCCCCGCTGCGCGAATAGACAAAGATGGAGTGCGAAAACCGCATGGCAAACTCGTTTCTTGGCCAAAAACGTTTGAGAAAATACTACGGCAAAATCCGTGAAGTTCTGGAAATGCCGAACCTAATTGAGGTGCAGAAGTCGTCTTATGATCTTTTCCTGAAGTCCGGTGATCTAGACATCCCGACCGATGGTGAGGGGATTAAAGGCGTCTTCCAATCGGTTTTCCCGATCAAAGACTTTAACGAGACTGCGGTTCTCGAATTCGTCGATTACGAGCTTGAAAAGCCGAAATACGACGTTGAAGAATGTATGACGCGCGACATGACCTATAGCGCGCCATTGAAGGTGACGCTGCGTCTGATCGTGTTTGATGTCGACGAAGATACCGGGGCCAAGTCGGTCAAAGACATCAAGGAACAAGACGTATTCATGGGCGATATGCCGTTGATGACGCCGAATGGTACTTTCGTGGTCAATGGTACCGAGCGTGTGATTGTATCCCAGATGCACCGTTCGCCGGGCGTTTTCTTTGACCATGACAAGGGTAAAACTCACAGCTCGGGCAAGCTACTCTTTGCCTGCCGTATTAT
>JBCDDS010000053.1:0-22682 GCA_039180185.1 Pseudomonadota bacterium | reverse complement strand
TTAACAGCCTCGATGACGATATCCTGCTCCTCCTCAGAGAGATGAGGTCCCATCGGCAAACTTAAGCATTCATTGGCTAGTTGCTCTGCAATTGGCAGAGCGCCTTTCTGAATACCAAGAGAAACGTAAGCTGCTTGCAGATGCGGTGGGATTGGGTAGTGGATCAGCGTAGATACTCCGCAGTTCTCCAGATGAGCTTGTAAGGCATCGCGTTCGGGGTGACGTATGACGTACAAGTGCCATACCGGATCTGCCCAATTCGGCACTTCTGGCAATGTCACGCCGTTTAATTGATCGCGATATTTGGCAGCAACGGCCTTACGTCGAACTGTCCATTGATCGAGATGTGACAGCTTCACTCGCAGGATTGCTGCCTGCAGAGGATCGAGACGACTGTTGCTGCCAAGTTCGTCATTGACGTATTTCTTAGTTGAGCCGTAGTTTCGCAACTTCTTTAGTTTATCTGCGAGTTCTTCGGAGTTTGTGGTGATCGCACCGGAGTCTCCAAAAGCACCAAGATTTTTCCCAGGATAGAAGCTAAAACATCCAGCATCGCCAAAACTACCCGCACGCTGCCCCTTGTAACTTGCGCCATGAGCTTGTGCTGCATCCTCAACCACGTGCAAACCATATTCCTTGGCGAAGGTCATGATTGGGCTCATATCGGCGACTTGACCATAAAGGTGCACAGGTATGATTGCCTTGGTACGCGCTGTGACTGCGGCTGAGAGAGCCTCAGGGTTCAGGTTAAAGGAGACAGGATCGCATTCTACTGGACAAGGGCGTGCGCCGACCGATGAGACAGCAAGCCAGGTTGCAATGAATGTGTGCGATGGCACGATCACTTCGCAGTCCTCGCCAATATCCAAAGCTTTAAGTGACAGGACCAACGCATCAAGTCCATTGGCAACGCCGACGCAGTATTTGGTGCCACAAAACGCAGCAAACTCTGCCTCAAATGCTTCGACTTCTGGTCCAAGTATGTACCGGCCGCTTTGCAGTACACGCGAAACGGCATCGTCTATTTCTGGTCGCAAGCTTTCGTAAGTTGCCTGAAGATCAAGAAAAGGCACGCGCATGCGGCTACTCCTGACCAGTAGATGTAAGTCTGCGCTTGTCCACCTCTGTCAGAAACTCGTTCCAGTCCCGGATGTAGTCGCTCTCGTCATACTTCTCGGATGCCAGAACCATGCATACTGCGCCAGAAGAAAAGTTATCAAGAAGTCGCCACATCATTGGGCACACATACACTCCGTAGTAAGATCGGTTAAGATGAAATCTTTGCTCTCCGTCACCGTCTTTGAGCAACAAATCAAAACTTCCGGACATACAAACAACAAACTGATGCAAGCTCTTATGTGCATGTTCGCCGCGCTCCGAACCACCAGGTACATCATAGAGATAATAAACACGTTTGATTTCGAACGGGATGTGCTCATTCCCTTCGACGAACGTGAGATTACCTCTTTGATCCATGACTCTGGGCAGGTCGATGCGGCGGCAGTCACTGAGTGGCATCATTTGTCCTATCGGGTTTGCAGAGTTTTGGTGTCAAACCTTCGAGATTCAGTCAAGCAATTGTGGCTGCTACGCAAATCTTCGCTGCCGACTGTTGCGTGTGAATGCTTACGGTTGTAGGTGCAGAAGCCGCGCTTACATTAACGAGATTAATCGATGCAACTGAAACGTTCTATTTTGAAACGCGTGGTAAAGTGGTCAAATCTTGATCGCCCAATACCAAAGTGGCACCGCAGTTTAGCGGATGACGCAGGTTATTGTGTTTTGGATGCTGCTTCGCTCGAGGATGTTGAACACCAAACTTTACCCGCAGTTTGGCCAGAGGGGATTTCGCGAACTGCTGTGCCTGCTGAGGCGCACAAGGAACGGCAATACTATGAAAAACCTATTCGTGAGCTTCAACCGATCATTTTGGAAGACGTGACAGTTTGGCCTGACAGTTCTGTCGTTGCTAAGTCCAACTGCGCATTGGTTGATCCTATGCAGTTCAATCAGCGTCGTGAGATCAGTCTCGAAAATGGGGCAAGTGTGTTGCGTGACTTCGGTGGCCGCTTGATCCTTAATAAACGGCCGTCGTTCCCAATTGAAAAGGGGATTTCTTTATTCGGTCATGGTGCAACGAACTGGTTTCATTGGCTTGTGGAAGTGTTATCTAAAGCATCGTTCTTGCATGATCTTCCTACGGAATTCTCCGACTTTCCTTTGTTGGTGCCTGAAACCGTAGGTTACAATAACTCGTTTAGACAGTCGCTTGAGTTGTTTGCAAATGGCCGCGAGATAATTCCGCTGGCATCCAATACGCAATTCGACGTCAAAAGACTGATCATACTGCCGACAGTTTCTTATGGCCCAGTTAACATGCAGGATGGTCATTGGCCTCTCAGGCAACACTATATGCAACACAACTCCGCTCTTAAGCACTTCAGGAAAACGCTGTTTTCAATGCTAGAAATTGAAGAAGAAGCGCTACCAAGCAAAAGACTTTTTATTGAAAGACCGAATACAAGGCGGAGCTACAATCAGGAAGCTCTGAAAAAAGTCGCTCAGTCACACTGTCTGGAAGTTGTAAAACCCGAAACAATGACTTTTCGCCAACAGGTTGATTTATTTCACTCCAGCGAGTTCGTTGCTGGCGCAACCGGCGCTGCATGGTCAGGTGGACTGTTTATGAGACCCGGTTCGTCCAGCTTGATATGGACTATGGAGCAATATCGCGAGGGTTGCTTCTTCTCAAATCTGGCTGAAGTAGCTGGGTCAGACCAAAGATACATCTTTGTAAAACCCGATAAGGAGCTATCAAGCACACATATGGCTTACTCCGCGAGTTTTGAATTGAATCCCGAAGATTTTGATGCGCAATTGGCGTTTATGCTGGGTTCCAAGAAAAAGTAAACGATTTATGCCGAGCGATCCTAAGCCAAGTCTCACGATTCTTGTGCTGGGCTTTAATCAGGAGAGGTTCGTAAAAAAAGCTGTACAATCAGCTTTCGACCAGACGTTTACGCCGCTTGAAATCATATTGTCCGATGATGCGTCATCTGACGGAACCTTTCGTATAATGCAACAAATGGCGGCTGCTTATCGTGGCCCGCATGAGGTCCAATGCCGTTGTAACCCGACGAATCTCGGCACAAACGCGCATCTCAATACTTTGAACGATATTGCTAAGTCTGATCGAGTTATGTGTATCGCTGGTGACGATATTGCACTGCCAGAACGAGCGGGCCGGGTCGTGGCAGCATTTGATGAAAGAGATGCATGGTTGATCCACAGCGACGCTGACGCGATCAACAGTTCAGGTCAAATTGTGGAGAGCCGAGAGTTCGACGCGGCAACACTGCGTCATCCTTATCGTTTGGAAGAAGTTGCTCTATCACAAGGACTTTATCTTGGTGCAACTGTTGCTTTCCATCGCGACTTGTTTCGAAAGTACGGACCTTTGCCAGAAACACCTGCGTATGAGGACCTAGTACTTGGGTTTCGTGCCGCGTTGGAGGATCGCATCGTCTATCTTGATGAGGTTTTGATACAGTATCGTGTGGATACCGGTGTTTCTGTCAAAGTGGAGTCGCTAACAGATGTCGCAGTGTGGCGCAAATTTCGTCAGCGCGTGCTTGATCGGGAAGTTGCCGTTTACCAGCAACGCCTTGAAGACGCTGATAGGTTTGGTCTTGAGAGGTCTCATAGAGTGTACAAGTCCATACTTTCTCGCTTGTGCCAAACTATCGCTAGAAAAGACTTTCATGCTTTTGGTTTCATGCAAGGGCCACAAGCATTTGGCACAAAGTTCACCGCTGCTGTGAGCGAAGTGATACGCCGAGTGAAACGCCGGTAATGGCTCTGCACACAGCTAACCCGATAGCCATTTCTTTACGACATTCTCAGGATATCCGCGTCGAAAATGCCGTCGCCATGGATAAGCTTTCTCTGCTGGCGCATCGCTGCGCATAACCGAAGATGTCGGACCTGAGTCCTTTGCGGGATGGCCAAGCGCAATTCGGTCTTCTCCAACGTCGCGCGTTACAACGCTTGCCGCTGCGACCAGGGCTCCTTTTCCTATTTCCAGACCGGGAAGAATAGTGCTCTTTGCGCCGATCGCAGCAAAATCACGAATACTAGAACCAACAAGATGGTTGCTGGGCGGATGCGGATCATTGGTGAATACTACATGGGGAAAAACCCACACAAAGTCTCCAAAGATCATATGCTGTCCCACGAAAACGTTGCTGTGAAAACGCGTGTAGTCACCAATTTCGACGGTACCCTGAATATCCGTCTGAGTTCCTATTTGTAGATTTTTGCCCGCTTTGGTCAATTCGCGAACCGTGGCACGATGACCAGTTACCAACCCAGTTCCAAATTGCGAACTCTCATAAAACACACTGTGCGATCTGATCTGCGCATTTTCACCAATGATCAGCGGCGACCCGTCGCCCAGCGATGTTTTCACACCTAACTCGCAGTGACTACCGATCTTGCATCCCTCCGCAATCTTCACGTTGTCGTGGACAATGCAGAATGGCCCTATCTCGACGTTTTTTGCGATACTTGCTTCTGGCGAAATGAGCGCTGTTGGATGAATCACAATGCGTTTCCGCTTAGTTGGTGGTCTTGCAACTTTAGTAAAACGCTGCGACCAACGAAAGCCGTCAATTTTGGCTACTAGGTTAAGCAAGAGGAAAGGTTAAACTTCCAGAGCTTGCTGACCAGAAACAACGGCTGTGGCGCAGAACCGCTCTACAAGCTTCCAATTTTATCGATGAACACTAACGTAGCTGTTGAAGGTCTCTGCGAGCTGTCGCAAAGTCAGCGTCCGGGTCATCGCTACGCATTTAACCTTATTAAGAAAAGCTGGTAAAAAGAACGCTTCTCAAGGCCTTTCACCAACGTGTATGACACTAACTCTAGGCCCCGTGGCTCAACTGGATAGAGCAGCCCCCTCCTAAGGGGCAGGTTGCAGGTTCGAATCCTGCCGGGGTCGCCAACATCGTGCGCTTGGACGGAAGTTTTGCTCGATAACAGTGCTATTTTACGAACAACGCACCTTTTTGACTACGTGAAGCTTGCAGATGTGGGCCTTACCGATTCGAAAATTGCGGTTCGGATAGAATTCACAGAACGGAAGCTTTTCAAAAGGGTGCGCCGGATTTGCAAGAATTTGATAAAATTTGGAAAACGTTAAAGACCCGTAATTTGACTTGATGCCACACTCTCAACGCTTCGCCAACAAGTCCAGGACTGTCAAAATACGTCGGTGGGGCTACTATTCATGGCTATCATGATCAAAATGGAGGGAAATTCGCGTATTACGCCACCAAGTCATCTTTCGGCAAACAGTAGTCACGCCGCTTGCAAAATGCGATTTTGGTGACGCTCTGTTTCAGAGCCAGTATTGCATGCATATTAACTTGAAGCTGCTGCGTAGTGGCAAAATTTCGAAACAACGGACAATGATTTATAGCTATGTAATTACCGACCCGCGCCGTGCGCTGCGAGACGCTGGAGCCATAAATCGGCGAAGTTTTGCACGTTCGAAGTATGTTTGTGCTATGTGCAATAGAGATGCATGCACGCCGCTTGTCGCGGAGACACAGAGATGACGGAAAACAAATCATTACACGAGATCATTAACAGTCCCGATTTTGTAAACGCTCCTTTTTTGCATGAGTCGCATTTAGTGGGAACACTTGACGTTGCTATTGCAAGGATACGCAATAATCCTGCCGGTCATTTCCCTGATCCTCCGTCGAAGGACTACACCCTGCAAGTTCTGGCGGCTGGATCTGGTCAGCAGACATTCGACATCGGTGCTGGCAAGGTTACGTCTAATGCGCGGCGCGGCGCTTGGTTTGTGGTGCCCCCCGGTCAGGCGGCAGATATCACGGTCGAGCATAATTTTGGCGTAGACATGTTCGGTATTCCAGCAGCCGTGTTTGAAACAGCATTCGAGGCTTTGAACACCTCGGCGGAGACGAGCGTCTTTCAAAGTATGGACGGGTTAACGAACGATACGTTGATTTCCCAGATGCTTCGGAAGATTTCAGATTTAGCGAATACGCCAAGCGAAGCCAGCGTACTTATGGTGGATCATCTGTTCTATGCTCTGGTCTATCGGATTTTGCACGTCACCGGGAAGTCGGGAAAGCCGACGCCTTCGACAGCGCCACTGCCAGAGCATCAGTTTCTGGCTGTCCGTGACTTCATTCAGGACCAGTTGGACCAGCAAATTGGCCTGACTGCGCTTGCGGCATTGTGCGATCTAGATGTCTACCAGTTTTCTCGCGCGTTTAAGTCGCGCACAGGTACGACACCGTATCAGTTCCTAAAGGACGCGCGACTTCATCGTGCTGAAGAAATGCTCACAAACTCGCAGGATAGTATCGCCGACATTGCCTATGCCTGCGGGTTTTCATCGCAATCCCATATGACCGCGACCTTCACCAAACACCTCGGAGTCACGCCGGGCGCCTATCGACGGGAGTTGTTAGAATGAGTGAGGTTATCACACGATCAGAGATGGTCGCGGCTATGGAGAAACAGTACGGCGCAACCATTACTGAGAGCAACCGTCGAGATTGGTCGCGTATGAACATGGTTGTCGCAAAACAAGGCGACCTTGAGGTGCGCGGGGAGCGGCTGGATTTCCACATGTTCGAACTCAGTCTGGGTGGACGACACAACGTTAACGCTCGGTCAGAGTTTGAGAATGGCGAACGGCACCAAGGCACCTTTGTCCCCGGCTCGATGAATTACATGCAAGACACCGCTCAAATGTACCAAACTTGCGAAGGCGAGGCGCATCTTCAGCAGATTTACATAGACAGTTCAATCTTCACAGAAGTCGCTCAGGCGATCGCGCCCGGTGATCCTGGCAACCTAAGGCCGCTCGGGTTTCAAGGTGTTTTCGACACACGTCTCAAAAGGATCGCCTTGGATATACTGCAAGAGGCACGTCATCCTTCCGCAGGCGGCGAACTTTACGCGGACGCGCTGGCGCAGCAATTGGCCGTTTTGCTATTGCGTCGCCGATTGAACGGTCAGAAAGAGCGCGATGCCTTCGCCGGGAAGCTTGGACCTGACGAGCTGACTAAGGTTATTGAGTTCATGTCGGCAAACCTCGAAGAACCCGGTGGCCTTGACACCGTAGCTCAGATCGCAGGCCTCGATGTCTTCAGTTTTTCGCGCGCGTTCAAAGCAGCGACTGGCGAGGCGCCGCACCAATTCTTGATCAAATTGCGTATCATCCGTGCCCAGGAACTGTTGGCGCATTCCAATGACAGTATTGCCGAGATTGCTTATTCGTGTGGGTTTGCATCTCAATCTCATATGACGGCGACCTTCAGGAAGCATTTGGGGATCACACCCCGTTCTTTCAGGCGGGAAGTGACGCGATGAGCGAGGTGATCACCCGAGAACAAATGGTTTCGGCGATGGAAGCACAGTTTCACGCCTCAATGACTGAAACGCTGGGCCGGAATTGGGCGCGACTCAACACGAATGTCGCGAAGCAGGGTGAAGGAGAGATCGACGGAACCATTGGCTTCCATCTCTTTGAGCTTTGTCATGGTGGTTCAATGCAAATTGATCACCGTGGAGAGACAGAGGATGGTGATGACCTGAGAAATGTTCCTCTTTATCCCGGCACATTGCAGTACTGTCCAAACCTGGACACCGTAACAGCAGAAATGCGCGGCACTTATACCGTCCAACAGATCTATATTGACGACGCAGTCTTTCGGGAGGTTGCCAACGCAATAGCACCAGGTGACCCCGATAACTTCAAGCCATTGGGGTTTCAAAGCAAGTTTGATTCACGTCTTAAACGCATTGCCCTCGACATCCTGCATGAGGCGCGTCATCCATCCGCAGGCGGAGAACTATACGCGGATGCACTCGCGCAGCAACTAGCCATTCATATTTTGCGACGTCGGTTGAACGGCCAGAAAGAACGAGAAGCTTTCAATGGCAAATTGGGACCTGACGAGTTGGCTAATGTAGTTGAATACATGGAAGCAAACCTAGAGGAGCCCGGTGGGCTTGATGCCGTAGCCCAGATCGCTGGTCTCGACGTCTTTAGTTTTTCTCGCGCGTTCAAGGCGGCCACAGGTGAAGCGCCGCACCAATTTCTGATCCAGCTTCGTATGACACGGGCGCAAGAGCTGCTTATGCATTCGCAGGACAGCATAGCCGAAATCGCATATACCTGCGGATTCGCCTCCCAATCACACATGACGGCTACCTTCACTAAGCGACTGGGTGTTACACCGGTCAGGTATAGAAAAGAGAAGCAGTAATAGGAGAAAAATGGCCGATAGCTGTGAAAAAAATATAAATTTCAATGCCATAGGTCAATCTGCTGAACGAAAAACGTCTAATTTCACTTGTCAATTTTTTGATAAAACGGCACCAGCTTGATATATCGAGTTCGCGGGTCAACATAGTTTTGCCCGATGAAACAGATAGACGCGCTAAGTGCCCCGCAAGCAATAAGAATTGAGGAGTCTCACTATCATTTGGCGAGCTTCACGCCCGGTTCACATGATGTAGAGGTTCCACGTGGATGGGCTGTGCTCGATGTTTATCTTGGAAATACCGAAGGTAAACTAGACGTGGTTGGGATGAACGACGCCCCGGAAACAAGCGTCGCGCGCTCATTCAACTTCATTCCTCCAAGTGAGCCCTACACTCTCCATTTCATAAGATCGGGATGCACCGTTGTGTTTTTCTTCAAGCATGACGCGATAAATATTTCGTCTGCTCGCGCGGTTATTTCTGCTGTAGGCGACCCGATGTGGAACATCACGGACGCAGCCATGTTGGGCGTGGGCGAAATAGTTGCCGATTTCCTGCACTCGGCAACAAATGCAATCAAGCCCGCAGAATACGATTTCGTTTGCGACATGTTTTCAGCGCGTCTGATGCAATTGCTGACCAGAACCGAAAAAATAGCGTTGCAGCCAAATCCGGCGATACAGCGCGCGATGGAGTTTATTGAAGCGAGCCTACACACCAACATCGTTCATAACGATGTTGCACGGGCAGCCGGATTGAGCGCTTATCACTTCGCTCGTAATTTCCGAATTGCTACTGGGATGAGCGTGCGTCGCTACATCATGTTGCAGCGCCTTAAGCTTGCGCAGGACTTGATTACGAATTCTAACGAAAGCTTGGCACAGATTGCTTTCACCAGTGGGTTTTCTTCGCAGAGCCATATGTCCACCCAGTTCAAGCGCTTCACGGGACGGACGCCGCGGTCGTATCGTCAGTCAGGTACGCATCGTATTACCTAGTTTTTCAGATTTGTATTCTAGTCTTTGCGTTCAAGTTCGATGACTTGACCCGAACGAAGTTGATGCCACAGACATCATAGCCCGTCGCCTCGACTTGCAACTCCGCTTACAAACTCTCGGCCAAAAGATTTAACTCTTGGTGGTGTGCACGTTGCGCGTTCATTCGACTTGCAAGAACTTGGACTGTTGAAGGGTCATCGATGGAGTTTGCGACGTCGATTGCTGCGCCTAAGGAGTTTTCTGCTTCCACATATGCTTTGGAAAGGTTCCTAAACATATCCGCCAAATCAATCATTTCTTTGGTTTTTGGAGGATTTGCACTCATTGTGACATCCGAATAGTCCATGACCACCGTCATGCCCAAACCGCGAATATGAATTGCCAGTGTATTTACAGCCTTACACATCTCATTGGCCTGCTGTTTGAAGCACTTTCTGGCATAAAATGCGCCGTAGCCCCTTACGTTCCACGAATAGCATTGAGATGTTCTATAGATTCGGCACGTGTTGCCAATCACATGGCACAAGCATTCATGAAGGACACGATGTTCTGAGTTCTGTGGTTCGATTGCTTGAGGCACGTGCAAGTCCCATTGAACAGTATTTTGGTTGTGCATTTTCTAGAGCAAACTTGTCGTAAGCTCCGATGGTCGTAGGGAAACCACTCGAGTTCACAATGCGCATCTGTTCCTTTTGAAAACAATCCGCGACAGATGCTATTTCAACGACAAAAGTGCATTGATTCCGCTGGTTGGTTAGAACTTCCCGTAGAGTTCAGGAAAACACTTCACTAACACCAAGTATTTTGGATGATTGCTGATTTTTTACAGTAAAAATGAGGCGATAGCTTATGGGCGATTTTCCTTTGCGTCACGCAAAGCACGTTGAGCTATAAGCTATCGGATTATCTTCCGTCCTGTGCGCGACAAAATAAGTTCCGCTCTTCTTGAGACTGTTTGCAGAACTTTCGCCACAGCGGGTGCATCGCGTATGATACCTATACCCTGTCCCCATGCTACCTCTTGATCGATAACGTCGTCGCCGCCGGAGCTAACCGCCTTGTTTATCTGGCTTTCATTCATATTCGAGTCTTCAGATACGACGAGACGTGTTGCCATAACAGCGCCGTCAGCGCCAAGTGCGATTGCGGCTGCAAGTGTTCTCGAGTCTACAACGCCGCCATAGGCCAGCAAAAGCGTATCATCTGCGCTTTGGTGTATGAAATCAGCCAACTCGGGGATGAGGTTGAACATCGTGCGAGGAGACGGTCCATCGGCCGATCCAGTGCCTTTAGCGACGAGCACGTCAGCCCGAGCTTCGACAGCAATTTGGGCGTCCGCGAGCGTTTGAACTTCACACATCACGGGCACTTTGGATTCGCGTAAAGTCTCGGCAACAGAACGAGGATCTCCGTCGGACAGGTAAACCGCTCTAGGGCGGTTTTTTAAAGCCACCTGTAATTTAGCGGGATCGTCACTTATGCTGTCGCATTGTATTCTGCATCCTACAGCAACTTCTGCCGAAGAAGCGAACTCTGCAGCGAGTTTCTCGGCATTTTCTGTTTGGCCTATCAAACCCAAACCGCCAGCTTCGGATACCGCCGCTGCGAGATGACCGTTTGCGTATTTGGGCACTGGCCCAAGCGCAATAGGAAACTTCAATCCGAACTTTCGCGTGAATGGAGTGTCAATCATCGGCGGTCCGCTGCGCTACTCTTGCCCCTGAATCTATACGAATTCATGAGCAGCGGCACCAGTCTTGGTTAAATTTTACGGATTTCGTAAATTTTTGTGATGAAATCGTAAAAAACTCTGGACAGGACTGGACATGTGCATTTCAACTTTGCACGTGTGAATCAGCAACGTGATCTGATTTGGCAGCTGCCAGGCAGATTGATGGGGGTCTGATGCTAGGCATTGAAACAATGCTGGAACCGTTCTGGGAAGACGCGTCACCAAAGCGCGGGCTGCCTGCTGCGGCCTATGTTGAACAGGAATTTTGGGAAACTGAGTGCAAGACAGTTTTCACGCGCAACTGGGTCTGCATCGGATTTGTGCATGAGTTGCCAAAGCGCGGTGACGCCATTCCTGTGAAGTTCGCCGGGCATCCTTTGCTTATCGTGCGGAACCGGGCGGACGACATCAATGTCTTCCACAATATCTGTCGTCATCGATGCCTCACCCTGTTGGAAGAACCAAAGAACGTCGGCAGTTTGATTCGCTGCCCTTATCACGCCTGGGTTTACGACCTTGATGGCAACTTGAAAGCGGCCCCGCACTTCGGTGGGGCGAACCTACACATTGCCGATGGGATGGATCGAGCGGAAACAGGCCTTATTCCGGTGCGCAGCCATATCTGGGAAGACTGGATATTCGTCAATATAGATGGCAACGCTGAGCCATTTGAGACATATTCCGCATCCATCCAAGACCGCCTGAACGGTGTCAGTTGGGATAAAGTTGAAAGTATCGGAACGCTAGATTTTGGCGAAGTGGCCTGTAACTGGAAGTTCATAATGGAGAACTTCATCGAGCCTTATCACGTGCAGTTCGTTCATAAATCAACTACCGATCAGCCTCTTGAAGACCACTACACAATCATCGATGGCAACTGTCTTGGCAGTGCGGTTGATCTGGATGAGGAGATTGGCACATCTGGCAGTCTCGCGGTCAGCTCGCGATACCTGGCACTCTATCCGAACTTTATTCTGGGGCGCTATTTTCCCGATCAGATGGGCGTGTATCTCAATATCCCCACGGGCCCGGGAACGATGATGCAAAAGCGCGCGCTCTACACCACGGAGGGGCAACAGCTCAGCGAGGCAGAGATCGAAGGGCTGAAAAAACTTTGGTGGGACGTCCACAAGGAAGACCACGAAATGACCGAACGGCTACAGCTTGGACGCGCCTCCATAGCGGCCAATAGCGGCGGTCTTTTGTCTCCGGTTTGGGAGGACAGCGTGCGTGCGTTCCAAGACAAGATCGCCCGCGACGTCGTGCAGAAAACGAATTGAAGGAAACAGCAATGGCGAATGAAAGTATCGCGAGTGGTTTCAGACTGGCGCACACAATGATCCGGGTGATGGACACCGACAAGTCTCTGGAATTCTACTGCGGTATTCTAGGGATGCAGGTTCTGCGCCGCACTGACTATCCGGAAGGGAAATTTACCAACACCTTCATTGGCTACGGACCCGAGGCGGAGTTTCCCTGTCTGGAATTGACCTGCAATTGGGATCAATCCGAACCCTATGAAAAGGGAAACGGGTGGGGGCATCTCTGCATCGAGACACCTGATGTCTACAAAGCCTGCGAAGATCTGGCCGCGGCAGGTGTAAACATAACCCGGCCCGCTGGACCAATGAAGAACGGCACTCGCGTGATTGCCTTCTGCGAAGATCCAGACGGCTACAAGGTCGAGCTCAACGAATCCATTCTTAAACATCTGGCAAAAGAAGGCGCATAATCGATGGGCGACAAACCGCAACTTATGAAATGGGATCTGGTCGAGGACCGCTATAACGCGATCGGAGAGAAGGACAGCGACACCTATATCAAACCGATGGTCACCAGCGCTTTTTCCAAATCCATGTGTGGCGGCATCAATGTTTTGAAGAACATCAAAGTGCCGTGGGACCTGACCTGTGACGAGATCATCTATGTGCTGGAGGGCACATTCCGGTTGGTTTGTGATGGTGAATCCTACATCTGCAATCGCGGTGATGTTCTTTTCGTGCCCAAAGACAATCACATCTCCTACGAGGCAGATGAACGATGCGTCATTTTCTACGCCGCATATCCACACAATTGGAAACAACTCGCGGGGCTGACGCACGTACCAGGGATTGACCCTGACGATTTTGTACCCGGCTGAGATTATAGACATTTAGAACAGGGAATTCCGTGATGGCTGACAAGATTTACTATGAGACTTTTTCGGAAGCGGTAGAGCGCAACAGACCGCGTATTCCCGAGGTGAGAAACCAGCTTGAGGAAGCCGGCGTCAAATACGTAATGGCGGCCTGGATCGACCTGCACGGTATTCCAAAAACAAAACCTGTGCCGATGAGCGATTTTGAGGAGCTTTGTCTTGGTAAGGGCCCGCAATTTGCTGTGCACTCGATTTCCTACGTGCCGGAGCTTAGTCCGGCAGACAGCGATCAGGTTGTCGTGCCTGATCTCGATGCGGTGTACATCTGCCCTTGGGACACGTCGATGGCGATGATCTTCTCCGATCTCTATTGGGAAGACGCGCCTTATAACGTTTGCCCGCGTCAGGCTCTCAAACGCGCCATGCAGGCGGCAGCCGAGGAGGGCTACACAGGCTATGCTGGCGTGGAGCCCGAATTCATCGTCATGCAATATGACGAGGCGGGCCAACCAGTGAAAGCCTTCGACGACGACCCTGCAGAGGGCGTGCGGCCAAGGCGGCAAGCATTTGGTTATGACGTGGAATACTCCATCGATTCCATGCCGTTTTTGAAGGACATGATTGATATTCTAGAAGGTCTCGGTTGGAACCTGCATGATGTCGTGGCGGAGGGCGCTTATTCGCAGTTTGAGCTCGATTTTCACTACACCAATATGTTGGAGATGTCGGATCGCTTGGTCTTCCTACGCACAGTGTTGAAGGAGGTGGCGAAAAATCACGATATGTTCGTCACATTCATGCCGAAACCCACAGTCGGCGACTGGCGCTCGGGCGCGCACATCAACATGTCGATGCAACATGAAAGCCGACCAGGTGAGAATATCTTTGGCTCCAATGATGGTGGTTGGAGCGATGAGAGCCGCTGGGCCGTCGGCGGGCTTATGGCGCATGCCGAAGCAATCACCGCGATCACCTGTTCGACTGTTAACTCGTACAACGGGCTGGTGCCACGCGTTGGAGGGTTTGAAGGGGGTACCGTGACTTGGGCTCCAACCAATATCACCTACGGTTTCAATAACCGCTCAGCGCAATTCCGATTGCCGCAAAGCCGGTACTGTATCGAAAATCGCGCCTGCGACATGACCATGAATGTCTATCTGGCAATGGCCATGCATCTCAGCTGTGCCGTTGAAGGGATAAAGAACAAAATCGACCCTGGACCACCAACGGACTTCGACCTCTATGAGAAATCTGAGGCTGAGTTGACCGAGCTTGGTATCCGTCGCCTACCGCGCACGCTTTGGCATGCGACGCAAGCCCTTCGCAGTGATGAACTGGCTGGCAATGTGATGGGTGAGGTCATGCGTAACTCTTACCTTGAGTACAAAAATGATGAATGGGAACGCTATCACCAGGCGGTTACCGACTGGGAAGTGAAGGAATACCTGCGCCTTTACTAGAACGCGGTAGGCTGGCGCATGTGTTTTCGCTGAAACAAAAGGAAATGACGGATGACGATCACCCTGCCTTTGAAACTTGATCAGCACAAAGCGACACGAACAAGAGGCACTCACTCTGTAGACGACGGATTAAACGTCGAAATCATTCGGATGTTGGAGACCGACGGGCGCATGCCATTTTCTGAGATTGCGCAAAAGCTTGATGTGTCGGAGGGTACGGTGCGCAACCGGGTCAATGGCCTGAAGGAGGCGGGTCTCTTACAAATCGTTGCAATCGCAGACCCGTCCGCGTCGGAATACAAAGCTGATGCAATGATCTGTTTGAAAGTGGCATCGGGCGTCACGCCGCAGGTGGTCGCGGAACGTTTAGCCGATATTGAGGCGGTCGTTTATATACTATGGGTGACCGGTCGCTTCGATCTGATGGTGGAAATCGTTTGCGACGAAAGTGATGGCGTGGCGGAGTTTCTGGACGCCCACATTCATAGTCGCAAGGACGTTGCTCATTCTGAAGTCATGCTTGGCCTGAAGAACTTCAAAAACCAGTTTCTGCTCAAAAAACACTGGGAAAGTAAATCGTAGCTACGATTTTCGCGCCTACGAACCAGTTAACACCCTATTCAGATCGCCCGACTTAACGGCAAAGCGACAGAAAAACATGCGCCTTTGCCCAGAGATGACTGAAGCGTTATCTCGCCCTTATGGGCCAATAGGATTCTGTAGCAATAGGCCAAACCAACGCCTGTGCCCTTGCCGATCTCCTTTGTCGTAAAAAGTGGGTCGAAAATACGCGTCTTCAGCTCTTCGGGAACGCCCGGCCCGTTGTCAGATACGTCCACCATCAACTCGCTGTCGTTGAAGCTGCACCGAACTAAAATTTCGTTACCATTTTGCGAGTCGCGGATGGCATGTATCGCATTTGTTAGAAGGTTGATTACAACCTGCGTTAGCTGAACATCGTCTGCTTCTACCGCAGGGCATGCGGGCGCGAGTTGAACTTTCAAGCCTATACCAGCGGCTTCGGCCTCGGCTCGTACTGCATCGCATGCAGAATCAATCAGTTTCTCCGGATCGACGGGTTTTAGATCAAGTGGTTCTTGACGAGCGAGGGCCAGGAAAGAGCGCACGATCCGAATGCATCTATGTGCGGCCTGAGTGAGACTTGAAATGCGCCGATCCAACTTTGTATGTTCGAGCTCTTCTTGAAGAATTTCTGCGTTGCCCACAATAATCGACAAGGGATTATTAAGCTCATGTGAAACGCTTGCGAGCAATTCTCCGAGCGACGAGAGCTTCTCTGCTTGAAACAACTGAATTCTCTGCCGGTCGAGTTTTTGTTTTACCGCAAGTTCTTGTGTCAGGTCCTCAATGTTTGCGACGATTACGTCTTCGCCACGGTAATCGATCAATCGTGCGGATACCTGTGCCGGGAAAGCTTCGCCATCTGCCCGCAAGCAGGTCACACGCATATCGTCAACCCGCGCATCTGGAAGCAGCGCGGTTACAAAGTCGGCACGCTCCTCGACTTTAGCGAAATGAGCAAAACTACTCTTGGCCGTTCCCAAAAGGGCGGTGGCGGCTGGGGAACGATAAATAATCTGCCCATCGGCCACACGTGACATGGTCAGGCTGGTTGGGCACGCCTCAAGCACTTTACGCAGCAGTTGTTCTGCTTCACGCGCCGCGCTTGTTTCTTCATTCTTGTCAATGGCTAAAGCCTGAGAAAGCGCGAAGCCACCGTCCGATGTCGCCATGAGCCGAATAGTGAAGCCTGATCCGTCAGCAGTGGGCAGCTCAACGGTATGGCTCAAACTGTTCTTCTCGAGTCCGCTCTCTATCTCTCCCAGCCTGTGTCCTACGCCAAGCGGCATTGCGCCACGGTTAACTGCCTCGTGCAGAAACATTTCCCAAGGTGTGCCGGGTTCAAGCATATCGGGAAGCGCTGGGTACATTTTGCGAAGGGAAGAGTTTGCAATTGTTAACTTCGCCTGAGCGTCAAACAGCGCCAAGCCCTGGTCCAAAAAATCAACGACTTCATTTAATGGCGGACTAAGCTGGGTCATCGGTCCTTAGTGCTATTGCGGTGTATTCGTGCTTTGGCGCAGAGAAACGTGATTGTCGGAACTTAGTGCGCTACTTTCAAATGCGTCCCCGGTTAAGTCTACAAACTCAGTATTAGTGACCACTGACATTGGTTCTGCAACCGTCCGAAAAGCCAGTGCGTTGCTGACCGTAGGTCCGAAAACGTCATAAATATAGTTCTGGTTGCCGACCACTGATCCAATGACTGATCCAGCAGCTACACCAATGCGAGGTTGCCACTTGATCGGGTGAGAGGCATTGCGCTGTTCAATGTAGCGAACAAACCGAACCGCTGAATTGGCAACTGCGGACGCATGTTCACCGTTTGGATCCGGCACTCCGGAAACGGCAACATAGCTGTCTCCGTTCGTTCTAATTCGCTGACATCCAAACTGTGCACCGATGCGATCAAACGCACTGTAAATATCGTTCAACTCACTCAAGATTACACCTGGTTCATGCGCAGACAACACATCGTCAAATCCAATGAAGTCCAAGGCGAGCACAGAGACGGGATCGAACAAACGTGGTGAGACAACGCCAAAGGTTTTGTACTCTTCGTAAGCAGCCCGCGGCATCATGTTGAGGAGCAGCTTTTCGACCTGTTCTTTCTCGCGTTTGATTTCATGCGTGTTGCGTTCCACCATCATCGAGTACGAGTCGATCATAGACTCCAGCTCTTTTATGCGAGTGATATTTTGGCACACCAGCACGGCTATGTTTCCCGCCGCGTCATTGGTGCTGTTGAACTCCATAGCAACGGTCATTGTACGACGGCGTAGCTTGAAAGAGGTCTCCGTCGTAAATCGCCGGCTCGTTGCCATTTCTGCCTTCAGATCAAGTTCGGCCATATCTGGGAACAGATCTACAAGCCCAATGGATTGGTCATGATCACCGAACCATTCGTTGAACGTGTCGTTGCGAAACTGAAATGAGAGTTTCTCAATATCGACCAAAGCGACCCCGACACCAATTGCACGCAGTAACTGTTCGTTAATCGCTTCAATTGACATTCGTTTGTCCTGTCAGAAGCGAGCGCCGCGCTTCGAATGCGCCTGCGATCGCAGCAATGTCTGCAGCCTCAACGCTGAAGTCGTTCAATACCTCTCCGATAATCTCTTTCAATCGATCAAAATGGTGGTCGTCAATATTCATGTCGCTGTGAACGCGTTGGATATAATCATCCGTAAATGACGCAGGACCGCCCATCAAAGACGAGACAAATTTGGTTTGATGATCGATCACCCTGGGTAAATCTACATCGTCAAAAAAGGGTCCCACATCGTCATCTTCGAGCAGCCTCTCATATAGCTCTAGGACCATTCGACTTACGGATGCGAACCCCCCGTACTTATCAAAAAGCGATTTTTCCATAATTCCTCGGCCTAATGGCGCTAACTTCAATAAAAATAAATTGTTAACGAACCCCAGGTGAATAATGCAGGAATGCAAGGGTCGGTCAACTGCACTCGTAAACTCAAAAATCAAAGCATAGCCCAGTCATATCCAATCAAACGGAACCTCGAGCTGTGCGCGCCGGATGCTGATTTACTGTGACCTTGGCTAGTCTTGGTCTGTGCCATGACTTCATCTGCATAACGGTTGGATTGCGCAAAACGTGCCATTTTGTGTCTCCTGTATGTTGCACTGCAAGGCGTGCAGCGCGTTTCATATGAATGTTGCTAAACACTGATTGTTTCAGACCACGGTCTAGAGTCGGAAAACGGTGTTTCAGTTGTTTCAAAGAGTGCTCAGCAATCGAAAGCCCCGCTTCAAGTTTGAGCGGGGCCAGAATTGGGATTTGAGGATCACTAGGTTTCGCGAATGATCGTCCAGAGTTCCTTTACGCGTTCTGCAAACGCCTGGATGTGCGCGGGTCCATTTTCTTCGCCTGTAATTGAAACTCTTAAAACGCACCTTTCTTTCCATTGTGTCGTACGAACGAAGTACTGTTCATCAGAATTGATTGCCCGCTCCATGGCTTTGGTCAGTCGATCTGCATCCTTGCTCCCAAGGTTCCTGTCGAAAGCCAAAACAACCTGGTTCAGCACAACATCATTTAGAACTTCCACGCCGGGCAGTCTCTTGAGTTTGTAGCCAAGCAAACTTGCGCAGTCACAATGGTTTCGAACGATGTCGGCAATGCCGCGTCTTCCAAGTGCCTTCATCGTTGCCCAAACTGCAAAACCGCGCGCTCTTCTAGAAAGTTCCGGATTGAAATGTGCCGCGTTTCTTCCATCGCCAGGTGCTTCATTCAGATAGCTGGCCGAGATATCCATTGCCCGCTTGTGGGCCTGCTTGTGGCGAACAATGGCAAAGCCCGCATCAAATGGAATCTGCAACCACTTATGCCCGTCCGTTGACCAGCTATCGGCGCGCTCGATACCGCGTGTCATGGCTCGCGTGGTCACGTCAGCACGAGCCCAAAGCCCGAACGCAGCATCAATATGAAGCCAAGCTCCATGCATTTGTGCCAGATCAGCGAGCGCTTCAAAGTCATCAAATGCGCCAGAATTGATATGACCTGCTGTCGCAATGATGATCTTTGGACCTGGAACGCGAGCAATGGCGCGGACTAGGTCTTCGACTACCATGCACCCTTGGTCATCGGCGGCTATTTCGACGATGTTTCGCTTGCCAAACCCCAGATATCTTAAGGCTGCGCGGTTTGACACATGTGTGTCCTCGCACAGAAAAACAGTCACCGGAGGAGCATACTGCATACCGGTTTCTGCAAAGTCGAAACCGATACGGTTCAGCACCTCATCACGCGCCGCAGCGAGCCCGATGAAACCGGCCATTGTGGCACCGGTGGTCAGACCGACGGAGGCTTCACGGGGCAAGTCGAGGATGTCCAAGAGCCAATCGCAAGCGACTTCTTCTGCCGTAGCTGCTGCGGGTGAGCATTGGTAAATTCCGGCATTCTGACCCCATATTGATGTCAGCCAGTCAGCGGCAACACCGGTAATGTTTGAGTTACCCATAACCCAAGAGAAAAAGCCGGGTTGAGTGCATCCGACAAGTCCGGGTTCGGCAGCTTTAATGAGCTCCGAGATCACATCTTCGCCGGGTTGACCTTGCTCAGGCAACGTACCGCCAAAGGCATCGCGCAGTGTGGCCAAATCGGCAGTAGGATGCAGATTAGTTTTGTTCTCGCGGTATCCATTGGCATAGGCCGATGCGACGGCCAACGGTGCGGATAATGTTGGGAAAGTATGTACTTGTTTCATAGTGAATTCCGTTCGGAAAAGTGTTTCTGCTAGACGATTGAGAATTGAGATCGGACCAGGGGAGAGGACGCGACGAAAGAGTCGCGTCCTGTTGTAAATTATGCGGCTTTTACCTGTTCGGCTGGGGCAAGCTGAACGCTTGGTGTAGAGAGCGAGAGTGCGGCTTCTTCATCTGTCATATCGGATGGAACATCCTCAAAAAGTGGGGTTGAAAGGTAACGCTCTCCTGTGTCTGGCAGCATTGCTAGGATCTTCGCTCCCTGTGGAGCTGTCTTTGCAATTGCTTGAGCTGCGGCAAAGCTTGCGCCGCCAGATATGCCACAGAAAATGCCTTCTTTGCGCGCCAACTCTTTTGCTGAGTGCATTGCGTCCGGACCCGTGACTGGCTGCATTTGGTCGATGAAGTTTTGCTTCATCGATTGATGCGCGATGTCGGAAATAAAGTCCGGTGTCCAGCCTTGCATCGGATGTGGATTGAAAGCTACATGGCTCGCCGCAGGACTACGGTCTGCATTGAATGGCTGAACCATACCGCTGCCAATAAGCTGTGCCCCTTCAGGTTCGGCAACAATGATCTTCGTGCCGGGACTGTCTGTGCGCAGAACCTGAGCCACGCCGGTTAGCGTACCGCCGGTACCATAGCCCGTTACCCAAAAATCCAGACCATCAACCCCAAAATCGCGCAGGATTTCTCGCGCTGTGGTGCGGCTGTGAACCTCTGTATTTGCTGGATTTTCGAATTGGCGGGACATGAACCAGCCGTGTTTTTCCGCAAGCTCCTTGGCCTTTGCGACCATGCCGCTGCCTTTCATTGGTGCGGGCGTCAGAATGACTTTGGCTCCGAGAAATCTCATAAGCTTGCTGCGTTCCACACTAAAGCTTTCTGCCATCGTCACCACCAACGGGTAACCCTTTTGCGCGCACACCATGGCGAGTCCGATGCCAGTGTTACCGCTGGTGGCTTCTACGATTGTTTGACCCGGTTTAAGGGAGCCGTCGCGCTCAGCCGCTTCAACAACGCCCAAAGCGAGACGGTCTTTTACCGACCCCATAGGATTGAAGGCTTCTAGTTTTACGAAGAGCTCTACGTGCTTCGGTGAGAGGTTGTTGATTTTGACGATCGGTGTGTTTCCGATGGTCTCAAGGATCGAAGACTTGATCTGTGACATGTTAATACCTTTTTGAGTTTTATCTTGGTTAAACGAGTAGCTTCAGCGTCATCTGCCGAAGGCTGCGAATACGATCAGACGGGGCAGGCTAAGAGAGCTGCGCCGCGTCACCGTTTCTGACGGGTTGCGGTTCTGACCGATCTGTTTGATCGCCTGGCGATCAGGGCTTTTTAGATCGTGTTTCATCACGATAACCTTTGCGATTGTGAGCGGCCAAGACAGCGCCCGTTACTTCATGATTGGTTTTTGGGTCTGCCGTGTTGCAATCGGATGTCGCGCAAAGCCGTTTTTCGTTTCAGTCTGGAAACGGTCAATAGTTTGGAGGCTCCCAATAATATTACTTAATTTCAATTGATTAAGGTCAGGCGTAGAAACCCAGAGCGAAAAGCGCTGTTACAATTGAAACAAAACTGGCCCAAACTGAAAACGAGTTGAAACACTGCGGTTTTAGGAAATTCATATGAAAACGGAGATCGAAACTGGGTCTTTAGAAAAAGCCAAAATTGCAGACCTCTTGGTCGATGCGATAGAAGCGCTTTCTGAAGGCATCGCCGTTTATGACGCGAATAATCGACTGGTGACATGTAACCAGCGCTATCGCGACATGTTTCCTTTGATCGCGGAACTGATCGTGCCGGGCGCGCTATGGCATGACCTTCTGCGCGCTGGCGCTGAGCGCGGACAATACGTAGCTGCGATGGGCCGAGAACAGGAATGGTTGAAGGAGCGATTTGAGAGTGGCCCGCAATACGGTCAGACGTTGGAGATTGAGCTGACCGGTGGCGCCGTTTACCAGGTGAAGTTTGGTAAAACCCGACAAGGTGGATTTGTTGTAACAAACACGGACGTCAGCGAAGAGCGGCAGGCAAGAGTTGTTGCGCAAGAGCAAGAAAACATTCTTCGAACGGTTCTACAAACAAGCCCACTTGCTATTGTTATGGCTAAAATGTCCGACGGTTCGATACTTTATCGCTCGCCTGGAACCGTCGCGCTATTGGGCGACAAGAAAAATGCGCTCGACCACTACTTCGATCCCCAGGACCGCGAAGATTACATCAACGCTTTGAAACTCAACGGGTCTGTGGATGATTATCGCATAAACCTCGTTGATGCGGATGGTAGAACTTGTGCAACGACCTCTTGGGGCCGTTTGATCGATTTCGAGGGCGAGACCTATATCGTGACTGCGATTATGGATCTCAGTGAAAGACAAGCTCAAGAAGAGCTGATCCGTCGCGTCATGGAAGCGTGCCCGACGCCTATTCAAATGACAGATGCCGAAACGGGTGAGGTTCTTTTCACTAGCCCTGAGACGCAACTACTTTTTGGCAAAGTAGACCAAGCGAAGACTTTCTACGCAGAACCGGACACAAGAAAACGATACCTCGAACAATTGCGCGCCAATGGATCGGTCACAGAGTTCAAAGCGCAATACATCAATGCAAGAGGAGAACGTTTCTGGGGTTCTGTTTCCTCCCGGCTGATCCGTTACAACGGCCAAGACGTGATTGTCTCGCACACAAGAGATCTCACGGAGCAGCTCAAAATCGAAGACGAGCTCGCG
>JBCDDS010000052.1:0-22757 GCA_039180185.1 Pseudomonadota bacterium | reverse complement strand
TTGGTTCATGCTCATGGAAAATCAGGTTGTCGAGCCGGTAATCGCCATGCACCAGTGTGCGTTGACCATCATCGTCTGGCATGTTTTCCCCCAGCCAATCCATCAACGCATCCATCTCAGTGATGTCTTCGGTTTGGCTCGCGCGGTATTGTTTACACCAACGCTCAGTTTGGCGCTGGCAGTAATGCCCTTCTGGCCCAAAATCTGACAAGCCTGATCTCGCAAGGTCCACGCTATGAATTTCTGTCAAGACCAGATTCATCGCATCAATCAATGCGCCGCGCTCGTTTTTGGACAAATCTGGTAGGCTCGGTTGATCAAAGGAACGGCCTTCGATCATCTCCATGATATAAAACTCCGCGCCTATAACGCTTTCGTCCTCGCAATAGGCCAACATCTGGGCCACTGGCACATCGCTGCTTTGTAACGCGCGCTGGACGCGGAACTCTCGGTCAACGGCATGAGCGGACTTTAACAGCTGGCCAGGTGGTTTGCGGCGCAATACGTAGCTCCGGTCAGGTGTACTAAGCTTGTACGTTGGGTTTGACTGCCCGCCGGAAAACTGGCTGATCCGCAGATCGCTGTTGAAACCTGAAACGTGATCGTGACACCAGTTGCCAACCGCTGCGGCATCCAATGGCAATCTCACGCCGAGACGTCCCGAAATTCAGGTAATACATAGTCAACCATCTGTTTTCGAAGCGTAATTTTGGAAACCTTGCCCGTTGCGGTTAGGGGTAATACGTCGACGTAGATGATATCGTCGGGCAGTTGCCAGCGTGCGAAACTTGCCGAAAGATGCGCATTAACCTCGTCCAGACTTGGTTTGACTTGGCCTTCAGCGACCGCGACCAAAACTGGTCTTTCATCCCATTTCGGATGTGGAACAGCAATAACTGCGCAAGCCCTTAGGTCCGGATGCGCCACGGCGGCGTTTTCCAAATCAATGGAACTGATCCATTCACCACCGGACTTCACCAGGTCTTTCGAACGATCCCGTACAATCAGTTTCCCGCGCGCATCGAGCGTCGCGACATCACCAGTGCCAAACCACCCCTCGTTATCCATGGCTGCTTCGGTGGCAGCCTCGTTCTCGAAGTACTCCGATATTATGGTGTTACCCCGCACAAAAAGCTCTCCTTGGCTTTCACCGTCATGTGGCACGCGGGCGCGGTTTTCATCCAGAAGCTTGAAATCCGTGCCAAAGAGCCTGCGACCTGCGCCCACCTTTGCATCAACCCGCTGATCCTGTGTGGCGTTATCAAGCGATGTGGGGAGCAAGCCGCTGGTGCCGATCGGGCTCATCTCGGTCATGCCCCAGACCTGATTTACATTGATCCCCATCGCCTCAAATGCGGCAATCATCGAACGAGGGGCCGCAGCGCCACCAACGACGAGATCGGCAAAGCCGTCCGGTGCTTTCCCGCGTTTCTCGATTTCCTGCAAAAGCCCTGCCCAAACGGTCGGTACGCCCCAAGCGGTGAAGACATTTTGCGCATTCATCAAATCATAAAGTGAGGGCCCGTCGAGATGTGGGCCTGGCAAAACCATATCAGCACCTGCCAGAGTTGCTGCATAGGGCAAACCCCAGGCGTTTACGTGAAACAGCGGCACCACGGGCAGAACCGCTTTGCCTAATTTGAGCGACTGCGGGTACCCAGCGACGGCAAACAATGCATGCAACACGGTTGAACGATGCGAATAAAGCGCTCCCTTTGGATCGCCGGTCGTGCCGGAGGTGTAACATAGTCCTGCTGCGGTCTCCTCAGGGAAAACCGGCCAATCAAAGCTGTCGCTTTCTGCTGCAAGCAAGTCCTCATAAGAAAGCCAACCTGCCTCAGTACCCGACATATTCGAGCCGTCCGCAAGGACGACGACATGCTCGACGCTTGGCAATCTGTCCTGAAGTTTTTCGATTAAATGAAGCAGGCTTTTGTCGACGAAAATGACACGATCCTGCGCGTGCTCGAAAATGTAGAGCATCTGATCCTCGGGCAGGCGCGGATTGATCGTATGACACACCGCACCAATACCGGAAATCGCATAGTAGAGCTCGTAATGGCGATGCGTGTTCCATGCGAGCGTCGCGATCCGGTCGCCTTTTCCCAAGCC
The DNA here is from genome assembly GCA_039180185.1 of Pseudomonadota bacterium. Classification (GTDB taxonomy): domain Bacteria; phylum Pseudomonadota; class Alphaproteobacteria; order Rhodobacterales; family Rhodobacteraceae; genus Roseovarius. The sequence goes on along the minus strand of JBCDDS010000052.1, from coordinate 20,645 downwards.
CAGTTTTGTTAATGCGTGAGCAAGCTGCGAAACGCGCTTCAAAACCTCCGGATAGCGAAGACTTTGGATGCAGCGGTCCTCATTTACGGAAGTTAGACCCTGTTCCTGATAGACCTCTGCGGCAAAGGTCAGAATATCTATTATGCGCAGAGGGTGGTTCTGCATCAGGCCAAGCATTGGTCTCTCCCGTCAGGCCGCTTTACGCTGGCACAATCCCATTTTGCATGCAATTCCGCGATAGCGAAGGCTTGACCTTGGGGCACAAAATTCGCAAGAGCAGGCAAACTAATGGAGCCGCCGCCATGTCCTTTGATCGTTCAATAAAGATTGCTCCATCAATCTTGTCGGCCGACTTCGCCAATTTCGGCGAAGAAATTCAGGCGGTAGAAGCGCAGGGTGCGGATTGGGTACATGTCGATGTCATGGACGGGCATTTCGTTCCCAACCTGACCTTTGGCCCTCCGGCGGTAAAGGCGTTTCGGCCTCATGTGAAGACGTTTATGGACGTGCACCTGATGATCGCCCCAGTCGATCCGTATATTGAGGCTTATGCTGAGGCGGGCGCGGACATGATCAGCGCTCATGTTGAGGCCGGTCCGCACATTCATCGCACGTTGCAGGCAATTCGTGGGACTGGATGCAAGGCAGGCGTGGCGCTCAATCCAGCGACCCCGGTGGAAACAGTAGAGAATGTGCTCGATCTGGCGGACATGGTTCTGGTGATGACCGTAAACCCAGGCTTTGGCGGACAAAGATTCATTCACTCAGGCGTCGAGAAGACCCGCCGTTTGCGCCAAATGATCGGTGACCGTCCGATACACATCCAGATCGATGGCGGTGTGACGCCCGAGACCGCGCCTTTAGTGACGGAAGCAGGTGCAGATGTGCTCGTTGCCGGATCAGCGGTGTTTAAAGGCGGATCGGTGGACAATCCGGATGTTTATGGCGTCAACATGCGCGCGATCCGACAAGCCACGGCAAGCTAGGATAACTTGCGCATCCAAAACTGAAGATCGTGGTCTGTTTCCGCTGGCTGATCCACGTCCTTCCAACAGAACGACGCGACCGCGCCTGCGACCGGCGCGTAGCCGCGTTTGACCCAAAAGTTACTAAGTGGTCTGTGACCTTCAGGCTTCAAAGGATGTGCATCATCTCGAACCACCGAGCAGAAGGCCACGTGCGTAAAGCCAAGCTCTTTGGCAAATGCCTCACGTAGATCGAAGAAGCGGTGGCCGATACCCTGCCCACGATACTCTGGTAGAAGAACACTTTCGGCGCCGTAGAAGATGTTTTTGAGCGCGACACCGCCGCCAGCCAATGCATTGCCAAATTCCTTGGCGTGATCTTCCATCGGTGTTCCGGTGGATGCGCCGATCAAATCGCCACCTTCAAACGCTCCGACCAACAGCGCGTGCTCGCTTTCGCGGTAAGCCTCTAGATAAGCGCGCTCATAAGCCTCGTCTCCATCGTAGAGATAAGGCCACTCTCGAAAAACTGTGATCCTAAGGTTTGCGACCTGCTCGAGAACCGCTCCCAATGCAGCTCCAGTCAGCCGTTCAAGCCGTATCAAAGAGTGGCCTCTTCACCCGGACCCCATAGGTTAGTGATGCTATTGATGATTTGATCACGTGTTTGACGATAAGCGTCGAGCTTTGCTTCGCGCGTTTCGCCCAATCCAGTCGGGTCCATGATCGGCCAATAGACGACGTCTAGGTGAAAAACACGCGTCAGTTCCAAAGCACGTCGCTGGCTGGCAGGGCTTAGGGCAACGACGAGATCAAACGAAGAAAGATCGTCCCCCCACTCTTCCATTTCATCGAAACTGCGCGTTCTGTGGCGGGAAAGCTCAACACCGATTTCTTCGCACACTGCAATTGAGAAACCATCAATATCCATATCAGATTTCACGCCAGCAGATTGCACGTAAGTATCTGTACCATATAATTTTTTCATTATTCCCTCCGCCATTGGAGAGCGCGCCGAGTTATGGTCGCAGCAAAACAGTACAGATTGCGGCAGTTCGGCGGGCATTCCGATTTTAACCCCCGAAATGCAATACGCAGATCAGCGTAAAGAGCCGCCGTGCTGTGTCGTTATCGATATGCGCCTTACCATCCAAACGCTCTTCGAGAACACGTGCACCTTCGTTGTGGATGCCGCGTCGGGCCATATCGATAGTCTCTATCTGGCTCGGAGGAAGGTTTTTCACCGCGTCAAAATAGCTTTCGCAGATCGCCCAATAGTCCTTTACAACCTGCCTGAAAGGGCTGAGCGAAAGATGGAACTCGACAGCCTGCTTGTCCTCTTCGGTTCGGATGTCAAAAACTAATCGCTTCTCGCGAATAGACAGGGCCACTCTGTAGGGACCATCAGGCATGACACGATCATCGCGTTTTGGCAGCTCAAAAACGTTTTCTTCAATCAGATCGAACATTGCCACTTTGCGCTCCTGCTCAATTTCAGGTGTTGGCGGTGGCAAATTGGAGTCATCTAACTCTATGTGGCTGATACGGCTCATTGCGCTCTCCATCGCGGTCACGTGGTCCTAGCGCAATGTAAAACTGTGAGCAATAAAGCCGCGTCAAATGCACCATCGAAACGCCGCCCAAGACTTGTCGTCAGCGCCGCCCATTTAGTCACTGACGTTAGGTCTTGGTGACGCGCCAGAAAGCGTGATGACCCTTAACGCGACCAGCGCACTTTTCCCGCAAACCTTTCGTGCGGCGTTGCCAGCTTTGCATATGCACTCGCTCTGATGGGTTGAGGTGTGGTGCGACGAAAGCAATGACTAGGCCAATTCCAATCATCGCGATGTACCAGTTCCCAAGAACAAGCAGGAGTTGCGATGCATCCATCGGCCTAAAGATCGGAAACATGCCAAGACAGAAAGCGGCCATCCAGGACGCGAAAGACATAGAAAAGGTAATGCTGAGCCAAACCCGGACCTGTGGGTCAAAGTCACCCATCATCGAGCCGCGTCGCAACTTGAGATAAGGCAACACATAGCGGCCGATCAAACTTGCATTTGCGGTGAGGATTGTCACCACTGTAATCTTTGCCAGGAGTTTCGGTGTCATATTGAGGATATCGTACTTTAGCAGTTCTAAAGTGATGATCGTACCCGTCGACCAAAGCACGATAAGCCCAATGTTCAACACTCTGTGGCAGACCTCGAATGTCACGAAGTCTCGCTTCAATAGTGGTGTAATGAACAGTTTAGATGCGCGTAAATCAACGAACATCACAACTAGTAAACAGGCAAGTACAGAAACCAGATGAACGCTTTTGATTACAGGCAGGAAGTCAGCCAGAATCATGGTTAATCCTCTGCCCCCACAAATGACGCTAGAAACGAAATGTGTTCGAAAAGTGGCGCACTCGTTGATCGGCGTGGTTTCGCGCAGCAAATGAATAGCTTAGCGAAAATTTGATGATCAACCTTCGTTCAGTCTGTCCAGCCTTGCACGAACGCTTAGCCCGTGGGCCTCTAGACTCTCGGAAATAGCTAGCCTTTCCGCCGCCGGACCGATATCGCGCAAGGCACCGGGACTTATCCGAGCCAGCGTCGTTCGTTTGAGAAAATCCATGACGCTCAAGCCGGACGAGAATCGTGCAGAACGCGCCGTTGGCAAAACGTGATTTGGGCCGCCAACATAATCTCCGATGGCTTCTGGTGTCCATGCACCTAAGAAAATTGCCCCAGCATGCGGGATTTTTTCTGCTAACGCTTCGGGATCTGCGACGCAGAGTTCAAGATGCTCGGCCGCAATTCGGTTTGCGAGTACGGCTGCTTCATCAAGGCCGCTCACAGTGATAATAGCACCAAAATCGCGCCAACTTGCGCCAGCAATCGCGCGTCTTTCAAGCGTTTCGAGACGCTTATCAACTGCGTCGGATACCGCTCTAGCAAACGACGGATCAGTAGTGACCAGAATGGCTTGCGCGCTTTCGTCATGTTCGGCCTGGCTGAGCAGATCAAGCGCGATCCAGTCGGGCTCGTTGTCGGCGTCTGCAATCACCAATATCTCTGACGGACCGGCGATCATGTCGATTCCGACTTTGCCAAACACCCTACGTTTAGCTGCCGCCACATAGGCATTACCCGGGCCAGTTATTTTGTCGACAGGCGCAATGCTTTGCGTCCCATAGGCCAGCGCCGCAATGGCCTGTGCTCCGCCTATACGGTACACTTCATCCACTCCTGCAATTTGGGCCGCAAGCAGCACCAGCGGATTTGTCACGCCATCTGGCGTCGGCACAGTGATTGCCAACCGATCTACACCAGCCACTTTTGCTGGAATCGCATTCATCAACACCGAAGACGGATAGGACGCTAGGCCGCCAGGAACATAAAGCCCGGCCGCGCTGACTGGCGTCCAACGCCAACCAAGTGTCGCCCCCGCCTGATCGGTCCAAGACGCATCTTCTGGCAATTGCCTGTTGTGGTAGGCGCGAATGCGGTCGGCGGCGAGTTCCAGGGCCGCTCGCTCTTCGTCCGAGACCTGAGAGACGAGATCAGCAATCTCCGCTTCAGAAAACCGAATTTGCTCAGGGGAAAGAGCAACTCGGTCAAATCGCTCTGTCAACTCGATCAGCGCGTCATCGCCACGCTTTCGGACATCTGCGATGATTTCACCAACTACAGAATCCACGTCCGGGCTATCCTCGCGCTTTGCATCAAGTAAAGCAGCGAACGCTGACTCAAAATCTGGATCAGATATGTGGAGGTGCTGCGCCATATAATCCTTTCGTGTCGCGCGCCCGCTTATCGCGACCAATGGCGCACTGCAAGAGATGCAACCGCTCACCCAGTAGGATTGTGAAAAAACTAATCGTCGTGATCGGGTGCTTTACCTGACAGAGCACGATAGGGCCGAGTAACATCTCTCAACGAGACTTCGAGCGCCTCCACACTGGCGCGTATCGCACCGTCACCTGCCAAAGTGAGCGTAACATACCCTGCACCATCCTCGGTCTTCTCGAATTCGACGGACAGAATTGAAAGAATGATGTCTCGATCATTGCGGTCTACGCCCTGACTGGACACGCTCAAAACGTGGTCGATGACCATAAGTGATCTTACGCGCTCCGCACCGTGCCGGTCGCGCCCTGCATCCTCCCAACGGAACCGATTGACCAGAAATGCAAGCCTGCGTTCTTTGGATCGCCAGCTCATTTCGGTGATTGGGAGAACCGCGTCCTGCACGAGAGAAGACAAAACACTCAGGTCTTCGCCATCCAGTGCACCAACGTTTAGTGGGCTCTCCCCGCCATCTTCAAACCGGGCGTCTTCCGTCATTATGCTGTAACTCTTTCGATAATCGCGCCAAGATTGCCGAGTTTCTCCTCAACGCGTTCATAGCCGCGATCGAGATGATAGACCCGGCTTACCAACGTCTCGCCCTCAGCTGCTAGGGCCGCAAGAATGAGAGAAACGGAGGCGCGAAGATCGGTTGCCATAACCGGTGCACCCTTGAGCCTTTCAACACCCGTCACGGTTGCGGTCCCGCCTTGCACATCAATTTTGGCCCCCATACGCATCAATTCCGGCGCATGCATAAAGCGGTTCTCAAAAATCTTTTCTTCTAGAACACTGACGCCTTCTGCAGTGCACATAAGTGCCATCATCTGCGCTTGTAGATCCGTTGGGAACCCTGGAAACGGCTCTGTTTCCACATCAACCGATTTTACGCGACCGTTTTTTCGAGCCACCTTAAGTCCTTGATTTGTTTGCTCAATACTGATCCCAGCTTCATCAAGCTTTTCACAAAATGCACCAAGCAGGTCGATCCTGCCACCAAGACACTCCACTTCACCGCCGCAGATTGCAGGCGCTAGCATATACGTGCCAAGCTCGATACGATCTGAGACCACGGGGTGTGTAGCGCCATGCAGGCGGTCAACGCCTTGAACCTCTATCGTTTGTGTGCCCTCGCCCTGAATTTTCGCCCCCATTTTTCGAAGGCAAACAGCCAAGTCCACGATTTCAGGCTCTCTGGCTACATTTTTCAGCACCGTAGTACCCTTAGCGAGTGTTGCCGCCATGAGAGCATTTTCGGTCGCGCCGACTGATACAAATGGGAACTCAAATGTACCACCTTGAAGACCCTTGGGCGCCTTGGCGTAAACGTAGCCTTCTTTCAGTTCAAGCTCCGCGCCCATGGCCTCCAGAGCTTTGAGGTGGAGATCGACAGGCCGAGCACCGATAGCGCATCCTCCCGGGAGAGAGACAACCGCATGCCCTTGTCGTGCCAGCATCGGACCCAGAACGAGTATGGAGGCTCGCATTTTCCGAACGATGTCGTAATCAGCTGTCGCATTGTCGAGCGCGTGGCTCGACATCGTCAGAACCTGCCCGTCCTGAAGGCTTGTGACCTCTGAACCAAGTGACCGCAACAGTGTGCTCATTGTCTCAATGTCACTCAAACGCGGCGCGTTTGTAAGTGTCAGGGGCTCTTCGCTGAGCAAAGTCGCGGGCATCAGCGCCAGACAAGCGTTCTTTGCGCCTGCGATGGCAACTTTGCCGTTTAGTGCGCCATTTCCTTTTACAAGTATGGAGTCCATTTCAAATCACCTGCTCGTTTAATCTTTTTCATTAGCCTGTTGATCAGCGGCTTTGGCTCTTGCCTGTGCTTTGCGTCGCACAAGGTTTGCTTTTAGCGCGGCCTTCAGCCTTTCTTCTTGTTCTTCTTTGTTGCCCTGAGTCGCCTTGTCATGGTTCTTTTTGTACATAGCATGTGTCTAACGCAGAGCAGCATACCCGTCCAGATAAGGCTTGCACGAATTGGTCTATCGGTCTAACAGGCGCACCACGAAAAGAGCTGCTGTAGCTCAGTGGTAGAGCGCACCCTTGGTAAGGGTGAGGTCGGGAGTTCAATCCTCCCCAGCAGCACCATAAAAATTCACGCCCGGTCAAAATAAGTGTGCATGAATTTTGCATTGGTTTTGTATGCTATCAACTAGGCATTAGAACAAGGCGCGATAGTCAAAGTGAAAGATAAACGCTTTTCAGAAAAGCTGTGCTGTGAAGTAGACAAGCGGCGCGACGACCTTGTAGCGCTGACCCAAGAGTTGATCCGCATTCCCACCCTTAACCCGCCGGGTGAAAACTATCGTGAAATCTGTGATTATCTTGACAAACGACTTCTGCGTGCGGGTTTTCAAACTGAGTTGATCCGCGCGGAAGGTGCGCTTGGAGATAGCGACCGTTATCCGCGATGGAATCTCGTAGCTCGGCGCGACGGCAAGGCAAACGGGCAGTGCGTGCATTTCAACAGCCATATAGATGTGGTTGAGGTGGGTCACGGCTGGAGCTTCGATCCGTTCGGTGGTGAGCTTCATGATGGTAAGATCTACGGCCGCGGTGCGTGCGACATGAAAGGTGGATTGGCCGCAAGTATTATTGCTGCTGAAACGTTCGCAGCGATTTGCCCCGACTATCTTGGTGCAATCGAGATCAGCGCTACGGCCGACGAGGAATCCGGTGGCTTTGGCGGTGTCGCCTATCTGGCCGAGCAGGGGTATTTCAACCCTGAACGCGTACAGCATGTAATTATCCCAGAGCCATTGAATAAGGATCGGATTTGCCTTGGCCACCGCGGTGTATGGTGGGCGGAGATCGAGACCAAAGGCGAGATCGCGCATGGGTCTATGCCATTTTTGGGCGATTGCGCAGTGCGCCATATGGGTGCGGTGATTGAAGAAATGGAGGAAAGCCTTTTTCCGGCGCTGGCTCAAAAACGCACTGATATGCCCGTTGTTCCGGACGGAGCCAAACAGTCGACGCTCAATATAAATTCAATACATGGCGGCGAGCCGGAGCAAGACGCTGACTATACAGGCCTACCCAGCGCCTGCGTACCAGACCGCTGTCGCATGGTGGTCGATCGCCGCTTTCTGATCGAGGAAGATATCGGTGCGGTGGAGGCGGAGATCCGCGATGTGCTCGAACGTGTACGCGCGGGGCGGCCTGGTTTTGACTATGATATCCGTGAACTCCACCGCGTGCTGCCCACAATGACAGAGCGGGACGCGCCGGTTGTAGGTGCCGTGGCCCAAGCTGTGGAAGAGGTTTTCGGCCGTGAGGCGGATTACGTTGTCAGCCCTGGGACCTATGACCAGAAACATATCGACCGCATCGGTCGGCTCAAAAACTGCATTGCCTATGGACCAGGCATTTTGGATCTAGCGCACAAGCCGGATGAATATGTTGGAGTTGACGATATGGTCCAATCGGCGCAGGTCATGGCGCTCGCTTTGCAGGATTTGTTGCTGGGGTAATATAACGCAATGCTTACGAAAAGCCGCAGGGATAAATTTCCCTGAATGGCTTCAAGTAAGACTGATTGCGTTTCCGATTGTCTGATCCGAAATCATGCAAAGCGCTGAGGTCAGAAAGTTCAGACAGCGATGTTGTCTATGAGCCTTACGCCCGCTAACCAAGCAGCTGCGAAGAGACGCGCTGGTTGATCCGGGTATTTGAGTTCTGAAAGATCGCTCTGTGCTCTGATTTCCAAGTAATCGATCTCATTGAAGCCAGATTTTACCAACCTGTCGCTCGAGGCATCGCGAAGAACACTGAATTCCTTGCCGGCCTGTAAACCAGCTACAATGTCTTGCATTTCCTCGTGCAGTCGAGGCGCCAGTGTGCGGGCCCGATCGGAGAGAAGCAGGTTGCGTGAAGACAAAGCGAGCCCATCAATATCTCTGATCGTCGGGCAGCCATGCACTGTGATGGGAATATCAAGATCCGCTGCCATCCGACGGACTACCAAAAGCTGTTGGAAATCCTTCTCGCCAAAAAACGCATCCGTGGCTGCGGACTGGGTGAAAAGCTTGGTCACAACTGTCGCGACGCCGTCAAAGTGTCCAGGTCTGTATGCACCTTCCATCACGTCAGTCAGGCCCGCGACTGATACAGTCGTGGCAAAGCTCTTTGGATACATCTGATCGCTGTCTGGCACCCAAAGCGCATCCACATCAAAGCGTTCTAACTTGCGGGCGTCTTCTTCCTCGGTGCGCGGATAGTTGGCTAGATCCTCTGGGTTGTTGAACTGTTTAGGGTTCACGAAAATCGTGACAATTACGCGGTGGCAGATTTCCTTTGCGGCCGCGACCAAAGAAAGATGCCCGTCGTGCAGCGCTCCCATGGTTGGAACCACACCAATTTTTTCGCCGGCATGTTGCCAAGGCGCTGTCGTCTGCCGCAGCAGTTTGGTCTTTCGCAAAATTGGCGCGATCATTTACCAGGTGCCTTGTCGGAGAAGGTATGTTCTGTTCCAGGGAACTTTCGTGCCCTTACATCAGCTGCATAAGCGGCGATCGAGCGCTCCGCATCTTCACCCAAATTTGCATAGTGTTTGACGAATTTAGCTTTGAACTCGGTGAAAAGGCCAAGCATGTCGTAATGCACCAGAATTTGACCGTCGCATCCAGCAGACGCGCCAATACCGATAGTTGGTATGGCGATCTCTGCTGTAATCTCATCCGAAAGACTGGCTGGGATTTTTTCCAAAACAACCGAAAATGCACCGGCCTCTGTGATGGCATGCGCGTCGCGCATGACTTGATCTGCACCTGCATCTCGCCCTTGCACCTTGTAGCCGCCGAGCGTGTTGATTGACTGAGGTGTGAGGCCGATATGCGCCATAACTGGCACTCCACGAGCCGTCAAAAAGGCAATGGTTTCTGACATCGCAACTCCGCCTTCAAGTTTGACCGCAGCCGCACCTGTTTCCGCCAAAATGCGTGCAGCATTGCGAAACGCCTGTTCCGGGCTTTCCTCGTAAGAGCCGAAGGGCATGTCGACGACCAGCATTGCGGTTTTCAGACCACGCGCTACTGCTTGACCATGCAGGATCATCATTTCCATAGTCACGCCAAGCGTATTTTGAAGGCCGTGCAGGACCATACCGACACTGTCGCCAACAAGGACGAAGTCGCAATGCGCATCCATGAACTTGGCCATCGGGGTGGTGTATGCTGTCAACGAAACAATGGGCGTACCGCCCTTCATGTCGCGAATATCATCTGGCATGGGGGCGGACTTTCGGGCGGTTGCGCTCATGATGCCCTCCGGCGGTAAACTCTTTCTGCCGCGCAATATCAGTAAAATCTGTGGTAATCTAGCATCCTGGTTGACTCCAACACTTTGATTACGTGGCGTTTTAGGAATTGTTAGCTTGGTTGCTCGGTCACTGAACGAATTGTTTTTTGCTAATTAGCCAGGAATTAAGCGCAAATTCACCCATTCGTGATGCATCATGAGCGCTTACGCCGCGATACGGCTTTTAAATCTTATGTTGCGCACTAGGGTTGTATTGAGACGCTGATTCCAACCCACATAGTTCGCAAAAGGCAATTGATATGCGCATTCTGGCAATTCTCTTTTGTTTATTTGGGCTTATCTTGCCAGCAGCCGCGCAAGAGCAGATCGACCTATCTGAACGTCGTGACGAAATTATCGACATACTTTCCCAAATTCCCGACTTCGCACCAGTACGGCAGGAACTTCAGAGCGCGGGCTTCAAGGGAGAAAATCTAGAGCTCGCGGTTCGGCAGTCAGAGCTGATGTATCGTGATCCCGTCCTGTCCGGCTATCTCGCAGACGAACTTATCAAGGGCTTTCTGGATCCATCGACCATTCAGCCGCGCCGTGGGTTGATCTGGCCACTTGTCGAGCGGGGTTTGGGGCATCTTCCGACGCGAGAGATGCGGTATTTCTATCTTGTAGAACAGTCATTGATCCGTTCTTTGCCCAATCGCCAATGCGGTCGTGTGGTACGTAACCGGCTGTCACAAGAACGCTTTGCTGAAATAACGTCAAAGACGATCGCGCGCCTAGATACGGCAACGTTACGGGAGTATTATCGCATACAGAAGAAAGCGGCGCGTTTGGGAGCAAAGCGCAAGGCTGTGAGACTTACGAACGCGCAGATTGCTGCAGTTGAGAAGGAAATATTCGCCGGAGTTGAGCTCAAACTGAAAGGTCGAGACGATGAGGCGCGACTGAGGGCCGCTATCGCTGATCTGCCAAACGCGCGAAATTCGGATGCATGCAAGGCAGGAAAGCTTTTCCTCGAAACCGTACTTGAGTTAGAAGGGCAGTCATTGCGAAACGCGATGCTATTTATGAGCTTGCCTTGACGGCCACCCTGAAGATCGACAACAAAACTGCCCGTTCCCTTTGGTTGCAAAGTAATGGTTTGATGCAGTCGCCGCGCGGTCCGCTGGACGTGATGACGATCATCAGACGACTTGGATTTGTCCAGATTGACACGATTCGAAATGTGACACGTGCACATCATCACATTCTATGGTCGCGTAACCGAAACTATAGGGAACACATGCTTTGGCCACTGCTCCGGAAGCGTGAGCTGTTTGAGCATTTCACTCATGACGCTTCCCTCATTCCAATGGAGTTTCTGCCAATGTGGCAGAGGCAGTTCCGGCGTTTAGGGCAAAAGGCAGCAGACAGCGATTGGCACCGTTCAGGCCTTTGTGAACATGAAATTTCGCAGATAAAAGATCGAATTCGGCAGGAAGGTCCGTTGTCGACTCATGCTTTCGAAACAAAAGCGCAATCGCGGGAAATGTGGGAGCGTCCACCGCACAAAAAGGCTCTCGATCAGATGTGGTATTCTGGAGAGCTTGCAACCTGTCACCGAGAAAACTTCATAAAGTTCTATGATCTTGGAGAACGTGTTTTTCCTACGCAAATCCGAACCGATATGCTTGATCACGAAGCCATTGGATGGCTATGCGAGCAAGCGCTTCACCGACTCAGCTTTGCTACTTGCGGCGAAGTGCAAAGGTTTTGGGACGCGATGGATATGGCAGAGGCGCGTGACTGGTTTTTCAATGCAGATCTCGTACCTTTGCAAGTTCAAGGCGCTGATGGACGATGGAATGATGCTTGGGGTGCTCTGGATACAGAGGCGAGGCTGGCTTCAGAACATCGACCCGCTGCACAACTGCGTCTGTTGAACCCTTTTGACCCCGCAATTCGTGATCGCGCACGGCTTATGCGGTTGTTTGGTTTTGAGTATCGTAACGAAATGTTTGTACCCAAGGCAAAGCGGCGTTGGGGTTACTATGTTTACCCAATCCTTCGCGGACTTCGTTTCATTGGGCGTATCGAACTCAAAGGGGATCGCGGCAAGGGATCAATGACGGTCACAGGTTTCTGGCCTGAACGGGCAACTCGGATTTCAGAAAGGCTGAAGGATGATCTGGATCGCGAACTGTATCGATTTGCCAGGCTGGCAAAGTTGCGAGAGGTAAAATGGGAAACAGCATTTGCAGCCTAAATGCTAGTATCCCATTCTTCTAATTAATAAGAAAGCGACTATGCTTCGTTGAAAGAAGGACCGCGCCATGCGCCTCGAAGGAAAAACGGCGATCGTCACCGGCGGTGCGAGCGGATTTGGTGCGGGCATTGTTGATAATTTCTTGCAGGAAGGCGCTCAAGTCCTGATCGCAGATATCAACGCAACTGCAGCCTTTGAATTGGCGGAAGAAAAACGCGCATTCGCATGCCCAGTTGATGTGTCCGACGGCGCAAGCGTTCAAGCTATGGCGCAGGCTGCAAACAAAACATTCGGGCTGCCTGATATTGTCGTAAACAATGCCGGCATAACGCATTTGCCCCAAGCGGCGGAGTACGTGACGGATGAAGACTTTGACCGTGTATTTGCGGTGAACTGCAAGTCTGTGTATCTGACCGCGCGTGCCTTCATTCCTGGATTTAAGGAACGTGGCGGCGGTGTCTTCCTGAACATTGCGTCAACAGCCGGTGTAAGCCCGCGTCCAAAGCTAAACTGGTATAATGCTTCAAAGGGTTGGATGGTAACCGCGACCCGTGCGTTGGCCGTGGAACTGGCACCCGAGGGGATACGCGTCAACGCCTTAAATCCAGTTGCGGGAGAGACACCTCTGTTGGCGAGTTTTATGGGCGAAGACAGCCCTGAAATGCGTCAAAAGTTTCTCTCCACTATTCCCATCGGCCGGTTCTCTACGCCCGATGATATGGGTAAGGCGGCGGCGTTTCTTTGCAGCGATGAAGCCAGCATGATTACGGGCGTTTGTCTTGAGGTCGACGGCGGGCGTTGTATCTGACGTTCAGGCTACACCGGCGCGCAAAGCGTCGTGGATATGGACCAGACCACAAAGATGGTCGTCATCATCGACGACTAGTAAAACTGTGCGCTTCTTAGCGTTCATTAGACCCAGAGCCTCAACCAAAAGCGTGTCTTGAGTAATCGTCAGCGGCTCGCGTGTGGCCACATCTCCGGCTGTGCGAGACATCAGATCGTCCATGTTTCTGCGTAGATCGCCGTCGGTTATTACCCCGGTCAGCCGCGTATTTTCCACCACTGCAGCAACACCAAACCCTTTTGCAGTCATTTCAATGAGGGTGTCGCTCATCGGTGTCGTTTCGGAAACGATAGGTATCTCTTCCCCTTTGTGCATGACTGCGCTCACTTTCAGGAGCTGCGCACCAAGCGTTCCGCCGGGATGGAACGCGAGAAAACTCTCGCGATCGAACCCGCGTAAACGCATAAGCGTCACGGCCAGGGCATCGCCCATCGCCATTGCGCAGGTGGTGGAAGTGGTAGGAGCCATCCCAATTCCACAAGCTTCAGGTGCATCCGGCATTTGCAGCACATGATCAGATTGCTTGCCTAGTGTACTGTCCGGTTTCTTTGTAATTGCAATCATTGGAATCGAATAGCGCGCGCAATGACCGATGATGTCGGCCAGTTCACGGTTTTCGCCATTGTTGGAGATAATGATCACTACGTCCTTCTTAGTGACCATGCCCAGATCACCGTGACTGGCCTCGCCTGGGTGCACAAACTGCGCCGGTGTGCCAGTGCTGGCCATTGTCGCGGCAATCTTGGCTGCGACGTGACCGGATTTGCCCATGCCGGAGACGATAACCCGCCCTTCGATGTCCAGCAGGCGTTCGACGACCTCATCGAACGTGTCCGGCAAGTCCCTGCGCAGCATCGAAAGCGCCTCGGCTTCGACTTCGAGTACATTGCGCGCCAGATCAGAAGGGCGAGGGGCATCTTTCATTTGGGCAGTTCCAAGCGTTGTCTGTTTCCGCATACATCGCATTGAAAGAACTGCCAAGCGCGTGGATTTTGTCGCTGGCACCTAAACAACACCAAGTTTAGGCTCGCTCGCATGGAGCAAACCGACATTCTCGACAGCGCAAAATCTTGGCGCAGACTGGCGCTCACGCTTCTGATTGCCACTATTGGCAATGTTGGCATGTGGGCGATTGTGGTGGTGCTGCCGTACATTGAAGCAGAGTTTGGTGGCACGCGGGCGCAAGCTTCTGTTCCTTACATTTCTATCATGCTTGGGTTCGCTCTTGGCAATTTCGGCATGGGTCGCATGGTAGACCGTTATGGGATCACCATTACCCTTATCCTCGCGATGATCAGCGTGGGTATCGGTTTTGTTGCATCTGGGTTTAGCGCTTCCATTTGGATGTTTACAGCACTGCAGTTTCTTGTGGGCTTCGGCTCAGGTGTTTGCTTCGGCCCAATTGTCGCCGATGTTTCGCTCTGGTTTTTGAAACGTCGTGGCATTGCCGTGGCGATAGCGGCAAGCGGGAACTATCTGTCCGGTGCGATTTGGCCGGTATTGCTTGCTGCCCCGTTGCAAGACGAAGGCTGGCGGTTTGTGTATTTTCTTATGGCTGGGCTTGTTTTGCTTACGGTCATCCCCTTGTCGTTCCTGCTTATGGAACGGGTGCCGGAGATTTCGCGCCAGCGCGCCGATGCGATTTCTCATGCCCGGGCGCATTCCGCTGGCTTTTCGCCCAGAACTCTGATGTGGCTATTGGGCTTTGCCGGTATTGCTTGCTGCGTGGCTATGTCAATGCCACAGGTTCACATTGTGGCGCTCTGCGTTGACCTTGGGTTTGGTCCCGCGATCGGAGGGCAGATGCTATCGTTGATGCTGTTTGGCGGCGTTATTTCGAGAATCCTGTCCGGTATTATTGCCGATTGGTTGGGAGGCGTGCGCACAGTGCTGATTGGTTCAGTTCTGCAAGGTTTGGCGCTGTGTTTATATTTACCCGCTGATGGTCTTGTCTCCCTTTACGTCGTGAGCCTGATCTTTGGTTTGGCGCAGGGCGGGATCGTGCCATCTTATGCAGTGGTCGTACGAGAGTACATGCCAAGCCACGAAGCAGGGCGCAGGGTCGGATTTGTGCTGATGCTGACAATCGTCGGCATGGCTCTTGGTGGTTGGATGTCGGGTTGGATTTACGACCTGACGGGCGATTATACACTGGCCTTCGTGAATGGTATCGGGTGGAACTTTTTAAATGTCTCGATCATGGTCATGTTGCTGCTGCGCACGAGACCCGGTACGCCCAAGGCCATTCCTGCCTAGCTTTCGCCTTCATAGATGATTTTGACATGCGCCTCGCCGCGTGCCGCCGAAAGCGCCATTTGCCTTTGGCGCTCACGAAACCGGTCTTTATCAGTTTCGCTTGTCTCATCCACGCAATGATGACAAGCCACTCCTTCTTCATATTCTGCGCGCGCCTGATCTTCCGGTAGGATCGGGCGGCGGCAGGCGTGGCACAGTAGGTGCGGCCCTTCCTGCAGCCCATGTCCGACCGACACGCGACCGTCAAATACGAAACATTCTCCATGCCATTTGCTGTCTGCCTTAGGCACCTCTTCAAGGTATTTCAGAATGCCACCTTTGAGGTGATAGACATCCTCTACTCCTTGACTGAGTAGGTAATTGGTTGATTTTTCGCAACGAATACCGCCTGTGCAGAACATGGCGACGCGCCGACCTTCAAAACGCTTTTTGTTTGCTTCCCACCACGCTGGAAAATCACGAAAGGAGGCGGTTTGCGGATCGACGGCGCCGTCAAATGTACCGATCGCTACTTCATAATCGTTGCGCGTGTCGATCACGGCGACATCCGGTGCGGAAATTAGCTCGTTCCAATCCGCGGCCTCTACATAATGCCCCACACGTGCGCGCGGATCGACATCGGGCTGACCCATTGTCACTATTTCTTTCTTTAAGCGCACCCTGAGGCGGCGAAAGGGTTGCGCCTTGCTTTGGCTCTCTTTCCATTCCAGATTAGAGCAGCCGGGAAGGGCACGGATATACTCAATCACCATCTCGATCCCTGCTTTCGGCCCGGCGATTGTGCCGTTGATCCCCTCTTTCGCCAAAAGTAGGGTACCAGAAATGCGGTTCTTTTCACACAGCTCATGAAGCGGACCCTGAATAGCCTCGGGCGCTTTAAACCTGGTGAAATGGTAGAGGGCGGCGATGGTGTACATCGTGCTGCTCTAAGACAAGCGGTGCGTGTGGGCAAGATGGCTGCATTGACCTCACCTGGGCAAATGCTAACCCTTTAGACCAAAGGAGTGCTGCCGTGTCTCACGCGCTGATTGTCGTTGATGTCCAGAATGACTTTTGCCCCGGTGGCGCACTCGCGGTCGCGGGCGGTAATGAGATCGTACCAGGGATTAATGCGTTGATGGGCGATGTTGACGCCGTCATTCTGACGCAGGATTGGCATCCGGCGGGGCATTCATCATTTGCTTCCAGTCATCCGGGTAAGACTCCTCTCGAGATGATCGAGATGCCTTATGGGCCACAGGTTCTTTGGCCCGATCATTGTATTCAGGGCAGCGATGGTGCGGCGTTCCATCCTGATCTCTACACCGATCATGCTGATATGATTGTCCGCAAGGGCTACAATCCGGCAATTGATAGCTACTCGGCATTTTTTGAGAATGACCACACTACGCCAACCGGGCTGCATGGTTATTTGCAGACACGTGGGGTCGACACGCTCACCATGGTTGGCCTCGCCACTGATTTCTGCGTGAATTTCTCTGCTGTGGACGCGGCAAAGCTTGGCTATGACGTTACCATGAGATCCGATCTTTGTCGCGCCATTGATCTTGATGGGTCGCTTGCGGCGGCCAATGACGGAATGCAGGCCGCGGGCGTGACGATAGTCTAGGGATGGAGCTGCGCCAGGAAATCTCTGATTGTCGGCTTTGCGCTGATCGATTTGCTCAAACGCATACGGCGCATAGCCCGCGACCGGTTGTTTGGTTTAAGCCCGGAGCGCGCATTCTGATTGCGGGGCAGGCGCCTGGCATGCGCGTGCATCAATCGGGCAAGCCCTTTGATGACCGTTCCGGGGATCGGTTACGACAATGGCTCGGTATGGATGACGAAGAGTTCTATGATCGCTCGCGTGTCGCCATCATCCCGATGGCGTTTTGCTTTCCTGGCTATGACGCCAAGGGGTCCGATCTCCCCCCGCCGAAACTTTGCGGCATCACGTGGCATGACCGGGTGATGCAGGACCTGCCTGACGTAAAGCTTTCGGTCATCATTGGTGGCTATTCGCAGAAATACCACATGGGCGCCAGCACGGGTGTCACAGAAACCGTCCGCAATTGGCGTAATCACGCGCCGCAGGTTTTCCCTTTGCCTCATCCCTCCTGGCGCAATACCGCGTGGTTGAAGAAAAACCCATGGTTTGAAGCGGAGCTGATGCCGAACTTACAAACACGCGTTCGCGAGGTGCTCGAGCATGGATGAAACGCATCTGGATCGTGCGCATGCGGCGATGGAAGAAAGCGATGAAGAAGCCGCGCGCATGCGGTTTTATGAGGTTTTGGCTGCCAGCGAGCTGTTTCTGCTGTTGGAGGCCGAGCTTGATGAGGACGAGGTAGTACCACAGGCCTTTGAACTCGATGGACAGGCTTACGTGCTTGCATTCGATACCGAAGGGCGGCTTGCAGAGTTTGCCGGATCGCAAGCGGCATATGTGGCCCTCTCAGGACGCGCGATGGCGGAGATGCTTCAGCCGGAGGGCCTCGGGCTTGCGCTTAACCTCGACGTGGCGTCTTCCGCCATCATTTTGCCGGCTGAGGCTATGGAATGGCTCTACGATGCGACTTCAGAAGCCCCGGACGAGGCCGAGGTCAAGGCGCAGGAGTTGCATCCGCCCAAGGGCTTACCAGAGGACTTGTTGACCGCGCTTGATACGCGATTGGCGTCAATGGAGGGGCTGGCGGTTTCGGCCTATCTGGCGGCGGTGACCTATGAGGATGGTGCGCGGGGGCATCTGCTTGGCTTTGTCGATGCAATGCCGGGGGCGGAAGAGGCGTTGGCGCGTGCGGTTTCCGAGGTGCTGCGTTTTTCAGGGTTGGAAGCGGCCGTTCTGGACGTTGGCTTTTTCCGCGCAATGGACCCGATTGTGATGCGCCTGTCGCTGATCGGTCTGAAGTTTGACCTGCCGACGGTCGACGTTAACGCCGCCCCCCGTACCGCGCCTGGCATGGACCCGGACAGACCGCCGAAGCTGCGCTAGTGTGAGTCTAATTTTTGTGAAAAGTCATACATTCCAGAACAAAGAAGCTTCAGCCATACTCGCGTTAGTAAGATAAGAGAGCGCCTTTTGAAATTTGATTTAAACGGATGCTGTATTTGGAAGTAAGAGCTGGGCCATGGCCGAGCAACAGGGATCTACCTTGGTGGATCAAACTACTTGCTTGGCTGTTACCCGCCGGTAGCCCTGACTTGGAACCGTATTACGAACACGTAGTTTCTTGGTGGATCGAAGTTGACGAAACAGGTGAGCCGCTCAGGGAAATTGGTTTCTCCGAGACAGGAGAAGCAATTGTGCTCGCACCTGTCTCTGGCAATTTTGGCATGATGCTTGACGCGTCAGACGATTGGAGCGATTGCGCTGAAGATTCTAGGGAGGCGGCTGAAGACTTCGAAGCGAAATGGCAAGCGCTTTGGCCTAAATTCGAAAAACTGAATCAACGAAATAAAACTTGATTAAAAGTCTCAGTCCGCTTTGGACCGACAAAGGAATTCACTGTTGCATCTTATGGGTTATCATTCTCCACTGACACCTACTGGCCATTCCCAAAACGCCGGACTATTGTCTTGCTCTGTTTAATGCTCTTAAAGGCCGTCTCCCGTGGCGCAATCTGACAATCCAGCTGATCCCTTCAAGAAGGCCTTGGCCGAGGCCACCAAGGTCCTCGCCGATGATCCTGAGATTTCGGTCACCTATTCCGTTGATCCGCCGGGCTTGAATGGTGATGTGATGCGCCTGCCGCAGGTCAGTCGCAGGATGTCGCGCGATGAGGTGTTGCAGGCGCGCGGCACGGCCGATGCGCTTGCGTTGCGTTGCAAGCATCATGACGAGGGTTTGCATGCGCGTTACGTCCCTTCGGGCGAAATGGCGCGTGATCTTTATGAGGCGATGGAAACGGCTCGGTGTGAGGCGGTTGGCGCGCGCGAAATGCCAGGTACCGCTGGTAATATCGATGCCAAGATTGCCGCCGACGCACGCCGTCGTGGATTTGACCAGATCACCGATCCGTCACAGGCACCTCTTGCTACGGCAGCGGGATATCTGATCCGCCATCTGGCGACCGGACGTGATTTGCCTGAAGGTGCAAAGAACGTGATGGAGCTTTGGCAAGGCTTCATTGAAGACAATGCAGGCGGCACACTCGAGCAGCTTCAGGCGAAGCTTGCCGATCAAACGGAATTTGCCCGCTTCGCGCGTCAAATCATCGATGATCTGGGCTATGGAGATCAACTTGGCGATGATCCTGATGCGCTTGACCAGGAAGAGGAAAACGAGGCCGAGCAGGATACGGATGACGATCAGGAGTCCGATAGCCAAGGCCAGGATGAGGCCGATGATGCAGAGGCCGATGCCGATCCTGAGCAAAGCCAGGAAGAGCAAAAAGACGCCGCCCAAGCGCAGATGGCAATGGACGAAACGGCGGATCAAAACCTCGCCGAAGAGCCCGACATGCCGGATGCAGATGCTCCGTTGGAACCGCCTGCGCCGCAACCAATCTCGGATGCAGATCCAAATTATCACGTCTATCAGACCAATTTCGATGAAGAAATTCATGCGGAGGATTTGGCGGAACCTGCAGAGCTTGAGCGCCTGCGCGCCTTTCTGGACCAGCAGCTTGAACCGTTGAAAGGAGCGGTGAGCCGTTTGGCCAATAAACTGCAGCGGCGCTTGCAGGCGCAACAAAACCGCTCGTGGGATTTTGACCGCGAAGAGGGTATTCTGGATGCTGGTCGTTTGGCCCGTGTCGTCGCTAACCCGACAACGCCGCTGAGCTTTAAAGTCGAGAAAGACACCGAGTTCCGCGACACGGTCGTAACGCTCCTGCTCGACAATTCCGGTTCCATGCGCGGCAGGCCCATTTCCATTGCGGCTGTTTGTGCAGACGTGCTTTCCCGCACGTTGGAACGCTGCTCGGTTAAGGTGGAAATTCTGGGCTTCACGACACGCGCCTGGAAGGGCGGACAGAGCCGGGAGGCTTGGCTAAACGAAGGTCGCCCCCAATTACCTGGGCGGCTCAACGATCTGCGTCATATCATCTATAAGTCCGCCGACGCTCCGATGCGGCGGACGCGCGACAATCTCGGCCTGATGATGAAAGAAGGCCTGCTGAAGGAAAACATCGACGGTGAGGCGCTGGAATGGGCGCATCGTCGACTGGCTGCTCGCCGCGAGGCGAGAAAAATCCTGATGGTGATCAGTGATGGTGCGCCGGTTGATGATTCAACGCTGTCTGTGAATCCGG
>JBCDDS010000051.1:0-23274 GCA_039180185.1 Pseudomonadota bacterium | reverse complement strand
GGAGATCCACAGCCTGACCCAAGCGCTGATCAAATCAGCGGGTTGCTTTTGCTCCAAGCCACTAAGATACGCTGCACCGGGTTCCGGAAGAACAGAAACAGGCAGTCGTTCTGCTGGGCCATCGCCGATCCGAAACACCGGGCCTTCGAACGGTACGTTAGCCAGAGCTTGCGCTTCAGTGGTTCCTCGCGATCTGGTAAACAGCACCTCGCCACTTAAAGCGAAGGCACAAAACCCATCGGCGACGGTTCCGAGAGCGATCCAATCACTCATGACCGACTGAGCTGCGCGATCAGTCCGCTCATGTCGTAACCGGCTTTCGCCGCACGTTCGATTATTTCGGTACCGTCAAGTCGACCGTACTCAACAATGCTCCACAACATCGTACAGCGTGTGCCAGACCTGCAATAAGCAAGGATGGGTTTAGGCATCTCATCAAGAGCTGCTCGGAATTCGCTCAAAGCGCCTTCCGTGAACGCACCGCCTATGATTGGAATCCAGCGAATATCGAGCCCGTTGGCCTTCGCTGCATCCTCTATGGCCTGAAACTCAGGTTGGTCCATTTCCTCGCCATCCGGTCGATTGCAGATGACAGAACGAAAGCCTGATCCGGCGATCTCCCTCATATGGTCTATGTCGACTTGTGGAGAGACAGCAAAGTTCTCTGTCAAAGGGCGGATTTCCATGTCCGTGCTCCTTATAGGCCTGCAATGACATATGTGCCGAGTCGGAACCGGAATTCAACGTCTCCTAAGTTGACATTTCCCCACCCGCACCCAAACGTGACACCGCAAATCTTGGAGTAGGCGCATGGGCGGTTCCTGGGAATTCTGGATAGATCGCGGCGGGACATTTACTGATATCGTTGGGCTCGATCCAACAGGTCAGGTGCACACGCACAAGCTGCTTTCTGAGAACCCGGAGCGGTACAGAGATGCGGCTGTGCAGGGCATTCGGGAGGTGATGGGTGTCGAGGACGCCTTTCCAGATGATGCAGTTAGTGCCGTTAAAATGGGAACGACTGTGGCCACCAATGCGCTTTTGGAACGCAAGGGAGAACGTCTCCTTCTGGTGATCACAAAGGGATTTCGTGACCTTTTGAAAATCGGCTATCAGACGCGGCCGAAACTCTTTGATCTAGAGATCAAGCGTCCTGATCTTCTTTACGAAGACGTCATCGAAATGGACGAGCGGCTTGATGCCGAGGGCGGCGTGGTGCGTCCGCTAAATGAAGCGCCTTTGCAGGCTTTGTTGCAAAATAGCTTTGACAGTGGCGTGCGTGCGATCGCAATTGCCGGGCTGCATGCTTACCTGAACCCTGCACATGAGGCGCGGGTCGCAGAAATGGCAAGGGAGATTGGGTTTACGCAAATTTCCACCAGCGGCGACGTGTCAAAGCTGGCAAAACTTGTGGGTCGCGGTGACACGACAGTTGTCGATGCTTATCTTTCTCCAATCCTCCGGCGCTATGTCGATCAGGTCGCGGGCGCGCTCGATCTGGGGCGCGCCTGTCATAGGTTGCTCTTCATGCAATCAAACGGCGGTCTGACCGAGGCGCACCGATTTCAGGGCCGAGATGCGATACTGTCCGGACCGGCGGGCGGTATTGTGGGCATGGTCGCAACCGGTCGCGAAGCTGGCTTCGATCGGCTCATCGGGTTCGATATGGGCGGCACATCAACGGATGTGAGCCACTATGCTGGAGAGTTTGAACGTTCCTTTGAAACTGAGGTCGCAGGCGTCCGGATGCGTGCGCCAATGATGGACATTCACACCGTCGCTGCAGGTGGAGGTTCAATCTGCAAGTTTGAAGACGGACGCTTTCAAGTCGGACCCGAGAGTGCAGGCGCCGATCCCGGCCCGGCTTGTTACCGACGTGGCGGACCTTTGGCGGTGACCGACTGTAACGTCATGCTGGGAAAGCTAAACCCGGGTTATTTTCCAGCTGTCTTTGGTCCGGATGGTGATCAGCCGCTTGATGCAAGCGTCGTGCGTGAAAAGTTTGCCGCACTTGCAGAGGCCGTCGCTGCAGAGACGGGTGAGCCTCCACGTAGTCCGGAAGATATGGCAGAGGGGTTTCTGCGCATCGCGGTCGACAATATGGCCAATGCAATCAAGAAGATCAGCGTACAGCGCGGACATGATGTCACTGGCTACACGCTTCAGTGCTTTGGTGGCGCGGGTGGACAACATGCCTGTCTCGTGGCCGACGCATTGGGCATGAGGCGAGTGTTAATACATCCATATGCTGGCGTACTCTCAGCCTTTGGTATGGGGTTGGCTCAAATCAGCTCAATGAAGGAAACGCAAATCGACACGTTCTTGGCGGAAATAGACGTTGCTCTCACGCATGCTACTGCGTTAGCAGACGCAGCCAAGGCCGAGGTTAGAGCGCAAGGAGGCGCGGGCATCTCGACAGAGATGCGGTTGCACTTACGTTATGACGGTTCGCATCAGACGATCCCGGTCGCCGCGCATAATCAAGCTGAAGCGAAAAAGGAGTTCGAGGCGGCGCACAAACAGCGCTACGGTTTTATTTCGCCTGACCGCGACATCGTCATCGACATGGCCAGTGTAGAGGCGATGGGCGCCAGCGGCGCGATCGCTCGGCCGAATATAACGTCAGGCTCAGGATCGCCAAGGGCGCACGTTCCTGTTTACACCGAGGGCAATTGGCGGGACGTGCCAATCCTTGAACGAGGAAACCTGAGCGCCGACGCAGCAGTTTCGGGCCCTGCAATCATCATTGAGTCGACCGGTACCAACATGGTGGAACCTGGATGGGACACCAGAGTCGATACCAACGGTAATCTGATCCTTGAACGCGTTACGCAAAAAGAGCGTGCGAATGCGGCTGGGACAAAGGCAGATCCAGTTTTGCTGGAGGTATTCAACAACCTCTTCATGTCTGTTGCCGATCAAATGGGTGCAACGCTCGCCAACACATCTTGGTCCGTCAACATCAAGGAGCGGTTGGACTTCTCCTGTGCGATCTTTGACGAGCCGGGCGATCTGGTCGCCAACGCTCCACATGTACCGGTGCATCTTGGGTCCATGTCGGATTCGATCAAAACAGTGATGCGTTTGAACCCGGATGTGCAACCGGGCGATGCTTATGTGCTAAATTCGCCTTACAATGGCGGCACGCATTTGCCCGATGTCACTGTGGTGACGCCGGTCTTTGTCGAGGGCAACCCGGTCTTCTGGCTGGGATCTCGTGGACACCATGCCGATATCGGCGGACGGACCCCGGGCAGTGCACCACCCGATAGCCGTCATATCGAGGACGAAGGCGTGTTGATCGACAACGTGAAGCTCGTCGATCATGGTACATTTCTGGATGACATGGCTGAAGCGATGCTTGCCGCTGCCAAATACCCCTGTCGCAACATCCCGCAGAACATGGCCGATCTGAAAGCGCAGGTGGCAGCAAACGAAACTGGGCGGCAAGAACTTTTGAAAGTCGTCGACAATTTTGGCATCGATGTCGTGCGCGCGTATATGGGGCATGTGCAAGACAACGCCGAGGAAAGCGTTCGTCGCGTGATTGATCGACTGAAGGATGGCAAATTCAGTTATCCGATGGATCACGGTGCCCGCATCGAGGTGAAGATTTCGGTTGATCGTGGGGCGCGCGAGGCCACGATTGATTTCACCGGAACATCGGCGCAACACGACGGCAATTACAATGCGCCAAAATCGATCTGTCGGGCGGTGGTGCTTTACGTTTTCCGCACGATGGTGGGCTCCGACATTCCACTCAATGAAGGGTGCCTGAAGCCCTTGAACATCGTGATTCCCGAAGGGTCCATGCTGAACCCGGCCTTCCCGGCTGCGGTGATTTCGGGCAATACAGAGGTCAGCCAGGCCACCTGCAACGCGCTTTACGGCGCGCTTGGGGTGATCGCAGGCTCGCAGGCGACGATGAACAATTTCGTCTGGGGTAACGATGACTTTCAGAACTACGAGACGATCTGTGGCGGTACTGGGGCCGGGCCGGGTTTTAACGGGTGTGATGCAGTGCAAAGCCATATGACGAACACGCGCATGACCGACCCGGAAATTCTCGAAAAAAGGTTTCCAGTGCGTTTGGAACAATTCACCATTCGCCAGTGTTCTGGCGGTGCCGGGAAGTGGCGCGGCGGGCACGGTGTAATCCGCACCCTGCGATTCCTGGAGAGCGTGACAGTGACCACGCTCTCCAACCACCGCGTCATCCCCCCATTCGGTGCAGATGGCGGAGCCCCTGGCGCCTTGGGCCGCAACTGGGCAGAACTACCAGACGGTGAAATCCGCGAGATGGCAGGCAACGATGAGATTGATCTGCCCGCTGGCTCCGTTTTTGGGATGGAAACGCCAGGTGGCGGGGGTTGGGGGGAAAGCTAACGCTGCCCCCGAATTCGCGATTCTGGTTAGTTGACACTCACGGTTAGATCTTCAAATCCATAAGCGTCGCCAACCTTGTCACCAGATCCGGCTATACCTGCTGCGACACCGCAAATCGGACAGAGCAGTATGCCGACAGCCAAGGAGCTTCCCGTGCGTGAGCCCTTTGACAGATTACGCGCCTTAAAGGTTTCGCTGTAAGTCTTGCCTTGGTACTCACAACTCACAGTAGCCGGTGGCGTGTCTCGACCAAAACTCGGCATATTGACGGTCGCAGGCGCCGTCACTCTGGCGCTGTAACCTTGAGATACAATCGAACACTCCGCTGCAAGATTCTCAGGTTCACTGCCTGACGAAAACGGATCGCTTCCTTCATCGACAAGGCCAACAGGTACAGCCCGGAAGCCCACAATTTTTTCTGCTGCTGATTTGTCATTGAACTCAACACTTACAGCTTCAGTGTTTGGTTTGAGGTGCTTTTCTTTCTGGGCTTCGGGATCGGGTGACCCACATGCAGCCAAACCAATGGCCGCCACCAACATAACAATATTATTTCTCTTCACTTTTTTCTCCCATCTTGACCAAACAAGTGAACGCTACGCGATGGGATTACCGTTCTGATTGAATTGCGGCGAATTCAAATCACGATTAAGGTGATTTGCATATTGCGTCACGACGTTGCAGCCATACTACTATAAGTCGAGTTGACTAAAGGTCATTCGGCTGTTCACAGGCGGAAAGTTCATGAAAAATGAACGTACCAACACCACTTGTTAGCTTGAGGAAAATCCTGCATCCAATGCCGCGACGATGCGGTTAACTTCTGTTTCCGAGATCACCAACGGCGGCGACATCAGGAAGTTGTTGGCACCTATCCGCACCATTGCCCCAGCCTCATAAACGGCCTGGTGAATGCGTTTTACACTTGCCGCATCCAAAGGGGTTTTCTTGGCACGATCACTCACCAATTCTATCCCAAGCATCAGGCCATGACCGCCGCGCACGTCGCCGATTATATTATGCTTTTCCATCAACCCTTTCACGCCCTCATAGAGCTGGGTGCCACGTGCGGCGGCGTTTGTTTTAGTATCAAGACGCAAAGTCTCCGACAGGCAAGCAACAACCGCTGCCGCGCCTACCGGATGAGCCGAATAGGTGTAGCCGGTCCAAATCGCGCCCTCCGGTCCTGCGTTTTCAAACTCATGTGCCACGGCTTCAGATAGTAAAACACCGCCAACGGGGAAATAGGCGCTGGTAATGCCCTTGGCGATGGTCATCATGTCGGGCTTCACACCCCAGTGGCGCGCACCTGTCCAATCACCTGTCCGGCCAAAACCACAGATCACCTCATCAGAGATCATCAAGATGCCATAGCGATCACAAATCTCGCGCATATACTTCATCAACGAAGCATCGGGAACGATGACGCCGCCGGCGCCCTGGATCGGTTCCATTATGAAGGCCGCGATCGTGCTTGGGTCTTGGAATTCAATCTCATCCACTGCTACGGCTGCAATCTTCTCCGCCAGTTTCACGGGATCGGTTTCGTCAAAGGGATTTCGATAAGTGTAAGGGCTGGGCAGGTGGAAACAGCCCGGCAACAGGGGTTCATAATTTATGCGAAAGCGGTTGTTCCCGTTCACGCTTGCGCCACCCCAATGGGTGCCATGATAGCCCTTCTTCAGGCTCAGGAACTTTGTCCGCTTCGGCTCACCGCGCAACCGGTGATACTGCCGCGCCATGCGCAAAGCAGTGTCCACCGCATCAGACCCACCTGAGGTCAAAAAGACGCGCGCCATACCGTCCTCGGCAAAGAACTCCTGCACCGCATAGGATGCCTCAATTGCGGGAGGGTTCGAACATCCGGCGAAGGCCGAATAATAGGGTAGCTGCCAGAGCTGATCAGAGATCGCTTGTTTCACTGCATCATTGGAATAGCCCAGATTGACACACCAAAGCCCCCCAACCGCGTCGACTACTCGGTGGCCGTCGATGTCGATGATCTCGACACCTTCTGCGCCCTTTATAATCGTTGGCGCGTTGGCCCGCATCTCACCAGGATGACCCATCGGATGCCAAAGATGGCGAGCGTTCATTTCACGCAGGAAATTGTCATCTTTCATGGGTATAAGGCCTCCGCTTGAGTCGAAATTTGATCAAACCCTGACAGGCTCAATTGCAGCTGTCCAGCACGACGCGCGACTCGTTTGATTGCACAGACATTCCTGATAGGTTTCGGTCAATGAAACGCTATGGTGAAGTCACCGATCACTTCGCGCCACCGAAAAAACGGAACGGTTTGGCCCATTATGCCAATCATGACTGTCGATGCGGGATTTCATTTCTATCTCGCACTCGATCTCTACCAACTCCCTCCAGAACATAACGCCTCAAGCGGCAGCCTCTCGCGCTTCAAATTCTGGCTTTGCGCAATTGGTTGACATTCTTGGCGGAAAGTTGTCGGTTTTGGCACTTTCCGTGGAGTTGGACAGTTGTTTCCGCAAATTAATTCAAGCGGTTAAGATGCTGCTAACCTTAAGGGCTCGTTTGGTATTACCCTCGACCTTCAACTTGCCGGACATGAAAGCCGTTATCGGATTTTGATCCCCGGACAGAATTTTTCCGAAAACTTCATGACTCGCAATCAGGACAACATCCGCAGTTTCATCACCTTCGCGCGCGCCGTGTTCGTCGAGCATGACACTGCCAATACCGGATACGACCAACTTCGCTGTGCCTCGCACTATACCCTTTGCTTTGGGCGTCAATGTCTCAATGTATAGATTAATGATATCGGCCATCTCGCCTGCCTTTCGATTACAGCAGATTTGCATTTAGTGAGTAGGGCCAGCGGGTCAACGATTTCCTAGCGTAACTATTTTTCAGACCACTTCAAAAGCGCGGTATCATCTTCTGCTCTGGCCTCCACCCAAGTCTCCCCGTTCTCCATTACTTCTTTCTTCCAGAATGGTGCGCGCGACTTCAAATAGTCCATTAAAAACTCCGCTGCTTCAAAAGCGGCGGCGCGATGCGGTGCGGCAGTTGCGACCATCATGATTTGTTCGCCCACGCGCATTTGGCCATGCCTGTGAATGACCGATACGTCTGTAAGATCCCAACGCGATTGGGCCCGCTTACAAAGATCTGACAACGCGCTTTGCGTCATTGCCGGATAATGTTCAATCTCAACGTATCGAAGACCGCCCGGAACATCACGAACAATGCCGCTGAAGCTCACAACCGCCCCTGCGTGTTCCTGGCGAGCAGTAAAGTCGTTCAGTTCCTTGCCCGCGTCGAAAGCATGTTCCTGTACGCGAACGTCCATCGCTCAGCCACCCGTCATCGGTGGAAAGAACGCCACTTCGCGCGCACCTTCCAAAGGGGCATCGAAATCTGTCAGCTCTTGATCAATGGCCACCCGGATAGCGCTTAAGTCTGCGAATGCTGCGGCGTATCTTTCTTCGCGTTGACGCAATTCTTCAACCAAGTCGCTCACGGTCGCAGCATTGGTTTCAACGCACTCCTTTGGCTTGCCTATGCGTTCACGAACCCATGCGAAGTAAAGAACTTCCATTGCTCAATCCTTCAGATAGGGCACAGATTTTCGGAAGTAGTCGAAACCCGATAGTAGCGTCAAAGTCGCCGCAAACCATAAGAGGATCACGCCGGTCCACCATGTCGCTTCGCGGGCGTAAAAATTCCAAATTAGGCCAACTTCATCAGCGACGCGGCCCTCGAAGATGTCGTCGACCATTTGCACATCCATGCCCTGTGTTCTGTTTAGGATGTTGTGCTCAAAGAGGCCGGTCGCGAACAAAACGGCGATCGCGATCATCTGTGCTGTGGTTTTCCATTTGGCCAGTTTCGTGACTTTTAAAGTGCCCGCCGTGTCTCCGAGAAATTCACGCAATCCAGATACGAATATCTCACGAAAAATGATTATTGTTGCAGGCAGGAGGAACCACGGATCCATACCGGAAAAGCCTGTGATGACCATGAGCGCAATCACAACCATCGCTTTGTCAGCAATCGGATCAAGCATCGTGCCGAGCTTCGTCGTCTGTTTCCAAAGGCGCGCGAGATAACCGTCAAACCAATCGGTTATTGCCGCGCTGACGAATAGGATCAGAGCGAACCAATCGGCCCAGGGACGATTAAAGTATAGGAACATGACCGCGACAGCGGGTGCTGCGAGTAGACGCAGAATCGTCAATACATTTGGGATCGTCCAGACCATGTCGCGACCTTAAACCCAACCAATGCAAGGGAAAAGACCGGTTCTTATACCGTACTGGCTTTGGCTTCCGAGTTCGACAATACCAATGCGATTAAAGCGATTCGAAAGCGTGCTCGTAGGGCCCAATGAAGAAAGGCGGGTGTATCCCGCCTTCTCAAAGCAAAAACTCGTCTATGGCTAGACCCTTTTGCGCCGAGCCACCCATCCAAGACCCCCCAAGCCCACAAGAATCATAGGCAGTGATGCCGGAAGAGGAATAACGTTAGGGATATTGAGAACGATTGAGTCGACCGCACCGGAACCCAGATAATCAATGGTGAAACTGTTTGTTAAAGGACTAGGAGAGCCCAAAATACTGCCTACCTCATTGTCGTTCAGATTGATAATCGTTCCGGCTGAACCGCCTCCAACTGAAAGCTCAAATGTGCCGTCATCAATTGCTGAAAAACCCAGAACTTCAAACACTGGCCCGCTAGTGAGCGTAAAAGTTATTGTGCCACCGCTTCCAGAATCATCCTGGAGGCTCGTGTTCGCCTCTTGGATAATCAGCACGTTGTTTGCGATTCCCAACAACCCTTGAGGCGCGGGCACCAAGTCTAAGTCGTCTCCTGCTGATGAGCAGTTTGTTACCGCAGCGTTCGAACAGGTCGTATCAAAAAGATTAGCTGAAACAGAGTTGCCGCCGCCGGAAAAGGATATGTCAAAGACCAACCCGTCTTGACTATAACCGGTCAAATTGTTCGCGCCGGAGAATACCGGTGTCCCACTATCGAAATCCAAAGTAACGGCAATTGCAGGCGCTGCTATTATCATAGAAACGGCAAACGTGGCCGCAAATTTCGAAAAAATACTCATCTAAAATCCCCCAAGATACTAGGTAATTTTAACAAATCCGGAATTTTAGTCAATTTTTGCCGCGTTCAACGGGCACGTCGTCCACGTTCACGAACAAGTCGTGATATCGATAATTCGTTCAAATTGGCACTGTTTTCCAAACCCATCGAAACACCTGTTTGGTCAGCCGCGCTCTTGTTCTGACTGACCTTCCAAGTGCCAGAAAGATCAGTGATCTCTATCTCAAATCCGACCAATGCTTTTAGCTGTCCTGCTATGAACTCTTCGGGCGCATCGGAAACTTTCCACGGCGCATCTCGGTTGCTCTCATGTTGCGTTGTTAGGTCATCCAAGTGATCAAGAAGCCAATCCGTGTCTCTTGTGAAATTCAGTTTTCCACCAGCATGAACGACAACATAATTCCAAGTCGGCACTACTTTCCCGTGCTCCTTTTTAGAAGCATACCAAGACGGTGAGACATACGTTTGCGGGCCTTGAAAAATCACGAGGACTTCGATTGAGCCTTCTGTTTTCCGAAACAGTGGATTGGCAGACGCGATATGGCCGTGCAATACACCCAGATCGCCCTCACTTTTCAAAACAAGCGGCACATGATCGGCGGTCAATCCGCCGGTGGCAGAGGACACGATCGTCGCAAAGGGCTGATCTCGCATATGGTCACGCATCACCTCGCTGCGGGTTTCGCGAAAGACGGCTGGCTGAAACATAAAATAGCCCTTCATTCTATGCGTTCGAAACCTGGCAAATCGCAGATTACCATCGCTGTCAATGCAAGACGAGGTCAGCCTTTTTCGTGGAAATGGTCATAAACCTTCTGCGCCAACGCTGCTGACACGCCTTCCACTGCTTTGAGATCTGCCAAATTGGCTCTGCTTACGGCCTTGGCCGAGCCAAAATGCGCGAGCAATGACCGTTTTCTTGCCGCTCCTACGCCTGCAATTTCATCAAGTGGGGAAGCCATAGTCGATTTGGCACGCTTAGCTCGGTGTGTGCCAATCGCAAACCGGTGTGCCTCGTCTCGTAGACGTTGAACGAAATAGAGAACCGGATCATTATGGCGCAACGCTATTGGACGTTTGCCCTTGCGGTGAAACTCTTCTTTTCCAAGATCGCGATCTATTCCCTTGGCAACACCAACCATGGGGATGTCAGTGACGTCGTGTTCCACCATGATCTCGTGGACCGCGCTTACCTGCCCGGCGCCACCATCGATCAGAAGAAGGTCCGGCCAAAGTCCCTTTTGGCGATCAGGGTCTTCTTTCAAAAGCCGTTTGAAGCGGCGGGAAAGCACTTCTTTCATCATACCAAAATCATCACCGGGGGTAAGTTCCTCACCTTTGATATTGAACTTTCGATAATGGTTCTTCATCCATCCATCCGGCCCCGCCACAATCATGGCGCCGACTGCATGGGCACCTTGAATATGGGAATTGTCAAAAACTTCAATGCGTTCTGGTGGAGCGGAAAGATCGAATGCCTCGGCCATACCTTTCAGGAGCTTGGCTTGTGTCGCCTTCTCACTCATCTTCCGGGCAAGGCTCTCCCGAGCATTGCGTAAAGCAGCCTCTATGAGCTCGGCCTTTTCGCCGCGCTGAGGCACAACAATCTCTACCTTGCGGTTTATCTTGCCGCTCAGCGCCTTCGCCATCAGTTCTTGGTTTTCGATACCATGAGACAGTATCAATTGCCGCGCTGGATCTTTGCTGTCGTAGAATTGGCCAACGAAGGCTTCGAGCACTTCGGGCGCGCCCATATCTGGGCTAACTCTCGGATAGAAATCCTTGTTCCCCCAGTTTTGTCCGGCGCGGATAAAGAAAACCTGAACACAGGCCTGTCCCTTTTCGAGGTGCAGCGCGATCATGTCAGCTTCTTTAACTGTGTGCGGATTGATACCTTGCGAGGTTTGCACCATGGTCAGCGCTTTGATCCGGTCACGTAGTGATGCGGCGCGTTCAAATTCCATTGCT
This sequence comes from Pseudomonadota bacterium, assembly GCA_039180185.1. Taxonomy (GTDB): domain Bacteria; phylum Pseudomonadota; class Alphaproteobacteria; order Rhodobacterales; family Rhodobacteraceae; genus Roseovarius. The sequence goes on along the minus strand of JBCDDS010000051.1, from coordinate 11,829 downwards.
GCAGAGGCTGCGGACATCTCAGAAGCAAGACGCTCCTGCACTTCGGTGGACTTCCCTTGCAGGAAATCATCGGCGGACTTAACCAGCTTAGCGTATTCCTCCACGCTGATCTTGCCTCCGCACGGACCGGCGCAACGTTTAAGGTGATAATTCAGACAAGGTCTATCACCCGCTTCAACTTCACGATCGGTGCAACTCCGCAGCAGGAAGACTTTCTGCAGTGTGTTGAGCGTACGATTAACGGCCCCGGCACTTGCAAAGGGCCCGTAGTAACGACCCTTGCGCTTCTTCGCTCCGCGATGTTTTTCAATCCTTGGAAAATCGTGCTCGGTCGAAATGAATATGTAAGGAAAGGACTTGTCATCTCGCAAAAGCACATTGTAGCGCGGTTTGAGTTGTTTGATCAGGTTCTGCTCAAGGAGTAATGCCTCAGTTTCTGTTGCCGTTGTCAGAAACATCATAGACGCGGTTTCAGAAATCATCCTCGCAATGCGCGGCGTATGTCCGGTTGGCCTGGCATAGCTAGACACCCGAGCCTTAAGATTTCGCGCTTTACCGACGTAGAGAACCTGAGACTTCGCACTGAGCATACGATAGACGCCAGGAGAACTGTCTAGTGTCTTTAGGTAAGATTGAACGACCTTATGGCCTGGAACAGGCGCGTCCACATCACCCTTGCGGCTTTCCTGATCAGTGTTTGCGCTATCGGCCATTTTTATTTTCATGATTCTCGAAGGGTGCTGCAATCATATCGCAGTGAAGGCAAGAGAAAACATGTCCACCCAACCTGTGGATATGTTTGCATATAACTTTCTCTCAATCAGAAATTTTCTTTATTTTCGGCTGCCTTCGTTAGATTGCCTATTTTTTAGGCACTACCTAATACCATTGATTTTGTTGAGAAAAAACTTTGGTCTCGTGCAAAATATTGAAAACATTTAGTTTTTGTAACAGATTCTTAAAAAATTTCTCGCCAGTGCAAAACCTTCACGTGCGCACCTTCACTTATGCTTGTTCATAAGCCAAAAAATGAGACTCTCAACCAGTACTCAAATAAGTGCGGTGGCACTCAAAAAAATACCCAGCTCCTAAACATCGACACCAATCACATCAGGTGTTTGCCAAGCCAAATGCTGACCGCTGTCAACGCAGATTAGCTGCCCCGTCACCGCTTTTGCATCCAACAGATAACCAAGAGCGCCAACAATGTCGCCAGGGTCCACTCCCCGCTGCAACATAGTGCTTGCCCGTTGCGCAGAGAACTGTTGGTCGCTTTGGTGAATACTCTGCAAGGTTGGGCCAGGACCGATGCCGTTGACGCGCACCCTTGGCGCTAAAGCCTGCGCTGCTGTACGTGTCATCACCCACAATCCCACTTTTGCAATCGTGTAGCTGGGAAAATCCGGCGTCAGCTTTCGTACCCTTTGATCGATCATATTGACGACAACGCCTTGCGCGATGGGTTCACCGTTATCGTCTTCTATCGGGTCTGCAATCTGTGCGGCAAGCGCGTTCGTAAGCACGAAGGGCGCTCGGAGATTAGACTCAATATGCCGATCCCAACTTTCGCGGTTCGAGCTTTCAAAACTCTCATGTTCGAAAATCGATGCATTATTGATCAATACATCGAGCGGGCCACCAAGTGCTTCAACTGCCGCAGGCAAAAGCTTTTGCACTTCCTCCTCTCGCAGCAGATCTGCCTTAATAGGTTCAGCGGACTGTCCAAGTTCGCGGATTTCTTTGGCAACTTTGTTCGCCTCCGTCTCGGAAGACGAATAGTGTACTGCGACATCGTAGCCGCGCTCGCCGAGGTATATCGCCATAGCTCGTCCGAGCCGTTTACCCGCTCCCGTAACCAGAGCGCGCTTAACTGATTTTTTCATCTGCGTCGGGTCCTAGTGTGTCAGAACTTTCGCTACATACGCTACGTAGAGCGCTGCAAGCGCTAAACCCCATAGACGATTAATATTTAATTTGAAGAATACAAACGGGATTATGATAAGCGAAGCGGCCAGCATCACCCAAAGGTCGAATTTTAAGAACTTAGGATCAACTGGGATTTCGCCAACAAGCGAGGCGATCCCTATTATTGCCAGTAAGTTGAACATGTTCGATCCGATTACATTGCCCAAAGCAACATCTGCGTTCTTTCGGATCGCCGCCATGACGGTCGTGGCAAGCTCCGGGAGCGAGGTGCCGAAAGCCACCAAGGTCAATCCGATGACTGCGTCGCTTACACCATACCGACGCGCAATGATCGACGCATTTTCAACCAAAAGGTCAGCGCCTAGTGGTAGACCAACCAACCCAAGCAAAAGAAAAACGACTATCTGCCAAAAAGGCATGCTTGGATCAGCGCCCTCAACTTCTTCTTCCTCATCTTCTGCTTCTTCAAGACTGGACTTGCGATGGCTGCGTGCCTGCATAAAGGCATCGCCCAGCACATAGGCGAGGAATGCCAACAGAATGCCCGCCGCGAGCAAATCGAACGTGCCCCGAAATGCCAGAGCGATGAACAAGAGCGAGGCAATGATCATCACCACATAGTTCTTCTTAGTGTCGATTTCTGAGGTATGCAGCCCGGCAAGAATCGCGGGCACTCCCAAAACAAGAAGCACATTGGCTGTGTTGGAGCCCACCACATTGCCCAACGCCAGACCAGGCTTTTGTTCTAGAATCGCATTGACCGCGATCAAAAGCTCAGGCGCAGACGTGCCAAACGCAACAATGGTCAAACTGACAATAAGTGCGGGTACGCCAAGCCGCAAACTGAGGTTCACGGCACCTCTGACCAAAGCGTCTCCAGCAAGCAGCAGGATCAAAAGCCCCAGGCCGGAGAGCAGCCAGGGCATCACTTTGTATCACCCGCGTCGCAACAAGGTCCTTTCCCTATCTTGAAGCGACCGCATCTCGGGCACTTTGCTGAAGAAAGTCTGTCTTGGCCTGGAAAGCGAAGCCGACCAAACATTGCGAGGATTGCCATAAAGACAAGAAACAGTATGGCAATCTTGCTCAACATGTCAGAGGCCAAACCTTGCGTAGGCTGCGCGTTCCTCGACAAAACCGAGTGCGTCTTCTGTCAATTCGGCTCCAAGGCGCCTGAAAAGACCGCGCTTACGTCCATAATTGGCGAAACGAACCTTGTCGCCGTAAAGCTCTTTCAATTTTGGTACGATGTGGCCGACTCCATCGGCGAGGCCCAATTCGACACCCTTTGAACCGAGCCAAAATTCACCTGTAAAAAGATCTGTCTCGGTCGTCAGTCGATCGTCGCGTCGCGACTTCACGTACCCAATGAACGATGTGTGCATATCGTCCAGAAGGTGTTTTAGTCTTGCAACGTCCTCTTTCTTCTCCGGCTTGAAGGGGTCAAGCGTACTCTTGGATTTACCTGCCGTATAGACGCGGCGCTCCAGACCTTGACGCGCTAGAAAATCATGCGCTCCGAACCCAGATGAAATCACGCCGATAGAGCCCACGATTGAGTTTTCGTCGACCCAGATGTTATCGGCTGAACACGCTAGCCAGTATCCGCCAGAGGCCGCGACATCCTCGACAAAGGCGTGAACCAGAACTTCTTTTTCCTCTGCCAGCCGTCTAATGCGTGCAGCAATCAAGGCTGACTGAACGGGTGACCCACCAGGAGAGTTGATCACCAAAGCAACGGCTTTGGGTTTACCCTTGGTGAATGCTTTCTCAATGACTGGCGCCATACCTTCATCGTTCAACGCCATTCTACCAGCAGTGCCGATCGCACCCGAAAGGCGAATAACAGAAACCAGAGGATCACTGTTGAAAAAGGGCAGACGAAATTTCATGGCTTCGCATGTAGAATGCCCAATCTGCACAAACAAGATCACATCCGTCAATCAGTGGTACGAATGACAAAAAAACCACTTTTGAGACTTATTATATCAATTAATGAGACTCAACTACGAATTCTGTAACCGGTTTTGAAGATCAGCCAGATTAGAGCAAGACAGATCAAGGTAAACACTGTGATAGCTAAAAGGCTTGCACCAATGGCGACGTCAGCCTCCCCAAAAAAGGACCACCGAAAACCAGAGATCAGATAAACGACGGGATTGAACAGCGTTACCGTTTGCCAAAACGGAGGCAGCATGGAGATTGAATAGAATGACCCACCCAAGAAAACCAAAGGTGTGACAATCAACAACGGCACCAACTGCAACTGTTCAAAATTCTCCGCCCAGATTCCTATGATGAAGCCAAAGAGCGCGAAGCTGATACAGGTCATTAGAAGAAACGCGATCATCGCAAACGGGTGGGCGATCTGAAGGTCGACGAATAAAAATGATGTTGCCAGAATGACAATCCCGATAAACAGCGCTTTGGTAGCTGCTGCACCGACATAACCCACCACGATTTCCAAAAAGTTCACTGGTGCGGACAGCAACTCATAAATCGTACCAATGAACTTGGGAAAGTAGATCCCGAAGGAAGCCGCCGCGATCGATTGCGTCATGACCGAGAGCATAATCAATCCAGGCACAATAAAGGAGCCATATGAGACGCCATCAATCTCTTCGAACCGAGATCCAATCGCAGCGCCGAACACCACAAAGTAGAGCGATGTCGAGATCACTGGTGAGACAAAGCTTTGCAACAAAGTACGAAAGAAGCGCGCCATTTCAAACACGTAAATCGCGCGTATAGCTGTCACGTTCATGCCGCGTCCTTGTTGACAAGGTTAACGAAAATTTCCTCGAGTGACGACTGGTCTGTTTGAATATCTCTCAGGGCAAGACCGGCATCAGAAAGCGCCTGCATTAATCGAGTGATCCCGGTTCGCTCTGCACCGCGATCATATGTGTAGGTCAGGCGCTGACCACTCTCGTCTAACTCGAGAGCATAATCCGCAAGTGTTTCGGGCACTTCAGAAATTGCAGAAACAAGATCGATCGTCAGGGTTTTGCCGCCCATCTGACGCATAAGCTTGTTCTTTTCCTCAATCAGGAGAATTTCGCCGTGATTGATTACGGCGACCCTATCGGCAATTGCTTCCGCCTCTTCAATATAATGCGTGGTTAAGATGATCGTCACGCCATCTTCTCGGAGGCCCTCGACGATCTTCCACATGTCACGCCGCAACTCGACATCGACACCAGCCGTTGGTTCATCCAAAAACAAAACTCGAGGTTCATGACATAAAGCTTTGGCAATTAGGACACGGCGTTTCATACCACCGGAGAGCTCCATGATACGAGCGTTGCGTTTGTCCCAAAGCGACAACTGCCTTAGAACACGCTCAAGGAGTGCGGGGTCGCGTGACTTTCCAAACAACCCCCGAGAAAATCGCACAGTATTTATAACGCGCTCGAATGGCTCAAGCGCTACTTCTTGTGGAACGAGCCCAATAAGTTGACGCGCACGACGGTAATCCTTCTGCACGTCAAAGCCGCCTACGCGCGCGCTCCCACCGGTTGGTGTCGTAATCCCGCAAAGCGTAGAAATGAGCGTTGTCTTTCCGGCCCCGTTGGGTCCGAGTAAAGCCAGGATTTCGCCCTCCTCAATACTCAGCGAAACATCCTTTAAAGCTTCGAAACCACCCTCATAGGTTTTCTGCAGACCGCTTACCTCAACAAATGCCGCCATTCACGCGCCCCTTACATTCTTATTCGGTAACGTAGCTCGTCCTCGCCCACGCGCAATCCAGCACAATCGCATACTTATCTGTGCGTTTTCTGGGCGGTTCGATATCGGTGACAATCTGTTTCCAATTTGTGAATTGAATGACGTTTTTTTAACCTGAATCATCCAAACTGAAACTGTGTAATTTTAGACAGTATTGGGGCTGTAACTGACATGACATGGCTGAAAAAGGCTATTCTTTCCGCGTGCGTTTTCATTCTGGCGGGATGCGTTGAATCTGTGACTCGCGCTGACAATCCGCGCATCCTACTTATGGGCGACTCACTTATGGCGATTCACGGGCTTTCCGGTAACGCTGTAGCAGACGCTATGGAACGGCATCTTGGAGAACCGGTCATTGACCGTTCTGTGATTGGCGCAAGGTTCATCTATCCATTGCCAATCAGCGGTGCAGCAGGATTAAACATCACGAAGCAGTATCGCGAGGGCGAATGGGATTGGATCGTTGTAAACGGCGGCGGAAATGACATCTTGTTCGGTTGCGGGTGCGGACCATGCGCTCGAAAAATAGACCGTCTGATTTCAGAGGACGGAAGAAAAGGTGTGATTCCCGGCTTTATCGGAAGGATGCGCAGCACAGGAGCAAAGGTCATTTATGTTGGCTATCTTCGCACACCCGGCACGACATCGCTGGTAGAGTTCTGTGTTGATGAAGGTCGGAAGATGGATGAGCGTGCAGCAAGATTGGCGAAGCTTGATGATGATGTTTACTTCGTCGCTTTGAGCGATCTCGTTCCCTACGGCGACTTTAGTTTTCATGCGCTTGACACGATCCATCCGTCAATCAAAGGCAGCGAAGCCATCGGTCAAAGACTGGCTAATTTGATCCGTGATCCAAAAGGATTTCTTGCGAGTTATAAACCGAATTGAGGCTTCAGTAAGAACGCGCGCTGCGTAACGCTGAAAGGATCAATCGGCTGCCTTCAACATGTTGCTCGATTTGGTCGCAAACTGACCTGACCATCGTCCCGAACGCCTGTTAAAGGAGAACAGGAAAGGAAGGGTGATGACAGCCGAGACTGCGCAAAACAGGCCATTGGTCGGCATTTCTTTTATTTGCGCAGCAATGCTGGCGATATCCGTCAATGACATGCTTATAAAATGGTTGTCAGGCGATTACCCTCTGCATCAGATCGTGTTTACTCGGTCAATTATTGGAATAATGATCAGTCTGATCATTGTGCATTTTGAAGGCGGGTGGCGAATATTGAAAACGAGCCAGCCAGGGTGGCACGCGTTACGCGGCATTTTGATCGTGATTGCGAATATGACATTTTTTGCAGCCCTAGCCGTTTTGCCCCTGGGCGAGGCAACGGCACTCTTCTTTGTAGCGCCGCTGATCATCACGCTGCTGAGCGTACCAGTACTTGGCGAAAAACTTGGCCCCTTGCGCATATCTGCAGTACTCGTCGGATTCCTCGGCGTTCTCATCATGACGCAACCCTGGTCGGGTTCTGGCGCACGCTTGGCACCGCTGTATATCTATTTGCTTCCCCTGATCGGCGCGTTCACATACGCCGCAAACCAAGTGCTTACCCGTAAACTTGGTGTAAGGTCCAAGGCCTCGGCCATGGCGGTTTATATTCAAATGGCATTCATTATTGTGAGCGTTGGTTTTTTTGTTGTCGCTGGCGACGGACGCTATGCGGAAGGACTTTCTGATCAGAGTTTGATCTTCCTTCTGAGAGCCTGGACACTCCCTGAAGGCACTGATGTCTGGCTCTTTCTCGGCCTTGGCGCAGTTTCTGCCGTCGTCGGCTATACCATCGCACAAGCGTATCGCGTAGCTAACCCGGCAACAGTTGCGCCGTTTGAGTACGTCGGTCTGCCTCTTGCCATTTTCTGGGGCTGGGTCTTTTTTGCTGACTTACCATCAGGGATAGTTTTGTTGGGCATAGCACTCATTTTCGGATCTGGTCTGTTCGTGTTTTTGCGCGAGCATCAGAAAAACAAGCGTCTTGTCAGCAGCAAACACGTGCAATTGCGATAAGTGGAACAGCGAAACATGCTGAACGGCATACGCATAATTGAGTTTGAAGGACTGGGCCCTGCCCCATTTGCAGGCATGATGTTAGCCGATCTTGGTGCTGACGTTGTTGTGGTGCACCGGCCGGGCGAGCCAGGCCCAACTATCGGAAGTGACAACCTACTTGATCGCGGCAAACGTTCTATCGTGCTTGATTTGAAATCCAAACACGATCTGCAAACCGCGACAGCTTTAGTGAATAGTGCGGCGGCGTTGATCGAGGGATTGCGTCCAGGTGTTATGGAACGTCTCAGTCTTGGGCCTGAGGATTTTCGGAAAACCAATCCGAAGCTGGTTTATGGCCGCATGACTGGATGGGGTCAAACCGGACCTAGAGCGCATACAGCAGGGCATGACTTCAACTATCTCGCAACCTCTGGCGCGCTTTGGTACGCCTCCACCCCGGGTGACATTCCACAAAGCCCAGCCACGATGCTCGGCGATATCGGCGGTGGGGCACTATACCTTGTCGCCGGCATACTCGCGGGGCTTCTGAATGCCACGAAGACAGGCAAAGGCACCGTCGTAGATGCTGCAATTGTCGATGGGTCCGCCCACATGATGGCGTTGCTTATGGCCATGGCACCGAATGGAAACCTTGTGGAGGCTCGTGGCGAAAGCCTGTTGGATGGCGGGCCTTGGGGAAGAATGTACCGTTGTTCTGATGGACAGTTCCTAAGCGTTCAATGTCTGGAACCAAAGTTCTATCATTTGTTCTTGTCCAAGATTGGCCTAGACGACGACCCTCGCTTTATTCGGCAGTATGACCGAGCTCTCTGGCCGGAACAGATCGCGCATCTTTCAGATCTCTTCGCAAACCATCCTGCGTCCCATTGGGCAGAATTATACGAGGGAACAGATGCCTGCGTAGCAGAAGTTTTGAGTCCCCAGCGCGCTGCGGTTGACCCGCATATTCAGGAGCGTGGTGTCTGGCGAGAAAACGGCGATTTTCTTCAGCCAGCGCCAGCACCGCGGTTTGATGGCCGCGCTGCGGATCCTGGATCAATTCCGGCAAGAGGTGCTCATGAAGATGAAATTCTGGCAGAGCTGAAACAGAGCGGTTTGATCTGAGCCAAGGCGATTAGCCCTTGGAAGACACCGCACATGCATTTACCTAAGCCTTCGCATCACTCACGGATCGCAAAAAATGGCAAAGCCAAAGGAAAATCCAAACTACCGAGTCGTGGCCGACAATCGACGCGCACGCTACGATTATGCCATTGAGTACGATCTTGAGTGTGGAATTGCGCTTGAAGGTTCCGAGGTGAAGTCGCTTCGGCGAAATACTGCCAATATCGCTGAAAGCTATGCGGCTGTTGAGAACGGTGAACTTTGGTTGGTCAACGCCTACATCGCGCCATATGAACAAGCCAAGACATTTGGCCATGAAGAACGAAGACGTCGCAAGCTTCTGGTTTCAAAGAAAGAACTGGCCCGCTTGTGGAACGATACACAGCGCAAGGGCATGACAATTGTGCCCCTCGTTCTTTACTTCAATCACCGTGGAATGGCCAAGATCAAGGTCGGTATCGCTAAGGGCAAAAAGAACGTCGACAAGCGTGCAACTGAGGCAAAACGCGATTGGAGCAGGCAAAAACAGCGGCTTTTACGCCACGGTGAGTGACTCGATTTTTCTGGTCCCCTGCACTGCAGGAATACCAATTGTTATTCTGACTTGGTTAGCGTGAGGACGCGGTTTGACGCGGCTATGTGTGGTGCAATTGAGAGCAAGACTAATGGATTTTTTTATCAGTATCTTTGCGGCTGTAGTTGGCGGTAATATGACCGCCGGTGCTTTAAAGAATTTAAATCTCGGTTTGTGGACGAATACCTTTTTGGGCGTGCTAGGAGGCATTGCGGCCTGGCATATATTGAACAGTTTAGGGGCTGGCGGTATTGCCCATAGTCCGCGCGCCAGCGGCGCACTCGACCAATTAGCAATCGTAACCCAATCCGCTTCTGCTGCTGTTGTTGGTGGCGTTTTCGTCCTGTGCGCAACTTTATTGCGCAATGCCATTGCAAGATAAGGTTTAAGCGCCCAGTTCGACTTGCCCTCAATCGAAACAGGCTGTAGCACGGGCCTGTTTTGACCCGGGGGCTGCCATGGCACAAGACGATCCCAAAACGTTGGTTTCCACAGACTGGCTCGCTGCGCACTTGCAGGACCCAGACCTGCGCATTTTGGACGGTACATGGTTCATGCCAGCCGAAGAGCGTGATCCTCGAGCCGAATATGAAGCAGAGCATATTCCTGGTGCCCGGTTCTTCGACATCGATGATGTTTCAGAACACCGATCTGACTTACCACATATGGCGCCACCGGTCGAAAAGTTCATGTCCCGATTGCGGGAGATGGGAGTTGGGGATGGTCATCAGGTAGTTGTTTATGATCGCCACGGCGTTTTTTCAGCGGCCCGCGTCTGGTGGCTGTTTCGACTGATGGGACAAAAACACGTGGCAGTGCTGGACGGTGGACTGCCCAAGTGGCTTGCCGAGAGCAGGCCGATCGAAGACATGCCGCCGATCATCCGTGACCGGCACATGACGGTACGGCGCGAGGCGCATCGCGTTAAAGATGTGACTCAGGTCGCCGCTGCATCAAAGCTTGGGGATTACGAGATCTTGGACGCTCGTGCGCCCGAACGCTTTAAAGGCGAGGTTGCCGAACCGCGCGAAGGCCTTCGTGCCGGGCACATCCCAGGCTCAAAAAATGTGTTCTACAAGACGCTTTTGAACAAAGACGGCACTATGAAAGACACCGCAGCCCTGCAAGATGTTTTTGAGGCGGTGGGCGTGGACATGGAGAAGCCGGTGATCACGACTTGCGGTTCGGGTATCTCCGCCGCAGTGATAAACCTAGCGCTTGAACGAGTCGGAAAACTTGATCACTCACTTTACGATGGTTCATGGACGGAATGGGGCGCATTCCCAACCGTTCCAATCGCCACTGGAGAAAGCTGATGCTCGAAGCTCTGAAACAGCAACCCGCCGATAAGATCCTTGCTCTCATGCAAAGCTATCGCGAGGACACCCGACCTCAAAAGATCGATCTGGGCGTTGGCGTTTACCGCGACGCAGAAGGGCACACGCCGATTATGCACGCGATCAAACAGGCAGAGCAGAATTGGTGGGGTGAGGAAGACACGAAAGTCTACACTGCGCTCGCTGGCGACCCTGCGTTCTCCGATGGAATGATAAGTCTTGTTCTGGGAGACAGCGTGGCCCGTGGAAATGTCGCAGCCGTCTCGACACCAGGCGGTACAGGTGCTGTCAGACAGGCCTTTGAACTTATTCAGATGGCCAACAATAAGGCTCGTGTTTTCGTTTCTGACCCTACATGGCCTAACCACCTTAGTATCCTGAAGTACCTAGGAATGGAGATGCTGGCATATCGTTACTTCGACGAAAGCACCGGTGGTGTCGACTTTGACGGTATGATAGCCGATCTCGAAAAGACAAAGCCGGGCGATGTCATCTTGTTGCATGGCTGCTGTCACAATCCAACAGGCGCAAACCTGAATAGTCAGCAATGGGATGCGGTGATTGAGCTGATCAATCGAAGAGAAGCCGTGCCGATGATTGATATCGCCTACCAGGGGTTCGGTGATGGGCTCGAAGCTGATGCTGCTGGTACGCGCGCGGTGGCAAACCAATGCCCTGAAACAATCATCGCCGCCAGCTGTTCGAAAAATTTCGGCATTTATCGCGAGCGTACCGGTCTTTTGATGGTTGTCAGCCAGGACGTCAGTAAGAAGGCACTCACACAAGCAAACTTGGCTTTTCTCAACCGTCAAAACTACTCGTTTCCACCGGATCACGGTTCGCGGCTCGTGACGCTCGTGTTGAATGATCCAAAACTTAGGGCGAATTGGGAGGCAGAACTTGAAGAGGTGCGGCTCGGCATGCTGTCGCTTCGGGAGCAGCTTTCAGCAGAACTAAGCCGGCTTTCCGGATCCGACCGCTTCGGTTTTGTAAGCCAACACCGCGGTATGTTTTCGAGACTTGGCCTTGCACCGGAGAAGGTCGAAGCGCTTCGCAAAGATCATGCGATTTATATGGTCGGTGACAGCCGTATCAACATTGCTGGATTGAATGCGCAGTCCGTACCTATCCTTGCGCAAGCAATTGTG
>JBCDDS010000050.1:0-23707 GCA_039180185.1 Pseudomonadota bacterium | reverse complement strand
CAGGAAATCAGCCTGGAGATGTGATCATGAAAGACGCGGCACCTCAGACGATTTATCTGGCTGATTACACGCCCCCCGCATTTCTTGTAGAGAGCGTGCATCTTACATTCTTTCTTCATCCTGAAAAAACGAGAGTGCTGAGCCGGATAGAGTTTTCTCCAAATCCAACCTCAGATACTCGGGAGTTCTTCCTGCATGGCGAAGACCTGACGCTTTTGAGCGCCAAGATAAATGGTTCAGATGTTCGTCCCACAACGGTGCAAGGCGGAATCAAATGCGATGTTCCGTATGAGGCGTTTATTTGGGAAGCTGAGGTGGAGATTAACCCGTCGGCCAACACAGCACTTGAAGGGCTCTACATGTCCAACGGCATGTATTGCACCCAGTGTGAAGCCGAAGGGTTTCGCAAGATCACTTATTATCCCGATCGCCCTGATGTAATGGCGCCCTTCAGCGTGCGGATTGAGGGCAACGAGACGGTCAAGTTGTCCAACGGCAACCCCGGCGCCTCTGGCCCAGATTTTGCAGAATGGTATGATCCTTGGCCAAAGCCAAGCTATCTGTTCGCTTTGGTTGCTGGTGACCTCGTCAATCATCCCGGGGAATTCACCACGGCATCTGGACGCAAGGTAGAGCTCAACATTTGGGTCAGACCGGATGATGCAGGAAAATGCGCCTTCGCTCTGGAAGCGCTAAAGGCTTCGATGGTGTGGGATGAAAAGGTTTATGGTCGTGAATACGACTTGGACATTTTCAACATAGTTGCAGTCGATGATTTCAATATGGGCGCTATGGAAAACAAAGGGTTGAACATCTTCAACTCTGCCGCTGTTTTGGCAAGCCCCGAGACAAGCACAGATATGAATTTTGAGCGGATCGAAGCGATCATCGCGCACGAGTACTTTCATAACTGGACAGGCAACCGCATCACTTGCCGTGATTGGTTTCAACTCTGTCTCAAAGAAGGGCTCACGGTTTTTCGAGATGCGCAGTTCACCTCTGACATGCGCTCAGAACCCGTCAAACGCATCGGCGATGTGATTGACCTGCGTGCGCGCCAGTTTCGCGAGGATAATGGCCCCCTCGCCCACCCAGTGCGACCAGAAAGCTTTATTGAGATTAACAACTTCTACACTTCAACCGTATACGAGAAGGGGGCAGAACTGATCAGGATGCTGAAAACGCTGGTTGGTGATGAAGCCTTTTACAAAGCACTTGATCTTTATTTTGAACGCCATGACGGAGATGCAGCCACGATTGAGGATTGGCTACAGGTGTTTCAGGATGTGACCGGGCGCGACCTCACGCAGTTCAAACTTTGGTATCAGGAAGCAGGAACGCCGCGTCTGAAAGTCGAAGAAGCGTTTGAAAACGGCACGCTTACGCTGTCATTTGAACAATCCACACCTCCGACACCAGATCAGCCGGAAAAATCTGCGCGTGTTATACCGGTTGCCGTTGGTTTGATTGGTTCAGACGGAAACGAAGTATTACCCACAAAAGTTCTCGAAGTTACGCAAGCTAAACAAAGCTTCGATTTCGGTAATCTGTCGGAAAAACCGTTCGCTTCGATCCTGCGCGGCTTTTCCGCACCAGTAATCATAGAAAAAGAGACGAGCAAGGTAGAGCGAGCCTTTATGCTTGCCCACGACACGGATGCTTTCAACAAGTGGGAAGCAGGCCGTGTGTTGGCGCACGACAGCCTTATGGCAATGATCAAGCATGACACATCGCCAGACAAAGCGTACCTGGAAGCTATTGAAGCAGTTCTTACCGATGAGGCGCTGGACCCTGCGTTTCGTGCGTTGACCCTTGATTTACCGAGTCAGGATGATCTAGCCCAGAGCCTGTTCGAGGCCGGGGAAACGCCTGATCCGGACAGAATCTGGAAATCCTTGGATGATTTCAAACAAGCTATGGCGCGATATTTGCGACCTGTTTGCGAAACGCTGTACGAGCGATATCAAGTGACAGAACCTTACAAACCAAATGCGGTACAGTCCGGTGCCCGCGCTCTGACCAATGCAGCGTTGGCGCTGCTCTCTCGCGTTGACGGAGGGACACTCGCTGGCAATCAATTCGCGTCAGCCACCAACATGACACAACAGCTTGCAGCATTTGCGTGCCTTTTGCGCTTCGGTACGAGCTCAAGTGTTGTGAAATCATTTTATGATCAATGGAAACACGACCGCTTGGTAATAGACAAATGGTTCATGATGCAGATCACCCAGGCAAAGCCAGAAAATGCAGCACAGGTGGCGGCTAAACTCACAAAACATCCTGATTTCTCAGAGAAAAACCCAAACCGGTTCCGCGCGACGCTAGGCGGTTTAGCGATGCATTCGGCCGGTTTTCATCAAGCGACTGGTGAAGGCTACGTACTTTTGGCTGACTGGCTAATCCGTCTTGATCCGATCAATCCGCAAACAACGGCGCGTATGTGTTCGGCGTTTCAAACTTGGCGCAGATACGACGCTGGACGACAAGCTTTGATCAGCGCGCAACTGGATCGGATCCTTTCCACACCAGGATTAAGCAGGGACACAACGGAAATGCTCACACGTATTCGAAGCTAGTCGCCACTCGAATCCGCCTGGAAAACGCTGAAAAGCAAGAAAATTATTTAGATGCTAATGCATGTTTATTTCAAGCAGCGCATTGCTGCTGCACTTTCATAAACACCAAAAAAGAAACAATCCGTTTTCGCAGAAAATGCTGAATTTTCGTTAGAATCACGCCATAAGACTGCTGTGGCTGTAATGATTGTGGTGGGTAATGATCAAATCTCCAAAGTTCCGCGTAACTGGAACAGCTGTAGGGCGCAGCCTCGGAGCTTGGCTTTTGAAAAGCCGAGAAAGCGTTGAAACCACAGCTACATTGGACAAGGATATTGACGACCTTGCAAAACAGGTCATCCTGCCTTCATTGCCCGTGTCTGACGAAGAAATGTCGCGCGCCATGCACCAGGATCGCGGTCAAAAACTGGCACGACAAGAAGCGTGGGATGAGTTGTCCGATAAAATTCGGCAAGCGGATCGCAAACGATTGTGCACCTTGGGAGGTGAAACAGCATCTTTGTTGATGGCCTATGGCGCCCGCAGCGACGTTGTTGCCGCCGTAGAAGATGCGCTTTTTGACGGCGCCGAACCAAGCCCACATGGGTGGCTCGAACTTGAAGAAGCACTAAAGGAGTTTCCTGGTGATTATCCAACCGCTTTAGTGGTGGCCCTTGCGCATATCGATATGGCGTGGGCATGGCGCAACATTGTGACAGAACACGATCCAGAACGTGCGCAAAGAAACTGCTCGGGCCATCTCAAGCGTGCCGGCAAAATTCTCTCATCGTACGACGCTGTAGAGTTAAATTCGCCATCGATAGGTGCAGCTCGTTGTGCGCTTTATGCAGCCAACGCAAGAAACGCAGCAAATCTGCAAAAAGAATATGAAAGCTTGGTAGACCTTGATCCTTACGGCCTGCGTCACATGCGCGCTTTAGGACGGCATATTTTGCCAGAGTATGCCGGTGGAGTTGCCACGCTGGAAGTTATGGCGCGCCGTATTGCATTGCAGACAGAAACCGCATGGGGCGCCGGCGGTTATACTTGGGTCTATTTCGACGCACTAGCACTCGAACCGCGCGGTTTAAACCTGCTCGACCCGGAATTCTTTTTCGAGTGGATGCGAGACATCCTGCACCGCAGAAATGATCAGCATATCGTCAATCTGTTGGCTGCGTTCTGCGCGATCGCTATGGCGCCAGGCACATCTAATACAGAACTTCCACCACACGCGGATGAAAGCCGCGAGCATATCCACGGTTTCCTCGACCATATCCTTCAGAACCACCTGCAAGAGCTGCATCCGCTGATTTGGTCTCAAGCCTTGTTATCACCAGGTGAATCTCCGAGGCTCCCTTCACGCAAAGCGCTAATTGCCAAAGGAAAACAAATAGCCATGCGTATAATCGCGTCTCGCTTTGCCTCTCAAATGGCCGATGGTAGCTCCATCGCGTTTTCCTCGTCTGGTATGTACAGGCTTCCTGCGCTTCAATAGCCCTTTATTGTACTCTTGCCCGTCCACTTTCGCTGGCATAGAAACTCGGCAGTTCGCGCAAGGAGCACTCGATGCTGGACCTGACTTATGAGCCGCCCAAACCCAAAGTAATTTCCGGCGCAAAGCACGATTGGGAATTAGTGATCGGCATGGAAGTGCACGCGCAGGTGGCGTCCGTTGCAAAATTATTTTCCGCCGCATCCACAACATTCGGCGCAGAACCGAATTCGAATGTATCATTCGTTGACGCCGCTATGCCCGGTATGTTGCCGGTAATAAATGAATACTGCGTAGAGCAAGCGGTACGCACCGGTCTCGGCCTGAAAGCAGAGATCAACCTAAAATCCGCGTTTGACCGTAAGAACTATTTTTATCCAGACTTACCACAGGGTTATCAGATCAGCCAACTCTACCACCCGATAGTCGGCGAGGGCGAAGTGGTGGTGGATATGGAACCAGGCATCGCACGCAAGGTCCGTATTGAACGTATTCACATGGAACAGGATGCCGGCAAATCGATCCATGACATGGACCCGAACATGTCTTTTGTTGATCTTAACCGGACTGGCGTTTGCTTGATGGAAATCGTCTCGCGACCCGATATTCGTGGGCCCGAAGAAGCGGCTGCGTATATCGCCAAGCTCCGCCAGATTCTGCGCTACCTCGGCACATGCGATGGCAACATGCAAAACGGCAGTCTTCGCGCCGACGTTAATGTCTCGATCTGCATGCCGGGCGCCTACGAAAAATACATGGAAACACAAGATTTCTCGCATCTGGGAACCCGTTGCGAGATTAAGAACATGAACTCCATGCGTTTTATTCAAGCCGCGATTGACTACGAAGCCCGCAGGCAAATTGCGATTGTCGAAGCTGGGGGTGAAGTTGAACAAGAAACTCGGCTTTATGATCCGGACAAAAACGAAACGAGGTCTATGCGTTCCAAAGAAGAGGCGCATGACTATCGGTATTTTCCCGACCCTGACTTGCTTCCGCTTGAGATCGAACAAGCCTGGGTGGACGATATTGCGGCGTCCCTTCCCGAGCTACCAGACGAAAAAAAGGCGCGTTTCATTGTGGACTTTGGCCTAAGCGAATATGATGCAGGTGTCTTGACCGCCGAGGTCGACAATGCTGCGTACTTTGAAGACGCTGCGCAGGGACGTGACGGCAAAACTGTAGCCAACTGGGTGATAAACGAACTCTTCGGACGTTTAAATCGCGATGACAAAGGTATCAAAGAAAGCCCGGTAAGCCCGGCACAACTTGGCGGAATTGTAGACTTAATAAGCTCTGATGCGATTTCGGGTAAAATCGCCAAGGATCTGTTTGAGATCGTTTATACCGAAGGCGGCGATCCGGCCCAGATCGTCGAAGCGCGCGGGATGAAACAGGTCACCGACACCGGTGCGATAGAAACCGCTGTCGATCAAATCATCGCGGATAATCCCGCCCAAGTTGAAAAGGCAAAAATTAATCCAAAGCTGGCAGGCTGGTTTGTCGGTCAGGTGATGAAGGCCACTGGCGGGAAAGCGAACCCCAAAGCTGTGAATGAGATTGTGACCAAGAAACTCAGCCTTTGATGGCAGCTTATCTTGATTGAATTATCCATTCACGATGATGAACGTCTGAGATTTCTCTTAAAGTGCGAAAATGTGTTAATAAGCTTTGCTGTTTTACAAAATCGCACAATTAGAACCCGGTAGTCTGACCAAATCGTTAACGATCTGAACTTGACTCGCGCGAGTGTCGCGAATTACAACGTATGGGTTAATATTGTGGTGCAGAAGCTGGGGTAATTTGCTTCTGCGGCGTTATGTAGGTGGGGAAACCATGAAACATACACTTTTAGCGGCGGCTTTCTGCGTTGGCGCAGCAAGCAGCGCACAAGCATCAACATTGGTGGACTTCAGCGCCTTCTCGGCGGGTGATGTCGTGAGTGGCGCGTTCGACTTTGGCGGTGGATTGACAGGGATGTTGACCGCAACAGGTGGCATTGGTGACGCTGTTATCTTTGATACCAACAACGTTACAGGCGGCGATTTCGACCTGGGGTCACCGGTCACCAACGTGGATAATGCAGCCGATGTTCGTAACTTTGGTAATGTTTTAATCGTCCAAGAAAACGCAGGTGCACCTGACGACGCCGTCGGAGGGACGCTGACATTCGTTTTTGACAATCCGATTATTCTAGAGTCGATAGCGCTTCTCGATGTTGAAGAAGGCACAAGCATCTTCGACGAGGATGGCCAGATTGCGACTGGCGGGGTTGACAATAGTGGTCTTGTCAATGCGGCAGGCGACGGTGACGGACCAAACCAATTCATCGAATTTACCTTTACCAACGAAAGTCTTACGACCCTAACGGTAGATTTTGCAGGTTCAGGTGCGGTTGGCGAGTTCAGAGCATCAGTTGTGCCTGTACCCGCTGCGCTGCCACTTTTGATCGGCGGCTTGGGTCTGATGGGTTACGTCGGACGTCGTAGAAAAAAGTCTTAGGAGTTTGAAAACTTCTTGTATTAAAACCCGCCGTCACTTGTCGGTGGGTTTTTTCTTGCCACAAGAAATTTTAGAACAACTAGTGGCAGACCAAACTCGACACATCGAAATAGCAGTTGGTTGCAATAATAACTTCCGTTGCACGCCGAAGACATGTCTTCAAGCAATGATTTTCTCCCCTTTGCCATAAGGAGCCAACTCGCATAACCATAGCGCAAAGACTATGGACGAGCAGATGCCTAGCGATCAGACGTTAATTTTTGCGATATTCTCCTTGCTTTTCCTGCTGCTGGTCTGGGGGCGTATTCGGTACGACCTTGTCGCCTTCGGTGCGCTCGTTCTCGCTGCAGGACTTGGGTTGGTTCCTACAAAAGAGGTGTTCTCCGGATTTGGTCACTCAGCAGTTGCGATCATCGCGCTTGTGCTGATCGTGTCTAAAGGATTGGTCGGCTCCGGCGCGATAGAAAAACTGGCGGCTCGTCTGCTGGATGCTGATCGCCCCCTACCCCTACACATAGCAGCGATGGCCATTGTCGGCGCTGGTATTTCAGCGATCATTAACAACGTGGCTGCCCTTGCACTGCTTATGCCGCTTGATCTGGAGACAGCAACTAAGGCCAAGCGCGCGGTGAGCAAATCACTCATGCCGCTATCCTTTGCGACAATCCTGGGCGGTATGATCACTCTGATCGGCACACCACCAAACATCGTGATCGCTGAGTATCGCCAGGATGCTCTCGGCGTGTCGTTTGGAATGTTTGATTTCGCGCCGGTCGGTCTAACCGTTGCGCTCGCAGGAATAGCCTTTGTGTCTTTGATCGGCTGGCGGTTTTTACCTGCACGCGAAGGCGCGCTTGAGCAGGAAGAAGAATTTCTAAAAGGGCGTTACGTCGCCGAAGTACGGGTCAGCGAAAAGGCTGTAGAAGAAGGAATGGTCGTGCGGGATCTGTACCCCGCAGCTGATGAGCATGATCTCAACATCCTGGGGCTGGTTCGAAATGGAAAAAGAGTGCCAGGATTTGCCGCAAGTCGCGAAATTCGCGCCAACGATTTCATCGTGGTTGAAGGAGAACCAAAATCGATCGAAGCCTTTATGGGTAAGGGTCAATTGGAGTTTGCCGGTTCGGAAAAACACAAAGGTGGTGTGACATCGACCGGGCTCTCTTTGATGGAGGCCATTGTGCCTGATGGTTCGCGTGCGGCCGGCCGTACAGCGCGAAGCTTGCAATTGCTGTATCGACATTCCGTGACGTTGCTGGGTGTGTCGCGCAACGGGCGCCGGTTTCGCGACCGCGTTCGGCTTTTAACCATAAAACCTGGCGACGTGCTTTTGATGCTGGGCGCGCCAGAACGTAACGCTGAGGCAGCGGCGTGGATGGGTGTTTTGCCTATTGAAGGACGCGAAACGCAGGTGGTGCAGCGTTCGAAGGCAGGACTTTCAATTGGCATCTTTCTGGCTGCGATAGCCGTGGCGGTGGTCGGATGGGCCTCACTTCCAGTATCCCTTGCCGCCTCGGTCGTAGGATTCGTTGCCGTCGGTCTAGTCACCGGGCGGGAGGTTTACGAGTCGATTGAATGGAAAGTCATCGTTTTGCTAGCCAGCTTGATCCCGTTGGCGGCGGCGTTTGAAGAATCTGGTGGGGCGGAACTTATTGCCTTGCAGATCCTCGCAGTGACGAAAGGCTCTCCCGCATGGGTATCTCTATTCGTTCTGTTTGTCGTGACGATGACACTTTCTGACTTTCTCAACAATGTGGCGACCACTTTAATCGCGGCGCCCATAGCGCTTGGCATGGCATCCGCCACATCAACCAATCCGGACACATGGTTGATGGCAGTAGCCGTGGCAGCGTCTTGTGCCTTCCTCACCCCGATAGGTCACAAGAACAACACCATTATTCTCGGTCCAGGAGGATATCGTTTTGGCGATTATTGGCGCATCGGGCTGCCGCTTGAAATTTTGGTGATCGCTGTCGCTCTTCCCGCCATATTAATTTTTTGGCCACTATAAGCGAGAAGAGCGAGACAGCGTCCCACCTGTTATCCGTCGTTGTTAATCTGTTCCATCAGTTCAGCAAGAACCTCTTCAGCGCGTTCGTTCTCTACCTGACATGTGCCTGCTGCACTGTGGCCGCCGCCTTCATATTGCAGCATCAAGTTACCCACATCGGTTTTGCTGCTGCGGTTCAGGATCGACTTGCCGGTTGCAAACACCGTGTTCTGTTGTGCCTTGCCCCAAATTACATGGATCGAAATGTTGGACTCTGGGAAAAGCGCATAAATCATGAAGCGGTTTCCTGGATAAATGATTTCCTCGTTTCGCAGATCGAGCACAACGAGGTTCTTGTAGACCATCGAACAGCGCTTGAGTTGATCGCGGAACTGCGGTTCATGGTTCTTGTAGAGATCCACGCGCTCCTTGACGTCCGGCAACATTAAGATTTCGTTGATATCTTGTTTTTCCCGACAGTGATCGATCAATTGCATCATCAATTCGTAATTCGCGATGCGGAAATCGCGGAAGCGCCCGAGACCCGTACGCGAATCCATCAAAAAGCTCAGAAGCTCCCAACCCTTTGCGTCCAACACATCTTCGCGGTCAAATAACGCAGCATCGGCTTTATCAACCGCTTCCATCATTGCGTCGGACACGCGTGGGAACGCGGCCTTCCCACCGAAATAGTCATAAACCACGCGCGCAGCAGACTTGGCGTTAACGTCGATTATGTGGTTGTCGAGGTCTTCTTCCAGCCGCTCCATTTCTGAGTCGTGGTGATCAAAGGCCATGTAGATCCCAGGAACGTATGGCAGGTTCGTGGAAATGTCGTTTGGACCCATTTCAAGTATGCCGTCCTGCATGTCTTTTGGATGAACAAATTTGATGTCACCACATATACCCAACTCTTTCAGCAGCACTGCGCACACCAGGCCGTCCATATCGCTTCGGGTCACTAAACGATAAGTTTCACCCGGTTTGGGCATCAGTTTTTTGTCTTGCAAAGTCTTTGTATCGTGCAGCATTGGTTCTTTCCCACTAACGCCCACGGAAGTGCAGGCAACGAAGCAAAGAGCTATCGGCACGCCGTTAACAGCACGTAATCGGCGCCGCGAAATATCTGTTCAATTCAAGCTAATGACGGATCTCAAGAAACAGACGCTTGACGGGAGACGTTTTCAAACCGGCTCTGGTTCTAAAACCGCCTCAAAAAGTTTCTTCGTGTAAGGATGAGATGGGTTTCCATAGACTTGGTCTACGGATCCAGCTTCGCAGATGCGACCTTGCTTAAGAACCACAATCTGATCGGCAAGCTGCTGCACTACTGCCAAATCGTGACTTACGAAGACATAGGTAGTTTTGCGCTCACGTTTGAGGTCCTGCAAAAGCTCCATCACCGTTGCCTGGACTGAAACGTCCAGTGCAGAGGTCACCTCGTCACACAGCACGATCTCCGGCTCCGCGATGAAAGCACGCGCCACTGCAAGGCGTTGCTTCTCGCCTCCCGAAAGCTGTCCAGGCAGGCGATCAAGATACTCTGCAGGAAGCCGCACGCGTTCGAGCATCTCTGCGGCGCGTTGGCGGGCCGCATCACCCGTTATGCCAAAATAGAGTTGTAGTGGTTGGGTGAGAATTTGCACCACGCTCTGGCGCGGATTGAGGGCCTCGTCCGGATTTTGAAAAATCATCTGAATGCGGCGTAGTTCCTGCGAAGAACGCTTGTCGATCACGGGGGGCAGTGGTTCTCCTGCAACGTTGATCTTGCCTTTCTCAGGCGAAAGTATCCCTGCAATTGCACGTAAGATTGTGGATTTGCCGCTGCCAGACTCTCCGACAAGGCCAAGTGTTTCGCCTTTGGCCAGTTTGAGAGACACGCCCTCAACCGTCATTGGGGCTTCATCCCGCCCTAGCAAGCGTTCAAAAAAGCCAGTGCGGCGATAGCAGAGCGCTAAGTCATCCAATGCCAAAACCTCGGGTGCATCGGCACTTATTGATTGGCCATTAGCCTTGCCAACCGGCATAATTTTGGGCGTCGCCTCAAGCAACTCCTTCGCGTAGTCGTGCTTTGGCGCGCAAAGCACCTGTTTCGCGGAGTCATCTAAGAGAACTTTGCCGCCATACATCACGGCAACTCGGTTGCAACACCGCGCGATGACGCCCAGATCATGGCTCACCAAAACCATGGCCATATTGCGCTCCGCAGCCAGATCGCGCAGCAGGTCAAGAATATGGATCTGCGTCGTCACGTCCAAACCAGTTGTGGGTTCATCCAGAACAAGCGCCTCGGGTTCTCCCGCAAGTGCCATGGCAATCGCTACGCGTTGTTGCTGGCCACCCGAAAGCTCATGCGGGAAACGTTTCATAATCGCTTTCACGTCTGGCAATTGCACCTGCCCTAACAAGTCTTCAGCACGCAGCGCACACTCAGCGGACGGCACATCGCAATGCAAGGCGATCGCTTCGCAAAGCTGCTTACCAATCCGCATCGTTGGCGTGAGTGCCTGACCGGAGTTCTGTGGGATCAGGCCGAGCTTACCACCTCTGATCTTCTCCAATTGCCGCACTGACATGGCGAACACATCATCGCCATCAAAACGCACATCGCCCTTTAGCTTGCGCAAACCCGGTTTCAGAAATCCCATGGCAGCTAGCGCCAGAGTGCTTTTGCCAGATCCGCTTTCTCCGACGAGACCGACCGTTTCGCCACGACACACTTGAAGATTAATGTCGCAGAGCACTTCTTTTATGATGCCGCCAGAAGCCGTGAAGCCGATGGAAAGATCTTTGACGTCTATGATCGCTTTTGCTGCCATCAGACGACCGCCCTTTGCGCTCGGTCGAGCCCGAGCGCCTTTGCCAACGCATCAGCCGTCAGGTTTACACCAATGATAAGCGTGCTTAGGGCGAACATTGGACCAAGGACACCCCAAGGTGCCAGAGACATGAAAACGCGTGCTTCTGATATGTCCTGTCCCCAGTCGGGCGTTGGTGGCGCAACGCCATACCCAAGAAATGAGAGTGCAGAAAAACTGAGCAGCATCCAAGACAACCGCATTGCGCCCTCGACCATCAGCACGTCGAGAACGTTTGGTAAAAGTTCTCGCCACATAATGTTGCGCCGCGAATGACCACGCGCGCGCGCTGCCAAAACGAAATCCCGGGCGGCAACAGCTTGCGCTGCCGCGCGAACAACGCGGATCACCGGAATACCAAACAGCACCGCTAGGGTTATTGTGAGAACAAGATTGCCGCCGTCTATGATCACAACAACCACCATCAGAGGCAAAATACCCGGCAAAGACAGCACAGCATCGACAAGCCGCATGACAATGTCATCAAGCCAGCCACCGCGTAGCCCAAGATAGATTCCCAAAAGCCCGCCCCACAACATCGATAGTGGTGTTGCTATACCGCATACAATCAACGCTTGACGTCCACCCTCCAGCACGCGGCTGAATACGTCGCGACCAAGCGAGTCCGTACCAAGCAGGTGAATCGAGGAAGGTGGCGCAAGAATTTCATCTGCGCTCAGCGCCACAGTGTCGTATGGAACAATCCACGGGCTAATGATTGCAACAATTATATGAACTGCGACTAAAGTGAGCCCAATTGCTCCGGAAGGCCGTTGCGCCACAGAACCCAAAACGCGCATCCATCTACGAAGAAAAGACGTTTCAGCTGTCTCAGTCGTGTAGCTTGCGTCCGTCACTATCTGCGCCCCAGTTGTGTTCGCAGACGCGGATTAAGCAAGATACCTGCCATATCCGCCGCAAGGTTGATTACAACGTAAGTCGCCGCGACCAATAGGGTTATCGCCTGCACCACCGGCAGGTCACGATCAGAAATCGCGTCGATCATCATACGGCCGAGACCGGGGTAATTGAACACGACTTCCACAACAACGACGCCACCTAACAGCCAAGCGACAGTCAGTGCGACCACGTTAATTGCTGGTAGAAGAGCAGAGGGCAACGCGTGACGCACAACGATCCGCCAATACGGAACGCCCTTCAAAGTGGCCATTTGCACAAACTCGCCAGCCATGACCTCTATGACAGAAGATCGCACCATCCTCATAATATGCGCAACCATAACGAGCGTCAGAACAATCGTGGCAGGTACGAACTCCGGAAAAAACTCTAGTGCAGGAGCATCGGCGGGGGTGAGGACAACCGCAGGCAACCAACCCAACCAAATGGAGAAAATGAGCACCAGGATCGTCGCGCTGACGAATTCCGGGATTGTCATAGCAAAAATCGCAGCGGTCGAAATGAACAGATCAGGGAAACGGTCTCGCCACAGTCCCGCAATCACGCCAAGAAAAACAGCTAGAGGCACACCGACGCTGAGAGCGCCTGCCGCAAGAAGAATAGAATTTTTCACTCGAAGAGCG
Organism: Pseudomonadota bacterium; assembly: GCA_039180185.1. Taxonomy (GTDB): domain Bacteria; phylum Pseudomonadota; class Alphaproteobacteria; order Rhodobacterales; family Rhodobacteraceae; genus Roseovarius. The sequence continues at coordinate 10,766 of JBCDDS010000050.1, read as the reverse complement.
ACTTCAGAGGTGATCTTTGTCTGACCATCGATGGAAACGCCCAGATCACCCGTTATCGCCGCACTTGCCCAATCCATATACCGGGCAAAAGCTGGCTTTTCTAAACCAAGCTTCTCGCGGCAATTCTCAAGCAGCTCACCTTGCGCGTCACGCTCTAAGTGCGCCGTACACGCGTCGCCAGGCAGTGCTTCAATGCCAAGAAAAATAACTACGGAGACAAGCCAAACCGTCACCAGGCCAAGGAACAGGCGCTTAACAATCAGCTCGAACATGTTTTGCGACGTCCCTGTCGGATTCCAATTTGTGAGGCTTTGGATTCTTCAATCCTACCGTGACGAGCAGCCTAAGCCTGTCAAGTGTTAAACGTCGAGGGGTGCTGTCAAACATTTTACTTTTTTATCATTTCGATACCTTGACCGATACTAGAAGGCTTGGGCAATTGCCTTTGTTCGTCTTTCCAATCCGATAGCCGCTTCTGAATATCGGCAGGCATCGGCGCAACCTTCGGCCCAGATGTGTCGACATGCAAAGTCAGCCCCTCTCCCGTAGCAGCGATCCAACCGTCCCGGTGAATCATTTCTTGATAACTGTGAAAACGCTTCTCATCGAAATCGATGATACGAAAATTGGCGCGTACCTGATCACCGAGCTTCAACTCACGGAGATAGCAGATGTGAAATTCTGCAGAATACGTCGTGTGTCCCGAATGCGTTTTATAGTCCGGGCCAAAGCCAAGATCAGCGTAGGCTTCATCTGCAGCCAGATCGAACAAAACAGCGTAGTAGCCCATGTTGAAGTGGTTGTTGTAGTCGATCCATTCTGGTCGAATCTCGAACAAGCTGGATTGGAACATTTCCGAATTCTTCCACAAGCTGTGCTGTCGGTACTTTACGCAGCCATCAGACCAATTTATACCAATTTTGTAGAAATTGGTATGGTCTAGCTATAGAAATGTCCAGCGTCACATCGAACAGTGAACTCCTGATATCGCATCCAATCGGTGCGACGGTGCAAATCGTTGTCGACACGTTGTTTGCGCGCATCAAGGCAGAAGAATATCCAAATGACACTAGGCTACCTTCCGAACGCACACTTGCCGCTGAGCTCGGCGTGGCGCGTAATACGGTGCGGGAAGCATTAGACATTCTCGAAGGCCAAGATGTGATCCGCAGACGGCCGGGCTCTGGTAGTTTTGTCACTTATCATAGTGAAGGCCAGCCGTTCTCTCCCGACTCTGTTGCCAGCGACACAAGCCCGCTCGACCACCTCGTTGTGCGCGGTATTTTGGAACCAGAGATCGTCAGGCTGGCGGTGGTTAATATGACACCGCGCATGATCACAGAGCTGTCACAGACACTTTCCGAGATCGAAGTTGTCACCACCGACGTGGACGCGTTCCTTCAACTTGAAGAGCAGCTTTATTCGCAAATCGCAGACGGCACGGGCAATGCTCTTCTTGCGTCCTGTTATCGACTGGCGATTGAAACTTACCGGCAGAGTTTTCGCGGGCAATCACGACGTCGCGGGCTTACCCCGCGCAGGCTTGAGGATTACCAAAAGCGCTATAACACGCTTTACAACGCCATCGCATCACGGGACGTGGCACAGGCCGTAGAGTTTGTGAAGCTCAATCTGGTGGAAGAACAAAAACTACTGCTGCAGGAAGACTGACGTCTTTTACTTGATCCAGCGGGCAACGATGTCTGCCGTCACCGGATGCGCCAGATATCCATAGAACTTATGCGGATTAGATTTGCCATCCATGGCCCAGCAATTGTAAATTTTCTGATCCCTAATGCCCTTAAGGTGTTCGTATTTCAGCATTGCGCGAAAATCGTCACGCATGGTTGCGTCATGGCTGATGAAGTCATCGACGGCTGCAATGTTTTCCCATTGATCGACGATGTCTTTGGGGTGTTTGTCTGTGCCGTCCTGTTGATTTCGTTCATTGGCGTCATACAGGTTGGCTTTGACACCCGCTTCGCCTAGAGGACAGCCAAGCGTTATCCAACGCTTGACGCGATTTCCGTTTTCACGAACCTTGCGGTATTCGCTCATGCGGGAAAACTTCCAGAGTACATCATAGCTCACCATGCAGCCCATCGAATGCGATATCAGGCAGACATCATCGCCCTTTTGCAGCGCGGTACGAAGCGGACTTTGCAACCTTTCGCGCACTGCCGAGCCGACTGAACGCCGCATAAGATAGGCGCCCATGTCTGCAGTTGCCTTCTTGATCGCAAACTCGTTGAGCAACGTGGCCGTGGTGATTGCCGCGATCGTCGACACCGCGCGCGCCGCGCTATCCAGTAATCGCGAATCCTCGTTTTCGCGCAGAATTCTCTTATAGGCGCGCTTGTCGAAACGCTTGAACGCCGCAAGTGCATCTATCGATTGTTGAAAACCGTCCTCGGGCAGACAAGGCACGTTGCTAAAGTCGGGATCTTTCGCCGTGAGCATCTTTTTGTGGCGATCGCTGGTGCGCGCAAGAATATCGTTATTGATGTCACCATAATAGACGAAGTTCAGTTTGATCGATCCATTCGAGACTTTCTTTGCAGCCTTGGCGCTGACACGGTTAAGCCCCTGTAAAAGAGCACTTTTTAATAGTTTTGCATGGACACGTTTGCAGGGTTTCGTGCTACGTCCGTGAATCAAAATAATCCGCTGTACCATCGGTTAAATCCTTTGCTTTAAATAAACTAAAGGTTGAACCGTAAGTCGGGTATGTGTCTAGGGTTTTTATTCGCTTCCAATGTTGTCAGGCCCCGAGCCTCTGTCGCGACGTTCTTTTACCCGCTGCTGCCACATCTGCCCCAAATCCATCATCTCGGCGCGCAGCAAATCCCCATTTTTGCGTAGCCAATCCGGCACAGAGCCAAACTCAACAATTCTCGCCTGCCCTTCCTGTATTGTGACCACGGGCCAATCACCAATCAGCGCGTTGTCGATGCCAAATAAATCCCCACCCCACCATTCCGCATGGCCAAAAGCGTGCGTCACATGGCCAAGTTGCTTCATTGCGGCCAGAACTGAAATTGGATTGACCGTACCCGCCTTTTCTACAGCTGCATGCCAGATGTCGAGGATCGCAGTGTATTCCCAACTTACAGCTGTCCAGCTATTGGGATATAACGCGTTGTATTCCTCGTAGAAAACTTTTGGCTGATTAAAGAAGAAGGCTTTTTCGCTCAATGCAGGGTCGTCAAAGTCTGGAAATTGAAAAACTACACCCTCCATGAAATCACTACCCAACTTCTCCGTGAGTTTTGTGTAGTGATCAAAGGTACATGACAGGATTTGTCCTTTGAAACCTTTCTCATGCGCGTATTCAGTCATCGCATGAACCATTGGCGTATAGCTTGTGCACCAACATAGGATATCAGGCTCTGCATCTAACATCGGGCCGACAACCTCTCGTGCTGGCGCACCTTGAGCAGGGTACTGAATTTCACAAGCGATCTCGATCTTTGCCGCTTTGAACGCCGCGCGATAAGTGGCAAGTGACGGTAACCCCATTCCATCCTGTTGAGCGCAAAGCGCTACAGTCTTTAACTCTGGTTTCGCGCGAGCAAGCCAGTCCACACCAGTGACAATGTAGACCGGATGCACTTCAGACGGCGCAATCAGGAACGGAGAATCCGGCGATAAATCGGAAGGTAAGAGCGTCGATGTCAGAATACGCTGCGCGTTGAGCGCATCGGCCACCACGCGGTAGGTATCCCCACCCAACATCATCATGAGTTTGATGTCATGGTCACGTAGAAGGAGCTGTGCGCCTTCTCGCGCCTGCGTCGGATCGTCCCCACAATCAAAGGCATGAATGGCAATCGGGTAGCGTCGTCCGTCGATCAGAACGCCGCCGCGCTTGTTCAGCGACTGTTCCCAAATACGGCAACCCTGTAGGCCTGGCAGACCCCATGATTCTGCTTGTCCCGACAATGGTGCCAGAAAGCCAATATCAATGGTACTTGCCATTCCCACTGAAAGCCGAGGCATCACGCCGGTCACGGCAAGTTTTTGAGCGAAGCTTGAACTATCCATATGTTGCGATGCACGCTCCTGACGAAACAGTTGACAGACTGGTATAGTCGCTGGCTTAATTCAAGATACCAAAAGTACCAAAATTATAAATTGGTTCATACCAGTCCAGGGAGAAGCAAAACTATGACTAAGAAACGCGTTGCCGTGATAGGAGCCGGCCCATCAGGCCTCGCCCAATTACGTGCCTTTCAATCCGCGGCGAACAATGGAGAAGAGGTTCCCGACATCGTCTGTTACGAAAAGCAAGACGATTGGGGCGGGCTATGGAAATACACTTGGCGAACAGGTGTCGGCGCTGATGGCGAACCCTGCCACGGCTCGATGTATCGCTATCTCTGGTCAAACGGTCCCAAAGAAGGTCTGGAATTTGCTGACTACACTTTTGACGAACACTTCGGCAAACCGATTGCGAGCTATCCTCCACGTGCCGTTCTGTTCGACTATATCGAAGGTCGAGTAAAAAAAGCCGGTGTCCGCGACTGGATCCGCTTCAACAACACGGTGCGCGACGTACGATATGACGAAGCCAACGGCAAATTTACAGTCACGGCACGCGATTCGGCAGCTGATGCAGAAACATCGGAAGAATTTGACCACGTTGTTGTGGCAAGTGGTCATTTCTCAACGCCGAACGTGCCTTACTACCCAGGATTTGAAAGCTTCAATGGTCGCGTTCTTCACGCGCATGATTTCCGCGACGCGCGCGAATTCACCGGAAAAGACATTCTGATCCTTGGCACTTCCTACTCCGCCGAAGATATCGGGTCTCAGTGCTGGAAATACGGCTGCAAGTCTGTGACGGTCGCGCACCGCACGGCGCCGATGGGATATAACTGGCCAGATAACTGGCAAGAGGTCCCTGCCCTTGTAAAAGTCGAAGGAAAAACCGCGCATTTCAAGGACGGAACAAGCAAAGAGGTGGATGCGGTGATCCTGTGCACCGGGTACAAGCACCACTTCCCGTTCCTGCCTGATGACCTTCGCCTGAAAACGGCGAACCGTTTGGCTGCGGCGGATCTCTACAAAGGCGTGGTTTGGAACAAGAACCCGAAAATGTTCTACATCGGCATGCAGGACCAGTGGTACACGTTCAACATGTTTGATGCGCAAGCATGGTGGGTGCGCGACCAGATCATGGGTAAGATCGACCTACCCGATCAGGCCGCCATGGAGGCCGATCCAAAAGCGCGTGAAGCGGCAGAAGATGCGCTCGAGGATGATTATGCCTGCATCGCTTACCAGGGTGCTTATGTCCAAGAACTGATCGATGAAACCGATTATCCAAGCTTTGACGTCGAGGCGGCCAATCAAGCTTTCTACGAATGGAAGAAGCATAAGAAGAAGGGCATCATGGACTTCCGCAACCACGGGTATGTGTCGCCGATGACAGGTAACCGGGCGCCGCCACATCACACTCCTTGGGTGGACGCTTTAGACGATAGCCTGGAAAGTTACCTGCAGACTTAACTGCAAGCCAGTTTCAATTTAAGCCCGCCAAGCCCTTTTTTTGGCGGGCTACTTTTTTGAGCATTCAGATAACCTTAATCTTCCCCGTCTTTAACTGCGACGAGTCGATAACGCGATTTCGCCCTTCATCCTTTGCCAGGTAGAGTGCGTCATCTGCGTTTTTGAGAATGCTCTGAACCTCAGACCCGTCGTAAGGATAAGAGGCTACGCCACACGAAATTGTAACAGTAGGAAGGGTACGTCCGGCATAGGTGACTGAAATATCTTGTACTCTGGCCCGCAACCTCTCTGCTGCTTCAAGGGTATCATTGCGAGAAGCGCTAGGAAGCAAAACCGTGAATTCTTCACCGCCATAACGACATAACACCTCGTCGTCTGAAAACAGCGCGTTCATTACATCGGCGACAGCGCGTAGGATAATGTCTCCTGCATCATGCCCGTGATTATCGTTAAAGGACTTAAACTGATCTGCGTCGAAGGAAACCAAGCCAAAACTACCATCTCGGCGCTCCTGTAGCTTTAGCTCATTTCGCATAGATTCTAGGAAAAAACGACGGTTGAACAGCCCAGTCAATGGATCACGAGTCGACTGATGATGCAGTTCATCACGCAGTTTAACATTTGCAATTGCCAGGCTGATCAGTTCCCCGCATTGCGCGGCAAAACTGTGTGGGGATCGGACACCTTGTTGATCAGACACGTTGGTCTGGAACTGAATATGTAGCAGTCCAACGGTGTCCCCGTGCGCGATGATCGGAACACAGATGTAATCACCCGAAGACTCTGTTTCCTGATCCTGAACATGTGGGCATTCGAAAGAAATTTTATCCGGTAAGTGCGAGTAATTCCGCCCACGACGCAACGCCCAACAGGCATCGGCCTTAATATGGTCGTGGATGTCTGTGTTACCCCAAGATACAGCGCTGTCCAATACATCCCTTGAATTCGAATAAATGTACAGCTCTCCACGGCTTTGGGGCATCAGCTGACACATATAATTCTTGAGAACCACAAATAGCTCGTCGAGGGATTTACAAGTCTGTAACCAGTCCCCTAATTCGGCCAGCATAGACGCCTCGAACTGGCGCAGTTTCTCGTTTTCGAGTGTCTCCATTGCCTGTGCCTGCGCGAGTTCGGAGGCCTTTTTTGCCTCGTCAAGATCAGCGGACTCGCGGCGTTGACGGGTCACATCGGTAAAGGTCACAACATAACCGCCATCGACCATGGGACGTGCCGCAGTGGAGATGATGCGCCCAGAGCGAAGGTGTCGGTCGAACTGAAAGGGCGTCTTGCGTAGGAAACGTTCCTGAGTCATTGCGACTGCTTTTTCTTCAAGTTCACCGCGCTTGACCGCGCCAGCAAGAAAATCTGAACGTTTTGTTCCAATAGTGAGATCGCTCTTGCTCATTTCAAGCACGTCGAAAACGCGATCTGTGTAGAGGATACAGACGCCGTCATCGTCCCAAACAAGCACCCCCTGCTCCATACAGTCGGTAACGCTGCCGATGAAATTTGGATCCATTGAGACAGCGTTTATCCCTTTTCGAGAGACGATTTGCCTTTCAACTGTGGAGCTTGAAATGTCTTTACCTTCCATCACGCACCAATACCGACACCCAAGGGGTGGGATACGCGCAAATTACTAACAGTAGGTTTACGTTTTTTGGCTTCAGCGCATAGATTTGACTCAAACCCGAAGCATCAATTGCTGTCAGCCGGCGCTAGCTCAATTTAGTCTTAGGACGGGGATCAAACATGAGGCGCTGTCGCTTTCCTTGATCAAGCGTCCGACAAAGTAGAATGACTGGCAGCAGGCCAAATCCAACGAGAGCCAGTGATGGGACTGCGGCTTCGAACAGCCGCTCATCTGCGGCTAGTCTGTGCGCGCGCACCGCCAATGTCTGAAAGTTGAACGGGTGCAGTATAAGAGTTGCGGGAAGCTCTTTCATAGTATCGACAAACACGATCAAGAGAGCAGTGAAAACAGAGCTGCGCGCGACTGGAAGGTGCACGCGGCTTAACATGCGAGCACCAGACTGTCCCAACGATCGCCCAACCGCATCGAAATGCGTTGGGACATTGGCTATACCACTTTCGTATGTGTTGAGCGCCACGGCCATAAAACGCACCATATACGCTATAACCAATAGCCAGATCGAGCCAGTGATCAGCAGTCCTGTGTCGATACCAAACTGCGTCTCCATCAAGGCATCCAGTCCATTGTCGAAGGCCGCCATCGGCACAAGTAAGCCCACGGCGATAACTCCACCAGGCACCGCATAGCCAAGACCGGCGCCCAATACCATCGCACGCGAAATGCGACCTGGTTTGGTGCGGGCACGAAAGCTGATCAAAACGGCACCCAGAACGGTCAAAACTGCCGCAATACTCGACACCAGAAGAGAATTTTTGACGATATCCGCATATCGCCAAAGTGAAGCATAATGTTCAGAGCTTAGCGCCATAATCGCGAGCATGATCAAAGGAATAATGAAACCCAACAACACTGGAAACAGGCAAGCGAGCGTTGCCAGCAGCGCCTTGGATCCGGTCAGCCTTGTCTTTTCCAACGATGCAAAACGTACTCCCTTGGAGGCACTCGTCCTTGACCTGCCTCGCTGCACCAGCTCCAAAAAAGCAAGAAGCATTGCAAAGCTAAGGAGACAAAGCGCCAACTGTGCAGCCGCCGCGCGATCTGCCACGGAATACCATGCCTGATAGATACCGGTTGAAAACGTCTGAACGCTGAAATAGGCGACTGTGCCATAATCAGCTATGGTTTCCATGATCGCGAGCAGAACACCACCAGCGATCGCCGGACGTGCCATCGGCAACGCCACGCGCCAAAAAGCCTGAATCTGGGAGTGACCCAGCGTTCTAGCAACAAAGAATGCGCTTGAGGATTGCTGTCGGAAAGACGCTCGCGCCAGAAGATAGACGTAAGGGTAGAGCACGATAACGAGCATTAACGCCGCGCCGCCCAATGATCGTATCTCTGGAAACCAGTAGTCGCGCGCGCCCCACCCTGTGACATCACGCAACCAAGTCTGCACCGGACCAGGATGATCAAGCATATGTGTATAGGCATAAGCCATTACATACGCCGGAAAAGCCAAAGGCAGAGCCAGAGCAATTTCAAGCGTGCGGGCGCCCGGAAACCGATATGCGGTCACCAACCATGCGGTAACAGACCCGATAATTGCGGTGCCAAGCGCCACGATCAAAACCAAAGAAATTGTGGTCTTGGTGTAACGACCGATCACAGGACCAAGGACGTTGCGCCACGTGTCTAAATCACCAGAGAAAGCAGCGATCACTGATGCCACGATCGGCAAAAGGCACACCCCGAAGAATAGCCACGCAAGACGATGTAGCTGAGTTTCTGTCATCTGAGTGTAGAATCTAATGCTTGCAAAACCGATCCAGAATGGCTGCCACACTGTGGCACATTATGCCACCCAAATCAGGCTTGGGAGTGCAAAACGTACCTGACGTTCTGTCCAGAGCACGCGGCAACCATGACCGAATAGCCTCGATGGGCGCCTACTTCGTAAGGATGAGTTTTCCCGCGCGCGTGATACGCAAAGTGTAAACTTTGCCGTCGAGTACGATGTGAGCAGTGCTGCTTCCTGCCGTCAATTCTCTTGCATCATGAACTGCAATCTCGGGCGTAAGTTCCGGATTTTGCTTGGTCTGCGCGTGCATCATTTCCATTTCTCCGCAACTGATTGAAGTAACTTGTCGATCATGAGGTCGAGGCTCAATCCGGTGGAAACAGCCGTGACAAACACGGTGTCACGCGCCTCACGCTTGTGGATGTCGACCTGGGTCGAGTGATCTGAATGTGGTGCGTGAAAGATACCCGTCATCTCTTCGCTCCGCTTTTTGATTCGACAAAAACTGAATTTCGATGTCGTGCTAAAAATCTGATTATTTTTGTCGGATTTGTCAACTCTGTTTAAAGTCAAACCCTTAGCCCAGCTCCATTGTTGCTCATACCAGTCTTAAATTTTGTGCAACTCTGCCGCAGCTAACGATTAAATTTGCCGTTTTGCATCAACGGTGAACAGGTGATTTGCGAAGTTATTCAGTTGAGTTCAACTTAGAAGAGCGCACCGCAAGGACGTGCAACAAAACCGCAAAAACAAAGTGTTGAGATCAAAAAGTTCCTTTTTTTCTGGCACTTCACGAGAAAACTGCATATGGAACGTATATACAAAAGGGTGCGAGCAGTTCGGGCAGGAGTAGAACCCAATGGCCCTACAGAAAGTGAAGCAACTACCTTTGTCGGTAGACATATCCGATAAGCGCGACGTTCGAACACAGTTCGGTGCGCTCTGTTACCGTGTTCGCGACAAAAAGACCGAAGTCCTCATGATCTCGTCCCGAAGAACTGGACGATGGGTAATCCCGAAGGGCTGGCCTATGGACGGCAAAGCGCCGGCAGAATGCGCCCTAACAGAAGCATGGGAAGAAGCTGGTGCAATTGGTAAAGTAGCGGGCGAGTGTCTGGGTCTTTTTTCCTACAACAAAGGTATCAGTGAGAACGACCGACTGCCCTGCGCCGTGATGGTCTATCCGATCAAAGTGAAGAAACTCGCCGATACTTTTCCGGAGTCAGAGGAGCGCAATCGGAAATGGATGAGCCCGAAGAAAGCGGCCAAGAAAGTTGACGAACCGGAACTCGCGCATCTTCTATCGCAATTTGACCCAAAGATTTTAGCAACTTAAGCGCCCTGAAAGACGCTTGAAACGTGGCTGCCATCGTTTAAGTATAGCCAACGGTTTCATTGGAGCGCAGCGTGATCAAGTTTGATCTGAAATGTGGAGAAGGCCACCAGTTTGAAAGCTGGTTTCAGTCAGCAGATGCTTTTGACAAGCTCAAATCTGCAGGCATGGTCACCTGTGCCATTTGCGGAAACGCCTCTGTAGAAAAGGCAATCATGGCCCCTCGCGTCCAAGCAAGTCGCAAACGCGCGGTCCTGAATGAAGAGAGCGATAGCGCGCCACTCTCGACGCCGGGAACAGCCGCAGAAAAGGCGATGAAGGACTGGAAGAAACACGTCGAAGAAAATTCTGAGTATGTGGGGATGAGTTTTGCGGCAGAAGCACGCGATATGCATGATGGGGTTACGCCCGAACGCGCTATCCATGGTGAAGCAAAACCGGAAGAGGCGCGCAAACTAATGGAAGATGGAGTACCAGTGGCTCCTCTACCTTTTGTTCTAGGACGTAAAACAAACTAGGGACTTGTT
>JBCDDS010000049.1:0-23897 GCA_039180185.1 Pseudomonadota bacterium | reverse complement strand
TGCGGACATAGTCGCCTTTTGGCATTCGCTACCATCTTCAGCTAAGAAATGAAGATGGCCTACTCCAAAGAACAGTTCGAGCAGCTCGCGAATCCCAAGGGGGATGCTGGCGTAGGTATTCTCAAGCGCTTGAACTGCGTAAACGAGAATATTAACCGTTTGACTCTAGAAACCCTGGGCGAAGTTGTAGGGCGAGAGGTGCTCGAGGTTGGCTTTGGAGGCGGCGCGTTACTTTCCAAAGCATTAACACGCTTTCCTCGTTCCAAGTTCCACGGTACCGAAATTTCCCATCTGGCGATAGATCAGGCGCAAAATCTTTTCGCAGATGAAATCAACGAAGAAAGAATAAGTCTTCATCATTTCGATGGAGATGTCTTGCCTTTCTTGGACGAGGCTTTTGATGCAGTTATTGCCGTGAACGTCATCTACTTCGTCTCGGATTTGGTTACGTTTCTAGAAGAACTGAAACGCGTTTTGAATGCCAAAGGAAAGTGCATTCTCGCATACGCTGAGGGCTCACCTGACCGCGTGACCCGTTTCGAGAAAGAGCAAATTGAAGCGCTGCTTATAAGTGTCGGTTTTAGACGCACTAAGTCGGTATCCTCGAAAGATAATGAGAACGGATTTTTTCATTGCTCTGTTGGGTTCATGCAAGAGTAGCTTTGGGCTCTAAGCAGACATACGCTACCATCAAATAAACACTTACAAGTCTTTAAAGCCTGCTACCGCCCTGCCGCCACCGCAAGGTTGACTAGCGGTTCGCGTTCGTCCCATCGGATGACATCCTTCGAGTAGGGATTTCGGGCGAAGACCTCTTCGACCATGGGGGCGAAAAATTCTAAGGGGAGTGTGTCGTAGTCGGGGTCAAAGCTTGCTTGATCCCAGCGTTCACAGAAATCCGCGCAATCCTGAAAGAACCGGTGTCCCTTGTGGCGGTCGCGTTTGTTCTCATCAAACCCTTCCAGATGATGCCCGTAATAGATCATCTGAAAATCGCCATGGGTTTCCACGCACCAGCGGCATTGTTCCCGCACAAAGGGTTTGAGGATCGTGGCGGCGTATTCGTCGTGATTGTAGGGCGCATAGATGTCACCAATATCGTGCAAAAGCGCTGAGACGACCCAATCGATATCCGCCCCGTCCCGCCAGGCCCGCGTGGCCGACTGCACAGAGTGGCCAAGCCGAGTTATCTGATAGCCTGACAGGCTCTCATCTAATTCAACCAATGCCTTCAGCAGCCGGTGCGCTGTGTGCTTGGTGTGGTCAATTTCATGGGCAGTCAGGAATTCATAGTCTTCCTTGGTGCCGTCTTTCATCTGGGTGAAGCTGACCTTATCCATGGCTGGCGTCCTTATGAATATAACCCCTGCGCGTCGCCCTCCGCCCCGTCCATCAGGGCCGCAGTCTGCGCTTCTCGGATTTCATCATACATCGCCAGGCTTGCGCGAGAGAAATTTTCATTTGGCGGGGTGAAATTGATGAAATTGCCGGTGCGGTCAGCGCCGCGCGCAAGGATTGCATAGTCTTTTGACGCCACCTGCTGGGCAATCTGTGGCGTGCAATATCGGATCGCGACGGCAACCCGACGATCATCGGAGATGTTGGGGCCAGAGCCATGAATCATAAGCCCATGATGCAGGGACATTTGCCCCGGTTGCAGAACGGCGTGCACCTGATCTTCTTCTGCTACGTCAACCTTTATCTCCTGCCCGCGCGACAAGAGGTTGTTTTCGTCGTAAGTGTCTTCATGTGGCAGGATCGGGTTTTTGTGACTGCCTGAGACAAATTTCATGCATCCCGATTGCTCGGTCGCGGGAGACAGCGCGATCCATGCCGTGAGAAGCTGTTCCGCCGCGCCAAAGCCCCAGTAGGTGAGATCCTGGTGCATCGATACAATGGCCTTGGAACTTGCCTCCTTGATGAAGAACTCCACGCTCCAAATCAATATGTCCGGCCCGAGGATACCCTCAATAACGTCCAAAACTCTAGGATCAGCGGCGATCTGATACGCCAGAGGCATGACACAATGGGAGTTCACGCGCTTGTAGGTGTTGAGAGGCAGGGGCAGGCCTTTGGCTTTCCAGTCTTTGTAGTCGCGCTCGATCGCCTCGATCTCTGCTCGATTGACTTGCGCTTCATCCGGTCTGAGGACCGGGATCGGAAACAGATAACCATTGGTCCAGTAACTATCGACCTGTTGCTGATTCAGGCGACCTTGGACGAGGGGTTGAACGTCGAGCATGATTTCCTCCAATCCTTGCTCTGACCGTTATAATTCAGCTTTGGCTGTAGTGAGCGCGGTTATGCTAGACGCTGAGCATAAGTTTTGCTTAGTCTGGTGTATGTCTGCTCCTGTCCCATCGCTCAACTGGCTGCGTGTGTTTGAAGCCGCCGCGCGATGCGAAAGCTTTGCGCGTGCTGCAGTAGAGCTCAATATGTCGGCAGCCGCAGTGAGCCAACAGGTCCGTGCGCTTGAGGAAAGACTGGGCGCGCGTCTGTTTCAACGCCATGCACATGCAGTGGAGCTAACAGAGGTTGGGCGTGCTTACTTGCCTGCCGTTCAACAGGCGCTCATCAGTTTGCAGAGCTCAACGGAGGGTCTGTTTGGTGCCGCCAGAGCGCAACCGCTTTATGTTCAGGCTGTTTTGCTCTTTGCGCATGGCATCTTGGCAGAGGGGTACGCAGATTTCTCGTCCAAACATCCTGACGTTGCTCTAACACTCAGCACGGGCAACAGCGCCTATGAGTTTGCCCAAGGCTACAGCGAGTTACAGATCGTGTTTGGCAATCCTTCTGCCTTCGGCGCCGAAAGCGACCGGTTGATGGGAGAGCAGCTTTTTCCTGTGGCGCGGGCGGACATCGCAGGAAAAATAAAGTCTCCCAACGATCTGATTGAGCACACATTAATAGAAGTTGGAACACATCGCGCAGGTTGGCCTCACGTGCTCGAGCAACTCAACGCGCGTGTTGGCGCAGCTCGGTATCTGCATGCAGATAGTACTGTGATGGGGTTTGCTCTCGCCAGGTCAGGGGCAGGGATTGCACTCGCCCGATCGCCTGCAAGCGACCGTGCAATGGTTGAATCTGGTCTTGTACGTTGTCTGGATGATCTGACGGTTGAAGGTCGAGAATCCTATCATTTGGTTTATGCGGAACGTGCTGCGCTACGACCTGCAGCGCGCGCATTTCGAAGCTGGCTAATCGAGCGTTGCGCTTGTCTTAACACCATTTGACGGACCGGTGACGGTTCGCGGTCACGAAAGCTCGAAAATTCCCCTCTAGATCACTGAGAATTTACCTATTTGTTCATAAGGTTATGCGTTAAGGGCCACCATGTAAGAGTGTGTTGTTCATCGGTAAGGATGAGAGTGTATGCCGACGACGTTCAATGTGATTTCTATCGGCAATCTGGCTGATATTGACACAACAGAGGGAAATACAACTGCTGAAAGTGCAGCGGCACTCGTCGGGCTGACGTTTGGCGGAGCTGGAGACTCTTTGGTGGATGATTTCGTATCTCTGTCACTTTCCAATGATCAGGATGGTGACGGCGTCTATGACATGAACAACTTTTCCTCGAACGACTCGTTTTCGATCGATGGCGGTGCTCCGCAAACGTTTGACGGAACATCAGTTTACAACGCCACAGTCACCTTTGTGGATGGAACAACGGCTAGCTATACGGCTGTTTTGTTTCAGGACACCGACGGCAACTCTTATTTGGCGCCGGAATTTTCGGCCAACGCTGATCAGGCAACTTTAGAATTCGGTCCAATACGATCCATCACACTCGACAGTCTTGCGGGCAATCGCTTTTCTGGAATGACGGCCAGTCGGGAAGGCTGGGATTTCGTAACCTGTTTTGTCCGTGGCATGAAAATCATCACATATGACGGACTGGTTGCCGTTGAAGATCTACAGATCGGACAGAAAGTGTTAACCGCAGATAACGGTTTCCAAGCGGTGCGTTGGATTGGTCACCAGCGCGTTGAGGCCAAAGGTAAGCTTGCGCCGGTCCGCTTCAAAACCGGAGCGCTCGGGAACAATGAAGAACTCTGGGTATCGCAGCAACATCGAATGTTGTTAAGCGGTTGGAGAGCAGAACTTTATCTTGGACGAGAAGAGGTTCTTGTGCCCGCAAAGTACCTTGTGAACGGCCACAACATCACCTGCGAAGACGGCGAAGACGTGGAGTATTATCACATAATGTTTGATCGCCATGAACTGATCTATTCAGCCGGAATAGCGTCTGAGAGTTTCAATCCCGGTTTGCAGGCGTTGAACAGCCTTGAGCGTGCCGCAAGAGATGAAGTTCTGGCGCTTTTTCCGCATTTAAAGAACGGGACAGGCAAAAATTATGGCTCCTTGGCACGGCGCTCTGTCAGCGCGAGCGAAGCACGATTATTGGCCTGAATTCTCAACTTGGGCGGCGCTCTTGTAAGACAAGGTAAGGAGGCGTATACGCGCGGCCTGAACCATCGGAGCGGTCACTATGCCGGGCAGCGCGAACCTAAACATTATGCTCAAAGCCGCGCGCAAAGCCGGCCGTGCGCTTGTGAAAGACTTCCGCGAGGTGGAGAATCTTCAGGTCAGCATGAAGGGGGCTGGCGACTTTGTTAGTCGCGCTGATCTGAATGCCGAACAGATTCTTAAAGAAGATCTTCTTGGCGCGCGCCCGACCTACGGATGGCTTGCAGAAGAGGGTGGCGAAGAAGCCGGCAAAGATCCAACGCGTCGCTGGATCGTGGACCCATTGGATGGCACGACAAACTTTTTGCATGGTTTGCCGCATTGGGCGGTGTCTATTGCTTTGGAACACAAAGGCACCGTGGTGGCTGGTGTTGTCTATGACGCAGCGAAAGACGAAATGTTCTACGCGGAAAAAGGCGAAGGTGCCTGGCTGAACGATGCACGTTTACGGGTTTCGGGCAGGTCGCGATTGATTGAGTCGATTTTTGCAACGGGCGTTCCGTTCGGTGGACGGCAAGACTTGCCAGAAACTCTGCAGGATTTGGCTCGGCTCATGCCAACCTGCGCTGGAGTGCGGCGTTGGGGTTCTGCAGCGCTCGATATGGCCTATGTGGCAGCAGGTCGTTACGAAGGCTTCTGGGAACGCACTCTCAACGCATGGGATCTCGCAGCGGGCCTGATTATCGTGCGTGAAGCAGGTGGATTTGCCGAGGCCATCCGGCCTGAACAAGACATCCTTGTCGATGGTGACATAATCGCTGCCAACACTGACATTTTCGAACGTTTCGCAAAGATCATCCGGAACTAAACATCAGACGGATGGTTGACGCCGTCACCCCAGGGGATCGGTTCGAAATCAACAGGATTTTGTCCCTCGATACACCCAAGATTAACGCCATATTCGTGTGGATTCGACCGACGCTGGTGATGAGTGTAGATACCGCAGTGCTTGCAGAAGTAATGCTTAGCGGCTCCTGTGTTCCACGTGTAGAGTGAGAGCGCCGCAGACCCCCTCACTACTCTTAGATCGTCCAAAGCGACACTGATATTCGGCGCGGCTCGCCTGCGGCAAAACGAACAATCGCAACGCTCGGGATCTGCGACATCACCTGCAAGATGCAACTCAAGTTCAACGGCACCGCAATGGCATGTCGCTTTATGTGTACTCATCTTCGTCTCACTTTTGGAATCGAGGACCGGACGTATTTGTACTGCGTCTCAGGATGCGGTGGATGGCCTTCGGTTCGCGCCCAATACTCGGTTCCGCCAAGTCGCAAAAAGACTGGTAGCGCAAATAGAACGCCAGCGACAAAACCACCTGCATGTGCCCAATAAGCGACGCCACCGCCATTTGGATCAGCTCCTGCTCCCGCGAAAATCTGCAACAAGAACCATAAGCTAAGCAGTATCCATGCTGGTATCGTGAATATGCGGATGATGATGACAATAAAGAACAAAATATCGACGCGCGCTTTCGGGTACAGTAAGAGATAAGCGCCCATAACTCCAGCAATGGCGCCGGACGCACCCACCGTCGGAACGCCACTAAAGGGGGCGGAAACCAAGTGCGCAACAGCGGCAGCAACGCCGCTGGCAAGGTAGAACAGGAGGTATCCCACATGTCCCATCTCTTCTTCGATGTTGTCACCAAATATCCACAAGAACAGCATGTTACCCGCTAAATGCATCCAGCCGCCATGCAGAAACATTGAACTGAAGATGGAGTAGTATTGTCCTTCTTGGGAGACGATCGCGGGCACCATAGCCCATTCATAAAAAAACGCATTCAGCTTCGCGGGTTCGTTGAATAGAGGAACATAGCTGAGAAAGATAAAAATGTTGAGCGCCATCAGCGCGTAAGTCACGTATGGCGTTCTACCGGATGGATTGTGATCGCGGATAGGTAACATGGCGACACCGTGACCCGGATTACTCTGGAGCGTCAAGCGCCGAGGAATGCGCGTATGTTCAGGGGAGCGGATTTACTCCAAGCACAACCTGATGCAATCCAAAAAAAATCAGAAAAACGCTTAGGCCTGCAAGAATCCGAACTGTGGCTTCATCTGCGCGAAACCCACCAAAAAGTGCTTGATTGTTTTGAACTTGAGCCCGAAGTTTTTGCCATTCGACGCCCATTTCTCTCTTCTTTCGGCGATCAACAGCGCGTTGGCCCAGGATGGCAAAGCTACCGAACAATCCAAACAGAAAAACATGCGCGAGATTTCCGTTTGGCAAAACATGCGAAAATGCCCAGATCGCCAGCGCAACGAGCAGTGGATGACGCATCCATTGCACAAGCCCCGGTCGAGATACATCGAAAGTCTTCTGGCCTCCGCCGAAGGAAAACGGGTTTGCACGTCCAATTGCCAGGCTAATCAGTAGACAAGCGACAAAAATGGCCGCCACCGATACCCAGTTTTGCCATGGTGCCCAAGGCCAAAGTTGCACATAAGGCGCACGCCCAGCTGCTATAATCAACCAAACAAGTGCAGCCAGCGAAACACATGAATAACCAATCGAAAATCCGCGTTTCCCTGTCAGTGCGACTATTCGCGGTTTCACGTTTGGGCGCAGTGGAATGGAGTGGCTCGCAAAAAACACAATGATTGCAAGCGCATATTCAAACCAACCCATGCTTTGATCCGTTTGCTGTATGGCGAGGACTCGTAGATAGAGCGCGAATTTTCAATCGTTGGCAAGCGGCGTGCTTGGATAAAATTTTTTGCATTGCGTCGAGGCCAGTTTCAGCACTGGTAACGAATTAACGATAGCAATGCGAAAGGTTTAGTGTGGTAACCCTGAAAAGGAGTGAAAAGTGCGTGGTTTTGTGTATGCAGCGCTAGCTGCCGTGGTTCTCAACGGGACGGTGAAAGCTGAAACACCAGCGTTTCGGGTAACAACAGGAGAATATCCCCCATTTACTGGGCAAGCGCTATCGGAAGATGGCAGTGTAAACAGCATTGTTTGGGAATTGGCTGAGACAGCTGGGCTTGCGGTTTCTTTTCAGTATTTACCATGGAAGCGTGCCTTGGAGGCTGCGCGCACGGGCAAGTATGCGGCCAGTTCATTCTGGTACTTCAGCGAAGAGCGTGAGGAGGACTTCATTCATGTTGGCCCTATTCTGAACGACCGGCTTGTGTTCTTTCACCGGACTGATCTGGACCTGGAAAATTGGAATGAAATTTCTGATCTTGCAGGTTATCGAATTGGGGCTGTCACCGGTTACACCTATTCTGCTGAGTTTTGGCAGTTGGGCGAGACGGGCGTTCTCGATATTGATGTTGGCCCAAGCGACGCGGCCAACCTTCGCAAGCTTATGGCGGGGCGCATCGACATGTTCCCGATGAGTGAGCAGGTTGGATATCACCTTATCGATCAGCTGTTTACATCAGAACAAGCAGCGCAATTGACTATTCAAGAGCAGCCACTTCAGGTGTCAGAAGGCTACCTCCTGGTTTCTCGTGCGGCCGAGGGTGCGGAACAGCTGGCGCAAAGCCTGCAGGCAGCGGTTGATACGATTGAACCTATAGCAGCGGCGCAATCTGGCTCTGGTATAGGCAACGAATAGTTCTCGCTGCCCAGTGTCAGACGCGTCTACTGAATCCAGCGCCAGCCGGGAGGTTGAGCGATCCTTAAGTAGGGTTTTGCTTCGCATAACCCTACTTCTTGCTCTGGTCCTGGGTACAGTGGCTAGCGTGATTCAACTGACAATCGATTTGGCACAACAAAAAGCAGCTGTAGAGATATCAGCAGCTGAATTTCTGAACAGTATTGTGCCCTCGGCAGCGTCGGCCGTTTACAATTTCCATGATGAGGCTGCACAGCAGGCCGTTGAGGGCCTGTTCACTCAACGTGCCGTTACGCAAGTCACGATTATAAATGACGGCGCTGTGATGATAGAAAGCTCCCGCGCAGTTCAGCGAACCTTACCGCGCATAGGTCGTCTGACGGAACCGAGCCTTGTGGTTCTTACTGAACCACTTTTTGCACCAAACAAAGAACAACCAGAACAGATAGGAGAGATCAGCGTCACAGTTGACCGGACGGTCGTACCGCCCGCGCTCGTCAAGCGGATGATGATGTATTTTTATCTGGCAACGTTCAAGAATTTCGTTTTTGGGCTCGTGCTGGTTTTGGTTGTTTATGGGACACTGGCCGGCCACATCATTGCCCTCGCTGATCAGGTATCGCGGTGGCGGCCAGGAGGAGGCGCAGTCAACGCGCCAAAACCTCCATCATTCTTGCGCGGAACCGAAATCGACCTTTTGGGTCAAAAAATAACTCATCTATCGCGTGGTGCTGAGGCGGCTATACGATCGCTCTCCTCAAAGCGAGATGAGGCGCAACAAAATAACTCCAAACTCAACAAAAAGTCACAGTCGCTTTTGGAAGTTGTACGAAACCGCAATGAAAAACTTGCCGCGACATCTCGCATAATTGAGGCAACATTTGAAAGCATCGAACAAGGCGTTTTGGTGATCGATGCAGATCTCGTCATCATTACATTCTCGAAGCAATATCTTCGCATTCTTGAGTTGCCGGAAGCTACGTTAAAAAAGGGTGATCGTCTCGAGGATGCGTTTCGTCGTATTTGCGCGCACGGCGAGTTTGATGTTTTGGAAGACGAAACGCTTGAAGACGCAGCGAAAAGGCGCATGGAATGTCTTGGCGCCGTTCGCGGCGCTATGAAACCCAGCCGATATATTCGGGAGAGAAAGAACAACAGGTTTATCGAAGCTGTCAGCCGAACTTTGACCGACGGCGGAATGGTGATCACCGTGACAGATGTCACTGAGCAGGAGCGTTCAAAAGCGGAAATTGAGCGCCTGGCATGGACCGATAAACTCACAGGCCTGCGCAATCGCAACAAATTCCGTTCCAGTGTCATCGAAGCAACCGAAAATACGGATCAATCAAAGGAGAAGCTGGCGGTTGTACTTATCGACCTTGATCGGTTCAAATTGGTGAATGACACGTATGGGCACGAGTCGGGCGACGCCGTCTTAGTTGAAGTGGCTAGTCGCATTAAAGCCTTGCTGCCCTCAGAAGACCTTGTTTTCCGTCTTGGAGGTGATGAGTTTGCTGCGTGTTTATCATTTGATGGAGCTGTCGACGAACTCGAAAAACTGTCGCGTGACTTGATTGCCTCGATCACCCAAATCATTACGTTCAAGGATCGTGAGCTTGTTGTTGGCGCATCCATTGGTATTGCGTATTTCCCCGATCATGATCAGTTGCCCGAAGAGCTTTTGCGCAAAGCCGATATTGCACTTTATGAGGCGAAGGAGGCTGGCCGAGGTCAGTTTAGAATTTATGATTCTATCGTGGACCAAAAAGCGCAGGAAGCGCGCCGGATCGAGAACGACCTAAAGTTTGCTGTGGCGCGTGACGAACTCGAACTTTTTTTCCAACCAATTGTGCGCAGTGAGGATCGCAGAATTGTTGGTGCCGAAGCATTGGTAAGATGGCATCACCCACAAGAAGGCATGCTAATGCCGGGTCAGTTCATCGGTATTTTGGAGCGTAGCAGTTCCGTTTTCAAGTTTGGTACATGGATCATCCGCGAAGGTTGGCGTTGCCTGGAAAAATGGAATGACATACTTGGCGCAACTGATCTTTCAATTAGTGTCAATGTCTCTTCGAGGCAGTTCTTCGATGTTGGCTTTGTAGAGTTGCTGCAAGAGGTCAGTTTTAAACGACCAGACCTGATCGGTCGGTTCGAGCTGGAACTCACTGAGGAAATTATGATCGGCAACATGAGCGATGCCGTTTCCATCATGCAGCGCGTTGGCGACCTCGGATTCCCGATCACAATCGACGACTTTGGAACGGGATACTCGTCGATATCCTATTTAGATCGTTTGCCGGTTGGAAAGGTGAAAATCGATAAGTCATTCTTGGATTCCATGCGTAAACATGGAAACTCACAGACGATCATCCGATCAATTATTAACCTTGGCCACAGTCTTGATATTGAAGTGACTGCCGAAGGTGTCGAAACACAAGATCAGGCAGATTTCCTGCGGGAAAACGCATGTGAATATCTACAGGGGTACTTGTTTGGGGCGCCTAAAACTGGTCGGGATTTTGAAGCCCAGATTATTCGTGATGCTGACACCCAAGTTTCTATGCGGAAAAAACGACAAGACTAATACCCCAGTGTTATGGTCTGCCGTCTTTCAGATCAACGGCAATGTGAATGAAGATAAATTGGCCTGTCTTCGCAGGACAATGTCGAATTTGCAGAGCCAATTCTTCCAAAATGGCATAGCACTTTTCTCCAGATCTTCGCGTAAGTGGAAAGCCACTTCGGCGCAGCAGACAACTTAATTTAAAGTTGATTTCACAAACGAATTGCAGTCTTAAGTGCAAAATGCTTTGGGCTGATTTTGGCTGAAACCAGATCCTACAAAAAGAAAGTTGCGCGGAATTTCAAATGGTTGAATTGACTGATATTGACGAAATTAATTCTTACCTTGAGCGGCCGTTGCCTTCGCTTAAGTGGCATTTTCCAAACGGTTGGATGTCAGCAAGCGATCTTCATTTTCTCTACAATATTGCATATCGGACCAAGGGAGATGTGTTGGAGGTAGGACCATGGCTTGGACGCTCGAGCACTGCGATTGCAGCGGGGTTAAGAGACCGTGAAGATGTCGTCGGTACGCCTGTAAAATACGATATAATTGACTACGGAATAGCAAGTGCTGAAGAATGGCAAAATCGATTTCAACAGCCACTTAGCCTTAACCACGACAAAGGCCGTGTCGCAGACGCCATTCTTCATCCTGGTGGCTCGAACGCTGTACTGGTCAGCAACCTTAAACAAAATGATCTGTTAAGGCACACCAACACGATCATGCGGGGCGACATCGTCGATAGCCCTATTCAAAGAAGCTATAAGTTGATTTTCTGTGACGCTTTGCATGATATGGCTGAAATTGAACGCAATATGCCACGCTTGGCAGGGCTTGCTGCACCTGGCGGCGTGCTGGTGGCAGATGATGTCGTCCGGGTAGATATGGCACAACGGATTACCGAGTTTCTCAACGTAGAGAGGTATTTCTTTACTAGGTCAGTGAGAAAAAAAAGAGCGAAACTATGTGTCTTTGAATTGAAAGACTAATTTTGCAGGCCAGTACACTTTGATCTATCGGGGTCTATTACCGCGTAAAAAAGACTCATCCAAAAAGGAGTGTGACGTTAAATCGTTCCAAAAGGCTTTTGGTGCGGGCGGTGGGACTCGAACCCACACGGCCTATACGGCCCACGGATTTTAAGTCCGATATGTCTACCATTCCATCACGCCCGCGACTGGTCTGGCGGCCATGACTGGCCATGGGTCTTCCTAACGTTGAATTTAGTCGAAAACAACGCGCTCTGTGATGCAGTTTGCACTAAGTGGCCATCACGTAACTTTCTTAGCCGAACTGCAGCGTTATCAAAGGTCTTGGGCGTCTTTCTCCAGACCCGGAAGCATGTGGCGTTCTGTCAGCCAGGGATTTAAATCCAGTGCCCGGCGCAGCGCTGTGGCTGCTTCTGCGTTGCGTCCGAGCGCGGCATAGGTCAATGCCTGACCCGCGATCGCGGCCACGTGACGAGGGGATAAATTGATTGCTCTGTCCAGATCGGGCAGCGCCGCCTCATAATCCTCTCGCAGGAAGTTTACGAACGCCCGCTGGTTATACCCTTCAGCATAATCCGGGCAGTAGGTTACAAGCGCATCAAGTGCCTTGATCGCGCCGTCAAAATCGGCCGAAGCACGTCGGGACATACCCTCATCCAGAAGCTCCTGTGCCTTTTGATCCGGCGCGTCGATCCATAACTTCCACATCTCGCCGGAAATCTGCCGCCCATCGAATTCTGTCGGAGCAGCGCGCACATCTTCAATGAGTTTTGTAAGAGCAAAGTTGTGATCGGGAGGTTCCGGGCAGGCATTGGAAAACGCTGGCCCAGCACAAAGGATGGCAATAGCTGTAAGTCTCATGAAAGTGAAAATGCATCGAGCGGGTCAAAAATCAAATGCTCTCGGTGATCAACTTTTCTTTAACCGCTTCCATCGCCACATAAGTCGAGGTCTTGGCCACATGCGGTAAGTTGGAGATTTGTTCCGCCAGTACGCGACGGTAGTCTGATATATTCTGCGTTCTGATTTTGAGCAGATAGTCGAAGTTACCAGCGATCAGGTGGGCCTGTTCGATCTCCGGAACCTTAAGCACGGCTGAATTGAATGCCGCGAGTGCGGCCTCTCTGGTGTCATGCAAGCTGACCTCGACAAAGCTCACATAGTGCAGACCAAGTTGTACTGGATCAATCAACGCGCGGTATCCAGATATGATGCCATCACGCTCAAGTCTTCGAAGCCTTGCCTGAGTTGGCGATTTTGAAAGGCCGATTTCACGAGCAAGATCGGTGATGCTGATACGACCGTCGCGCATCATGATGCGGAGAATTTCGCGATCAAACGTGTCGATATTTTCGATTGTCATTTGGCCCTCATTTCGGCTTACAAACGGTATTATATCCTGAGAATAAGTGAAAAACAGGCGATAACACTGAAAATTAGATGGTATTATGGGCAATCAATAAGTCAGACCGAATTTCCATGCCGTACGACAACGACCTTCGCCACGATATTGATGCAGCGACCTATGCTGACGAAGCGGAAACCGTAAGTCGGCTGATCAAACAGGCGGCGTTGTCATCCAGCGACCGAAAGAGGATTTCATTGCGGGGTGCTGCGTTCGTTACGCAAATTCGAGAGCGATCTGATCCAGGACTTATGGAAGTATTCCTTGCCGAATACGGGCTTTCAACGGATGAGGGTATCGCGCTGATGTGCCTAGCAGAAGCCTTGTTACGGGTGCCGGACGCGGAAACCATCGATGCGTTGATCGAGGATAAAATTGCCCCGTCCGACTGGGGGCGGCATTTAGGCCAATCAACGTCATCTTTGGTGAATGCTTCCACCTGGGCGTTGATGCTCACGGGCAAGGTTCTGATGGATGAGGAACCGGGACCGGTTGGCCATCTGCGCGCCGCGATACGGCGCTTGGGAGAACCGGTGATCAGAACCGCGGTTGGGCGGGCCATGAAAGAAATGGGACGGCAATTCGTACTTGGCGAGACGATAAACTCCGCGATGACCCGCGCGGCAGGTATGGAGGAAAAAGGATACACCTATTCCTATGACATGTTGGGGGAGGCAGCACGGACGGAGGCGGACGCAACCCGGTATCATCTGGCCTATAGCCGCGCCATTTCCGCGATTGCTGAGGCCTGCGTGCATGACGACATTCGTTTGAACCCTGGGATTTCAGTGAAGTTGTCTGCTCTGCATCCCAGGTACGAAGTTGCGCAGCGAGAAACCGTGATGAACGAGTTGATGCCGCGCCTTCGGTCTTTGGCGTTGCTGGCGAAATCCGCCGGTATGGGGCTCAACATCGATGCAGAAGAAGCGGATCGGCTTTCTCTCTCGTTGGATGTCATCGAAGCAACTCTATCAGAACCCGCGCTTGCCGGGTGGGATGGGTTTGGCGTCGTCGTGCAGGCCTATGGGCAGCGAGCATCGCATGTTATTGATTTTCTTTATGATATGGCCTGTCGACACGACCGGAAGGTGATGGTCAGACTGGTCAAAGGGGCCTATTGGGACACTGAAGTGAAGCGCGCGCAGGTCGAAGGGGTCGATGGATTTCCGGTTTTCACCTCAAAACCAGCAACCGACATTTCCTACATCGCAAACGCGCGCAAACTGCTTGCATTCACGGATCGGATTTACCCACAGTTTGCGACGCATAACGCCCATACAGCTGCTGCGATATTGGACATGGCGGATGATCCCGCGCGTTTTGAATTTCAACGCCTGCATGGCATGGGTGAGGCACTGCACGATCTCATCATGGCGCAAGAGGAAACCAATTGCCGGATTTATGCACCGGTTGGTGCGCATCGCGATCTGCTCGCCTATCTTGTGCGCAGGCTCTTAGAAAACGGTGCAAACTCCAGCTTTGTCAATCAGATCGTGGATGAGGATGTGCCGCCGAGCGAGGTAGCAAAGGATCCATTTACTGCTTTCGAAGAAGACGTGTCGCAGCTGCCGACCGGACCAGAGCTGTTTCTACCTGAGAGACCAAACTCCAAAGGCTTCGATCTGAGCCACATACCGACGCTCGAACGCATTGAAGCAGCGAGAGGTCCTTTTGCAACACATAGCTGGCATGCCGCTCCATTGATGGCTGTCGATGCTGATCCTCAGAGAGCGCAACCAGTACAAAATCCGGCTGATCCAGCCGATCGACCGGGTAAAGTCAGTTTCGCCAATACGTCAGATGTAGAAAAAGCCATAAGCAAGGCCAGCTTTTGGGCAGCAACGGCTTCTGAACGGGCTCAAATACTGGCGCGTGCAGCTGACCTTTACGAGGAAAATTTTGGTGAGATTTTCGCTCTTCTCGCGCGAGAGGCTGGAAAGTCTTTGCAAGACGCCGTCGCAGAGTTGCGCGAAGCGGTGGATTTCCTGCGTTACTACGGTGCCAACGCGCCGAATGCAGAACCAGTCGGGACATTCACATGTATTTCGCCATGGAACTTTCCTTTGGCGATCTTCACAGGCCAGATTGCGGCGGCCTTGGCGGCTGGCAACGCGGTTCTTGCGAAACCGGCAGAGCAAACACCGCTTATCGCACATCTTGCGGTGAGGCTGCTCCATAAGGCAGGTGTGCCAAAACGCGTGCTGCAACTGCTACCGGGAGCAGGAGATATTGGCGCCGCACTTACTTCGCATCCATCCATTAACGGTGTTGCCTTCACCGGGTCGACAGAAACAGCCAAGATCATTCGCACAGCGATGGCGGACAACCTGGCGCCGGGAGCACCCCTGATCGCGGAGACCGGCGGTCTCAACGCGATGGTTGTGGATTCTACAGCGCTGCCCGAACAGGCTGTGCAGGCCATTGTTGAATCGGCCTTTCAATCGGCAGGTCAGCGGTGTTCGGCGTTACGCTGTTTGTATGTTCAGGACGATATTGCAGAGCATTTGATCGAAATGCTGTGCGGGGCTATGGATGCGTTGGGACTGGGCATGCCCTGGGCGCTTTCCACTGACGTAGGGCCGGTTATCGATGAGACCGCGCAAATGGGCATCGAGGCGCATATTGAAAAAGCGCGTAGTGAGAACAGGGTGCTGCATGAGGTGCCGACACTTGATGTGGGACACTTTGTTGCTCCGACGCTGATTGAGCTGAACAGCATCGCGGACTTGGAAAGAGAGGTTTTTGGCCCGGTTCTGCATGTTGTCCGATTTGCTGCGGCAGATCTTCAAAAGGTCATAGATGCGATCAACGAAACGGGATATGGCCTTACTTTCGGTCTCATGACGCGCATCGATGACCGAGTGCAATGGGCGACTGAGCGGCTTTCGGTTGGCAATATTTACGTCAATCGAAACCAGATCGGTGCGATTGTCGGTAGTCAACCCTTTGGGGGCGAAGGCCTTTCTGGAACAGGGCCGAAGGCAGGTGGGCCTAATTACCTGACCCGATTTTGCAAAGCCGAAACGCGTGACGGGGGTCCGGCTTGGCAAGAGAAAGCTGACATTGAAAAGCTTGCGCATCTACTTGCAGCCGCTTCGAAATCAGGATTGCAATCGCTTCAAACGGAAAGCTTGCCCGGGCCGACGGGGGAGTCAAACAGGTTATCAACGCATCAGCGTCCGCCGGTGCTTTGCCTTGGTCCGTCCAACAAAACGACTGAAGAGCAAGCACAAATCGTTGCGCGGCTTGGAGGGCAGGCCGTCAAAGTGTTTGGCCATGTCTCGGCTGAAGCTTTGACCTACTTGAAAGGATTATCGTCGGTCATCTGGTGGGGAGATGAGAAAACCGCTCGTTCTTACGCCCAAGCTTTGTCCAAACGTGATGGGCCGATCCTTCCGCTTATCACTGGTGTGCCGGACAAGGCGCATATTTTGCATGAACGGCATGTCTGCGTGGATACCACTGCAGCAGGAGGCAATGCAGCATTGCTCGGCGGGAACGGCTAGAGCGTCAGCACGCGACTTCGACTAAGTCACGGGGGAGTTTCGTCAAAAGCTCACAACCGTCTTCGGTCACACAGACACTGTCGCTGATCGCCATACCAAACTCGTCACGGAACATGGTGGGGATCACGTGAAAGGTCATGTTTGGCTGCAAAATCAACGGATCGTCAGGCTTGATCGAATAAATGTGTCCTTCCGCCCAGTTCGGTGGGAAACCGATGCCGATGCCATATGCTGTGCGGCTCTTGAAATACCGGCCTAAACCGTGCGCCTCGACGGCGTCACGACAGGCGCGGTCAATCTCTCCAGCACTGATTCCTGGGGCAATCAAGCGAGTTGCAATCTCAAGAACCTCGATCAGCGCGGCAGCCGTCTCTTTGTGCAATGCACTGGCTTTCCCGAGCACTGCAGAGCGGGACATCATGACATGGTACCGGTCGACGCAACCGGCCCCTTCGAGCAGGACGGCGTCCCCTTTCTGAAGCGACTTGCGCCTCCACAGAGCAAAACACAACGCGGTTCTGGGGCCGCTGACCACCATCGGTGGATGCCCAATGTATTCGCTGCCGGCGGCAATTGAGCCCTGATAAAGCGCGGCGGCCAGATCATTATCGGTTTTGCCCGGTGCAATTTCGGCGAGCGCGGATTTCATGCCTGACTCCACCGCTCTTGCGGCAGCGCGCATGCGATCAAGTTCGGCGTCTGTTTTGATCATGCGGTGGCGCTCAATGACCCCGTCAAACGGTGTGAACCTGTCACCCACCAATGCATTTAAACGATTATAGTCCCGAATGTTGAGGTACCTGCTTGTCGTTTCCAAGCCCAGAGCGCCTGTCGGATAAGTCTGGGTTAGGTATTTGCGGAGCACCTCGATGTGGTCCTGCGTATCAAAAACAGGGACGGCATCCGCAATCGTCGGCAAAGCAAGCGCCATGTCGCGATTGACAACGCGCGTGACGATCACTGGCTTGCCCTTGCGCGGCACGATCATCGCCTGAAACGTGAAATACCCAATGGTTTGGTAACCAGTCAGCCAAAACATATTTTCAGGGTCAAATATCAAAGCGGCCCGAAAGTCGTTTTTGTCTAATTCTTTTTGAATTAATTGAAGCCTATCCGAATAAAAAATTTGAGAAAAGACAAGTTCGTCCGGCCACAGGCGTCGTTCCGTATCTGCGATTTCTTGTTGATTTTCGCTGAGCTCTGTCATCTGGAGTTCCTGCGTTGCTTCCACGAAACACTGCGCAGTAGATGAGCCAAAAGCAAACAGTTTACCATTGGCTTGCACTGCGTCATCTGCCGGGCCAATGTCGCAAACATGCAAGATGGATTTCTGACGCGTCCTAACATCTCAGGTCATTTTGGCGTCGCCGCCTCCACGCACTGGCTGGCGGCGCAGACAGCAATGCGGATGTTGGAATTGGGTGGCAATGCCTTTGATGCGGCTGTCGCGGCAGGATTTGTGTTGCAAGTGGCCGAGCCGCATCTCAACGGTCCGTTAGGCGAAGTGCCAATTCTTTTGCATGATGCAGCCACTTGCGAAACGCGCGTCATCTGCGGACAGGGTCCAGCACCCAAGAAGGCGACAATCGATTTTTTTCGTGATCAGGGGATTGAGCAGATACCGGGCACGGGTCTGCTCGCAGCAGCGGTTCCGGGTGCGTTCGATGCGTGGATGTTGATGCTGCGCGACTATGGCAAGCTCGACTTGGAAACGGTCCTTAGCCCAGCGGTTTCTTATGCCGAGAGGGGAATTCCAGTCATGCCGCGATTGGCCAATTCGATCGCTGTGATGCAAAGCTGGTTTGAAAATCACTGGCGTGAGAACGCTAAAATCTATCTGCCGAAAGGTGATTTGCCTACCATCGGAAGCTTACTCAAAAACCAAAATCTTGCTGAAACATGGAAGCGGGTTTTATCAGAGGCAAAGGCCGCAAGGGCGGACAGGCAGGTGCAAATCGAAAACGCACGCGCGACTTGGAAGTCCGGGTTCGTGGCGGAGGCGATTGGCACGTTTTGTGCAACTGGACGGTTTCGGGATGTCACGGGGCACGACAATGGCGGGTTGATCACAGGGGATGACCTGACCGAATGGTCCGCGCATTATGAGAACCCGGCCTCAATCGAATTTGCTGGTAAACGCATCGTTAAATGCGGGTCGTGGAGCCAGGGCCCGGTCCTGCTGCAGTCCATGCGTTTGATTGAGGCGTGCGGCACCGAGGCTCTGCAAAACGAAACCAGGTTTTACCACACAGTTACCGAAGCGATGAAGCTGTCCTACGCGGATCGTGAAACCTTTTACGGTGATCAGGATTTCGTTGACGTGCCTTTTGAGGTCTTGCTGAGCAAGGAATATGCAGCACAAAGGGCCAAACAAATTGGTCGGCGAGCACAGAACGGGTGGCAACCAGGGCAGATTGATGGATTTGGTTACGCTGTCGATTTCGATGCAGCTTGCAATGTAACCTTGGATGAGGAAACGCTTAGCGCGTTGGGCGTGGGTGAACCCACAGTCGCCAAGCGCCATAGTACCGAGGGAAAGATCAAGGCGATCACTGATGGCGATACCTGCCATATCAACGTGATTGACCGTTGGGGAAATATGGTAGCGGCAACCCCGTCAGGGGGATGGATGGAAAGCTCACCGGTCATTCCAGAACTCGGATTTTGTCTCGGTACACGTTTGCAGATGATGCGCCTCGATGAGCGCGCGCCTGACGCGCTCGCACCCGGCAAAAGGCCGCGCACGACGCTATCGCCGACAATTGTACTCAATCAGGATGGCACGGGTTATATGGCGTGCGGAACACCGGGCGGCGACAAACAGGACCAATGGCAACTATCGTTCCTTTTGCGCCACCTCTTGCTTGGGATGGAGCCACAGCAAGCGATCGAAGAACCTATGTTCTTTTCATCGCATTGGCCCGATTCATTCTTCCCGCGACAAGCATTCCCGGGAAAACTGACGATAGAAGGACGAATTTCGGATCAAGCAGCTGATGAGCTCTGCACGCTTGGTCATGATCTTGAAATCGCGCCGCGATGGTCTGATGGCTATGTGACAGCGAGCTTCAGACGCCCCGACGGGACACTTGGCTGCGCAGCAAGCCCGCGTGGGCAACAGGCCTATGCGGTGGGACGGTAAGGATCGAGGTACATCCATGAGAATTCGTAAGACGCAGATTTTGATTGAGACAATTCAAGCAGATGAGGTTGGCAAACCATGCGATCACATTACCCGTGCCGCTTTCTTGGCAGTTTTGCACAATCCATTCGCAGGTCTCCATCAGGACGATCTCTCAGATTTGTTTGGATTTGGTGCGTCGCTTGGCGAAAACCATGCTAAAGCGCTTGCCGAACGTTTGCCGGGCACTCCCATTGCATACGGTAAGGCCGCGCTTGTTGGTTCGGGTGGAACAATGGAGCATGGCGCGGCCTTGGTTCATCCATCGCTTGGCAAACCGATGCGCGCGGCGATCGGTGGAGGTGAGGCGCTTATCCCATCAAATGTAAAATGCAGTGCGATCGGTGCTTTGATCGACGTTCCTCTAGGACACAAGGATAAGCCTTGGGCCTTTGACTATATCGATACAATGACGGTCAGCATCCCTGACTCACCGCGCGCCGATGAGATCGTTGTCATTTTCGCCTATTCCAACGGCACCCGCGCGCATCCGAGGGTGGGTAGTGGTCCGAGCAAGAGCTGAACCATGAAGCTTTTCATTGCCACCTTGTCGACAGAAACCAATACGTTCTCCCCCATGCCAACTGGTCTTTCTGGCTATGAGGAATATTATCTGCGTCATGGCACCGCGACGCAGGATCCTCCTATCCTCATGACTGAGGCGCTGCATGTCTGGCGAAAGAAGGCCGAGGCGCTCGGTTGGGAGGTCATTGAAAGCCTTACTGCGATTGCCGAGCCCGCCGGGTTGACGACTGCGTCCTGTTATGAGGCATTCAAACAAGAGATTTTGTCTGATCTCGCGGCTGTAGGCGGGGCCGATATCATCTTACTGCAGCTTCACGGAGCAATGGTGGCGGAGGGTGTCGAGGACTGCGAAGGCGATCTTTGCGAAGCGATCAGATCGAACTGGCCAGACGCGACTATTGGGGTGTCGCTCGATTTACATTGCCACCTGACAGATACTTTGATGAATGTCTGCGACCTCATCATCACCTTCAAGGAGTATCCTCACGATGATGCCAGCGCCCGTGCGGTTGAGCTTTTCGATCTTGCAGAGAAGACACGATCAGGGTCTATCAAACCTGAGATGTGCATGGCGGATTGCAGGATGGTCGAACTCTACCTGACCAAGACAGGGGCGATGCAAGAGTTCGTGGCCGATATGCACGTGCTAGAAGAGAAGGATAGAATTCTCTCTGTGTCATTGGCGCATGGTTTTCCGTGGGGAGATGTGCCGGATATGAGTGCGCGCAGCCTCGTGATTACTGATGCGGATGCGGGGTTGGCACAGCGTGAGGCGGATCGGCTGGCACAGGCGTTTTTTGCGATCCGTGAACAGGTGATTTGTCAAACAATTGACCTGGAAACCGCGCTCGACAAAGCGTCGCAGTCGGAGCGCGGGCCAATTGTTCTGGCAGATATGGGTGACAATTCCGGTGGCGGCGCGCCGGGTGACTCCACATTTGTGCTTAAGGCTTTGTTGGATCGTGGTTTGAAAAACGTGGCGACCGGCATTTATTGGGATCCGATGGTGGTGCGCGTTTGTCAGGATGCCGGCACCGGAGCGGAGCTTGCGCTTCGTTTGGGTGGCAAGACGTGCAATGACTCCGGTGACCCGGTCGATTTGACCGCGCGCGTGATGCACATCGCCTCTGGTTTGGGTCAGCATCTCGGCAAAGGATTGGAGCCACTTGGCACGATGGTATGGCTACAAACCGGCGACGACGTTGACATATTAGTAAACGACTTGCGAACGCAGGTTTACCATCCTGAAGCGTTTGAGCAGATGGGCATTTCGCTTGCCTGTAAATCATTGGTGACGGTTAAATCTCTATTCCATTTTTACGCGCCTTTCGCTCAAATAGCAGAGGACATTCTGCAAGTGGCAACGCCTGGCGGCACCACGCCCGAGTTTCGGACAATTGCCTACAAACGCCGCAACAAAAACTACTGGCCGCGCATCGAAAATCCGTTTCTTTAACTTACTGATATAAATAAACTATTCTGTGAAATCTTCTTCGTAAGCTTGTGTCAGGAAGTTTTTTTCAACCGCATTTTAAAACTGCTTAAAGCGGGTGGGTACGCACGCGCGAAAGCATGGAGTTGATTCAAATTCACTTACAACTTGGTCGATGCGTCACTGCCGAGGCGGTGTTTCGCCACGGGAATTTCACAATTCGGCTGATGTATTAACTCGTAGGGCCGCAGTGGTGGACTGTGGGTTCTTTACTTTAGTGTATGAGCGCGTGTGGGAATGTTCATGAGTGTTGAGGCGCAAAACGATGACATAGAGCTGCCGAGCGGCACAACGCTTCTGCGAGAGCAATACCATATCGGCCGCCGTCTGTCTCAGGGCGGCTTCGGCATCACCTATTTGGCGCGCGACAGTTTAATGCGCAAGGTGGTCGTCAAGGAGTGTTTCGCCCAGGATTTATGCATACGCGATGGCTCTTTCGTGCGTGCGCGCATGGAGAGTTATCAGGAACAGATCACCAGCGTCCTTGACCAATTCAAACGCGAAGCCTTGCGGCTCGCCGCTCTGGATCATCCAGGTATCGTGCGTGTGCATCAGGTCTTTTCTGAAAATGACACAGCGTACATCGCGATGGACTTTGTCGAGGGCGAAGACTTGTTCAATGTCGCGGAAAACGACGAGGAACGACTGATCGGTGATACGCTCAATTCTGTGCTGACGCAGGCCTTAAAAGCTGTGTCTTACACGCATGCCCAAGGCTTGCTTCATCGCGATCTTGCGCCCGACAATTTTATTCTAAACCGCAGTAATAATCTGACCCTGATCGATTTCGGTTCTGCGGCAGAGATGCAACCGAGACAGCGCAACAGTACGACACGGCTCTTGTCGGTGAAGGATGGTTATTCTCCACATGAGTTCTACGACGAGGACTCTGAACAGGATCCAGCGAGTGATGTCTATTCTCTTGCCGCAACGTTCTATTTCCTGATCACAGGAAGTGCGCCGCCTGACAGCCAAACGAGATTGGCTGCAATCAACGAGGGGCATTCAGACCCGTTCGTTCCGCTCAGTTCTAAGTCTCTGCCCATAAACTATCGCATAGCAGCCTCGATCGATGAGGCTCTCTCCATAAACCCCGAGCACCGCTTACAGTCTTGTGAGGACTGGCTGGGCTGGTTGCGGGGCGAGATCAAGCCGAGACGACGCGCGCATCCTCAGATATCGGGCAAAGCATTGGCAAAAGTGGTGTCCAGTCTGGTTGCCGATACCAATGATGGCATAACGGCTGGTTTGCCGCGCAGCATGAAGCCCGAAGAAACCTTGCCAGTCGAAGACGTGCCGCTAATGGCAGAACAGTCGCAAGACGACGAACAACCTGTCGATCTCTTCGGCAATCCTATTGAAGATGTTGAGGCATATCTACGCGAGCAGGACAGGCTGGCGAAAAAAGCGAAGCGGAGAGTCCGACCCAAAAGACCCAAGAGAAAAGCAGTGTCCAGATTAGGGGTCGGCGATCCGCGCAAAGCAAATGCTTCTAAAGGCAAGGTGGAAGATGACGACGACGCCAGAACGTTCTCTGGCACACCAGTAGTTATCCAGTCCTGAAGGAAAACAGTATGAAGTTTATTCGTGACATAATCGCTGAGAAACGGTCGGCGCCGCCAAAAGACGACCTGATAGACGACCTAGAAGAGTTTCTGGACGACGCAGCCGCTGAGGCCACCGAAGATGCTGCAGCTAAAGAACAGGATGGGCATCCCGATGAAAATCAGGTCGACGTCTCCCTAGGCTCAGAGATCGACGAGGCTCAAGAAGAAAGCAGTGAAATTATTTCGGACGAAACCGATGTCGCGCCGGATTTTGATATCTCTGAACTGACCAAAAGCCTCGAGGCAAGCACCGGCATCGCATCACATTCGGAGCAAAAACAAGATAAAGATAATGCGGCGAAAGCGCGCCCGCGATTGTTTTCAAACCCATCTGAAGTGGAACTAGCCGAAGTAAAAGAAAGCTCTGAAGGTGTTCCAAACGACGAGGCTGCGTCAGCCCCGAATGAGACGGCCATAGATGTGCCCAGGCCAGCTGCTGGCCGCGCTTCTGCTAGATCGGGACGTGTCAAAACCCGGATCTTAGGATTCAGCGCAAACGCGGTTGATCAGCAGGACCCCATCACAAAGGCAAGTCTGTCCAGAGAAGAAAATCAAGGCTCCAACACGCAAGTTTCTCCACAGTTCCCT
>JBCDDS010000048.1:0-24109 GCA_039180185.1 Pseudomonadota bacterium | reverse complement strand
TTTTGGCGATGGAGGGCTCATAGGAGTGATCCACGTGCACCTCTCAGCGCGCGGAGTGTCCTATGGCTATGTCATCAAGAGGGATGTTTGGGGGCAGGGATGTGCCAGCGAAGTGCTTAAGCACCTCGTAGATCATGCAATTGCGCATCCGGCTGTTTTTCGCACATTCGCGTTCTGTGACATAGACAACCATGCCTCTGCCCGTGTGATGGAGAAAGCAGGGATGCAGCGTGAAGGTGTATTGAGGCGGTACTTCGTGCATCCAAACGTGTCCGAGGAGCCGCGCGATTGTCTTCTTTATGCTCGGGTGTTTTGAGGGTGACGCCAAATGGCGATTGCGATCAGGCACCAGCCGAGCAATCCCTTGCCATGAGCTGAAAGGCTCTGTGGTCCTTGGAAGATCAAGAAGTTAATTGTGTCCAGAAGACCTTCGGGCGGCCATATCACCCATTGTAGGGGGAGATCAGGAATGATCATGCGGTAGAACATGTAATAGACCTGTGGCGACAACCATACAAAGAGCCAGAACAAGATGAACGCGAAGACCAGACGGAGCCAGGTGGGTTTTGCTTTCATGAGCCGCC
Source organism: Pseudomonadota bacterium (assembly GCA_039180185.1). Lineage (GTDB taxonomy): Bacteria > Pseudomonadota > Alphaproteobacteria > Rhodobacterales > Rhodobacteraceae > Roseovarius. Next base: position 23,525 of record JBCDDS010000048.1, on the reverse strand, counting down.
ACCCGGTGAAGAGCCAGATCAAAAACAGACCAGTGCTGATACACAGCACGCCGAATTGACCCCAAAGACTCAAATCAAACAGCGAATCCTGATCGTACATTTCTTGATCGTTTCAAAACTCTGCGTCTTTGGAAATGACGTAAAAAAAACCGCCGGGGACCGGCGGTTTTCGTTTTGAACTATACGTGTTTTCTATTTCAAAGGCGCAACCGCGAGAATAACAGTGAACTGCTCGCAATAAATGTAGAGCTCACTGTATTTGTCGGTGTCGATGCCCGCAGGAACTTCGAACGTGGCTTCGCCTTTCTTCACGTCCAGCTTGTCGTGAATCTTGGAGCCTTTGGCGTATGTTTCACCATTGCCGAAGCCGATTTTGATATCCGGTGGGTTTTTGTTGGGGTCAAACACATAGTCGTTCGCGAGAACAACTTTCGTTTTACCATCCACCTTCTTGACCTTGACGGTACCCGATACGTTGTAGCCTTTGCGACCCGACAAGCTACCTTTGCGAACACCATCAGATCCGGCGAAGGCTGGAACTGCACCAAGTGCCGCCGCGGAAGCTGCCGTGAGTGCGAGACCTGTGAATTGACGACGTGTGAGGGACATAAAATCTTCCTTAATATTCTGTGTACAGAGCATATAGGCTCGAGCAACTGCGCCTTTCCATTAACGAGCGATCAATACGGAGTGATCTGCTGTAATGTTTTGCGAATTGCTTTATGTTCGTGGTTTTTCCGTTCGCTTCGCTTGCGTAGATGGTGTGAGGAGCTAACACGCATGAATTCCTGCAGCATTTTAGGCAAAAAAAGGTAGAAAACCTTCACGTACGATCGTTCGCTACTCTTCCTTTTCTGGCCGAGCCGATGCCACCAAAACGCCGAACCTTGTTCCTTTACCGAACACAAGGAGCGTGTCGTCTTCACTCAATTTGCCGACAAACTCCTCTGAGAAATTGCACAGCTTATTGAAAAGTGGGGGCAGCTTTTTAAGGGTGATTGGGTTCCAACACGTTTGAGCTCCGCTACCTTTTTCACCCACCTGCGTTTTTGCTACTGTATAAGGTATCTGCATTTCTCGGCCGAATAAGAGTGCAACGCTCATAGGCATAGTGAACATGATCAACCCAAATCCGAATAGAAATCCTAGAAAACCAAGCGAGACACCGCCCCAACGCCTGCTTCGATCTGTCATCTCTGGTCGGACTAACTTTAGGCGTCTTGAAACGGTCCGGGCTAAGACAAAGGCCAGCGCAAAACTAACGCCGAGCGCAAGCAACAAAATTTTTGAGACCCACTCCACCGTTGGTAAAAACAATATCCCAAAATTCGGTGCCATCATCGGGATACAGGCGATCAGTAAGAGCGCAAGGATGGTTACCCAGACCCATGTGGGAAGTTTGTGATCCATTTGACTTTCAGTGTTGTTCCGCATGCTGCTCTTTAAGAGAAAAGCCCCGCTTCCGCGGGGCTTTTTTTAATGTGTTGATTCAAGTCCCAGGTTTGAGGTCCTCTACCCACTCTTCGTGGGTTGGATATTCACCTGAAGACCAGTCCCAGTCTTCTTGCTTTGGAAGTTGCTCAAACGTGTGTTCCGGTGGAGGTGACGGCAAGGTCCATTCCAGCGTGTCCGCATACTGGTTCCATGGGTTTTTCGCTGTACAAGCCCGTCCACGAGTCAATGCATAGGCCATTATTCCGAAGAAGAAGATGAAGCTGGCAAAAGAGATGAACGCACCAACCGACGACCACCAGTTGTAGAGTGCAAAGGCCTCCGGGTAGTCGATATAGCGACGTGGCATACCTTGACGTCCCAGGAAGTGCTGCGGGAAGAAGGTGATGTTAGCGCCTATGAACATGGCCCAGAAGTGCAGCTTGCCAGCCCATTCCGGGTACATTTTTCCGGTCATCTTCGGGAAATAGAAGTAGACCCCTGCAAAGATCGCGAACACCGCGCCCAGTGACATCACATAGTGGAAATGAGCCACCACATAGTAGGTATCATGATAGGCCCGGTCGATACCTGCTTGGCTGAGCACAATGCCGGTCACACCGCCAACCGTGAACAGGAACAAAAAGCCGAACGCCCAGAGCATTGGGGTTTTGAATTCTATCGAGCCGCCCCACATTGTTGCGATCCAGCTAAAGATTTTCACGCCGGTAGGCACAGCAATCACCATCGTCGCCAGCATGAAGTAACTTTGCTGAGTAAGCGACATGCCCACAGTATACATATGGTGCGCCCAGACGACGAAGCCAAGGAAGCCAATGGCGATCAACGCCCAGACCATCGGAAGGTAGCCAAAAATTGGTTTGCGCGCGAAGGTCGCAATGACGTGGCTGATGATACCAAAGCCGGGCAGGATGATGATGTACACTTCCGGGTGACCAAAGAACCACAGGATGTGCTGATAGAGGATCGGATCGCCGCCGCCTGATGGATCGAAGAAGGTTGTGCCAAAGTTACGGTCGGTCAGCAGCATGGTGATCGCACCTGCCAGAACCGGTAGCGACAACAAGATGAGCCATGCAGTGACAAAGATCGACCACGAAAACAGCGGCACTTTGAACAGTGTCATGCCTGGTGCGCGCATGTTCAAGAATGTCGTGATCATGTTGATCGCGCCGAGGATCGAGCTTGCCCCCGACACGTGGACCGCAAAGATCGCCAAGTCCATCGACATGCCTTGTTCAGAGGTCGACAGCGGCGGGTACAGCACCCATCCAACGCCAGAGCCCATCTGTCCGTTACCACCTGGCGCAAGAACCGATGCCACGCCAAGTGAGGTACCTGTTACGTAGAGCCAGAAGCTCAAGTTGTTCATGCGCGGGAACGCCATATCTGGCGCGCCAATCTGAAGCGGCATGAAGTAGTTCCCGAAGCCGCCGAAGAGCGCCGGTATCACGACAAAGAACATCATCAGGACGCCGTGATATGTGATCATCACGTTCCAGAGGTGACCATTGGGCGTACACTCAGAGGGCAGTGAAGCTGCAAGCGAACTTACAAAGCCAGAAACGAAACCCTTATCAAGGTGTTCCATACACATATATTGAACGCCGGGCTGCATCAGCTCCATGCGCATGTACACCGTAAAGGCAACCGAGAGCAGTCCGACAAAGGCCGAAACGATCAGGTAAAGGATTCCGATGTCTTTGTGGTTGGTCGACATAAACCAACGGGTGAAGAAACTTCTCGTATCTTCGTGTGCGTGGCCGTGTACGGCTGCGTCTGCCATTGATCGCCTCCTGCAGATCATAATTTTTGGGGAACACAGCTTACATCACGCCTGGCTGAGGCGCAGTAAAGGCGTGTCCCGCAACACATCTCATGTGTAAAACGACATTGCAGCACCCGCAATGCGCCAATTTGACCAACTGCGATTTTTTTTGCTTTTGTTTGAATTCTGATCGACCAGAAGATTTGTGAATAAAATCAGTATTATGAAGATGGAATTTACGCAGCCTGCAAGGGAATAAAAACGCCTGCCGCTTTGCAGGGTTTCCATAAGGATCTCCTACAGCGCAAAACACACATTGTTTCAATTTGAATGTTGTTGTTCGACATGCGCTCTATTTATTGTCGTCGCGCTCTTGCAGCCCCCGTGTGCCAACACTAAGATTCTTTTCACTTTGGGCCGTTAGCAAGGGCCGGACTTCTCAAACAGGCAGTAAAAGATGAAAGATCCTATCGACACTTATATGAACACCCTCGTGCCCATGGTGGTTGAGCAAACCAGCCGTGGTGAACGCGCATATGATATCTTCTCGCGCCTGTTGAAGGAACGCATCGTCTTCCTCAACGGTCCTGTGCATGATGGCATGTCGAGCCTGATTGTCGCGCAGTTACTTCACCTCGAGGCGGAAAATCCGAGCAAAGAGATTTCGATGTACATCAACAGCCCCGGAGGTGTGGTGACGTCTGGTCTCTCCATCTACGATACGATGCAGTACATTCGTCCGAAGGTAAGCACTCTTGTTGTCGGGCAGGCGGCGTCGATGGGCTCGCTTCTTCTCACCGCAGGTGAACAAGGCATGCGATTCTCTCTACCCAACAGTCGGGTCATGGTTCACCAACCCTCAGGCGGCTATCAGGGTCAGGCCACTGATATCATGATCCACGCTGAAGAGACGCTTAAACTGAAACGGCGCCTTAACGAAATTTATGTGAAACATACTGGACAGTCGTTGAAGAAAGTCGAGGAAGCACTTGAGCGCGATAACTTTATGGCGCCAGAGGACGCAAAGGCATGGGGCCTAATTGACGAAATCGTCGAAAATAGAGCCAAAGGCGAGGACGAAGATAGCTAAGCGCAGTTGCGAAGATTTGTGATGATTTTGGCGTTGAGGTGCCCCAAGCTCTGCCCTAAGCTAGACATAACACGGCCAGATTTGGCCGTTAAACGGCAGGGCAGCTGAGGCGCTCTCGGAAAGGTAAAGTGATGGCAAGCAAGTCCGGCGGTGACAACAAGAACACACTTTATTGTAGCTTTTGCGGCAAGAGCCAACACGAGGTTCGCAAGCTGATCGCCGGTCCGACTGTGTTCATCTGCGATGAATGCGTCGAGCTTTGCATGGACATTATCCGCGAGGAAACCAAAAGCTCTGGGCTCAAGTCTTCGGACGGTGTGCCGACCCCCCGCGAGATTTGTGATGTGCTTGACGATTATGTGATCGGTCAAGCCGTTGCGAAGCGCGTTTTGTCCGTGGCCGTTCACAATCACTACAAACGCCTCAATCACTCCGGCAAAAATGACATCGAACTGCAGAAATCGAATATTCTGCTGATCGGTCCGACCGGGTGCGGCAAGACGCTTTTGGCGCAAACGTTGGCGCGTATCCTCGATGTGCCATTTACGATGGCCGATGCGACCACGCTGACCGAAGCAGGTTATGTCGGCGAGGACGTCGAGAATATCATTCTGAAGCTGCTGCAAGCCAGTGAATACAACGTAGAGCGTGCGCAGCGTGGCATCGTTTATATCGACGAGGTCGATAAGATCACGCGTAAATCCGAAAATCCGTCGATCACCAGAGATGTATCTGGCGAGGGTGTGCAGCAGACACTCCTGAAGCTTATGGAAGGCACAGTTGCCGCGGTTCCTCCGCAAGGTGGGCGTAAGCACCCGCAGCAGGAATTCCTCCAAGTCGATACGACCAACATCCTTTTCATCTGTGGTGGCGCCTTTGCTGGGCTTGATAAGATCATTAGCCAGCGCGGCAAGGGTAGTGCCATGGGTTTTGGTGCTGACGTGCGCGATTTGGACGAACGCAATGTTGGTGAGGTTTTTCAGGATCTTGAACCGGAGGACCTACTTAAATTCGGCCTGATCCCAGAGTTTGTCGGTCGTTTGCCGGTCATCGCGACACTTGAGGACTTGGACGAAGACGCGCTCGTGACCATCCTGACGCAGCCTAAAAACGCTCTGGTCAAACAGTATCAACGCCTCTTCGAACTCGAGAGTGCGCAGCTGAGCTTTACCGATGATGCGTTGAGCGCAATCGCCAAACGCGCGATTGAACGTAAGACCGGTGCACGTGGTCTACGCTCTATCCTTGAGGACATACTGCTTGATACGATGTTCGACCTGCCAGGCATGGACGGTGTCGAGGAAGTGGTCGTCAACCTTGAGGCTGTCACATCTGACAAAGCGCCACTGATGGTACATACCGACTCCAATAAAGAAGAGGCGAGCGCCAGCTAACGCCTCTTACGTCCTGTCTTAAAATTCGCTCGTTGTTGGCAGCCTGCTGGCTGTCCTCTGGACGTAGCCGCGTATCTGCGGCATATCGATCTCAGAAAAACAAAGAGCGGTGGATCCAATGGCAAGTGAAAACATGACAGAAGTGGCTGTCGGAGGGGTAGTGCTCGCGATCGCTGCAGGTTTTCTATTCTACGCAGGACAAGTGACAGGCTTTTCGACGGGTCAGTCGGAATATTCGCTGACTGCGAGCTTTAGAAGTGCTGATGGCGTAGATGTGGGTACAGATGTTCGCCTTGCCGGTGTCAAGATCGGACGCGTCAATGCGCTTGAACTTGACCCAGAGACCTACCGGGCGATGGCCACGATTAGCATTCGTGAGGATGTCGAAGTGCCAGAAGACAGCGCGCTTGCTGTGAGTTCCGAAGGTTTGCTTGGCGGCAACTTCGTGGAAGTGCTTCCGGGGGGCTCTCCATTTTTCCTCGCTGCTGGTGACGAAATAGAGTTCACGCAAGGCTCAATCAGTTTGATCGGACTTTTGAGCAAATTCGTTGCTGGTGAAGACACAGAGCAATGAGGTGGATCTGCGCATTTGCGATGTGGTCTCTATTGGGAGCGTCGCAATCCGTTTTGGCGCAGGAAAAGGCCGAACGCGGAAGTGGCGCAGTCTTACGCTGGCTAGATCGGATTAACAGCGAAACTGACGATCTGGAGATTGAAAACGCTTCCGCCAGAATTCTGGGGGACTTGAGGATCGAACTTGGCGAATGCCGCTTCCCAGTCGGTAATCAGAGTGGTGATGCATTTGCTTATTTGACGGTGCACGAATTGGAGGATGAAAAGCCGATTTTCTCCGGCTGGATGATAGCGTCCTCGCCTGCGCTGAATGCATTTGAACATCCACGTTACGACATTTGGGTACTGCGCTGCACTGTAGGCTAGGCTGCGACTATTCTTATGCTTCGGCTCGGACCAAAGGTTTCGAGGTCAAGTCTGCTTCAATCGTGATCGCTTCTGCGAGTAGTGCTCGATAGATTTTTCGGGGGATCTCTACCGCGCCAAGACTTGCAAGGTGCGAGGTCAGAAACTGTGTATCGAAAAGTACAAAGCTGCAGCGTTTGAGGTGCGAAACGAGATGCGCAAGCGCGAGTTTCGATCCATCGGTGCGCTCGGAAAACATGCTTTCGCCAAAGAAGGCACCGCCGAGCGCGACGCCATAAACGCCGCCGGCCAACGTGTCTTCTTCCCAAATCTCTAGTGAATGGGCATGTCCCATCTTAAACAAAGACACATAAAGAGAACGGATTTGGTCGCTAATCCAAGTGTCCTCACGGTTGGCACAGGCATCAAGCACGCCTTCGAAGTCGTAGTTCAGTGTTGCTTTGAAATCCCCTTTGCGGATTCTGCGCGCCAAGGAACGTGAGATATGAAATCCATCCAGCGGCAGAACTCCTCGTTGCTGAGGATCAACCCAGAAGAGTTCAGGGTCGTTGCGCGATTCCGCCATTGGAAATATGCCGGAGGCATAAGCCTGTAGCAGCATTTCGGGCGAGATGATCTCGCGGGTTTCAGTCATGCCAACGGTTTCCCGGATTCTCGAGGGCAACATCTGTTGGATCTTACGTTATGATGACGCTACCGGATTGGCAAAGCCGAAGCGCCGCGCGTTCTAGACCAATTAGTCGTTGAGGTTAGTTTCTAACCACTTTTCGAGCCAATGAATGTTGTAAGCGCCGCTGTGAATGTCTTCTTCCTGCAAAAGCGCATGGAAGAGAGGCACCGTCGTCTCGATGCCATCGATGATCAATTCACCTAGCGCACGATTTAACCTGGCCAAAGCTTCGGGTCGGTCTCGACCGTGCACGATCAATTTTGCGATCAGACTGTCGTAGTAAGGCGGGATCGTATAGCCATCGTAAAGGGCTGAATCCATCCGCACGCCAAGCCCGCCCGGTGCGTGGAACTGGCTGATTGTCCCTGGCCTTGGCGCAAACTCGGGCAGTTTTTCCGCGTTCAGGCGCACTTCAATCGCGTGACCATTGATTTCAAGATCCTCTTGCGTGAAAGACATTTCCAGCCCCTCAGCCACACGAATTTGTTCGCGAACAAGGTCGACACCGAAAATTGCCTCGGTCACAGGATGTTCAACCTGCAGCCGCGTGTTCATTTCAATGAAGTAGAACTCGCCCTTCTCATAGAGAAACTCGATCGTACCTGCGCCGATATAGTTGATCTTGGCCACCGCTTCGGCGCAGATTTTGCCGATCTTGGCGCGTTCTTCTGGGCTGATGGCCGGACCGGGTGCCTCTTCAAAAACCTTCTGGTGGCGTCTTTGTAGCGAACAATCCCGCTCCCCCAGATGCACTGCCTTACCCTTACCATCGCCAAAGACCTGAATTTCAATGTGGCGCGGCGTGGTCAGATATTTTTCAATATAGACTTCGTCATTGCCAAAAGCAGCCTTGGCCTCTGACCGAGCAGTTTGAAAGGCCATGTCGATATCGGCCGCTGTTTCCGCCACCTTCATGCCGCGCCCACCGCCGCCTGCGGTTGCCTTAACGATCACCGGATAGCCCATCTCTTCGCCGAGCGCGCGGGCGGTCGCGAGATCCGGGACACCGCCGTCAGAGCCGGGCACACAAGGCACACCAAGTTCTTTCATTGTGTCCTTGGCGGTGATCTTGTCTCCCATGATACGAATATGCTCAGCCGTAGGGCCGATAAAGTTCAGCCCATGATCTTCGACGATTTGCACGAAGTTGGCGTTCTCGGAGAGAAAGCCATAGCCCGGGTGAATGGCCTGCGCGCCGGTGACCTCACAGGCGGCAATAATTGCTGGGATGGACAAATAACTTTCAGAACCCGCTGGCGGACCGATACAGACAGATTCGTCGGCCATACGCACATGCATGGCATCCGCGTCAGCGGTGGAATGGACTGCAACGGAGCTTATGCCCATCTCTCGCGCGGCCCGGATCACGCGAAGGGCGATTTCACCGCGATTGGCCACTAGAATTTTGTTGAACATCATCGCGCCTATTCGATGATCATGAGCGGCGCGCCATATTCGACCGCTGCGCCATCCTCGACCAAAATGCGTTTAACAGTTCCTGCGCGTGGGGCAGGGATGTGGTTCATGGTTTTCATCGCCTCGACAATCAGAAGAGTATCCCCTTCCGCGACTTGCGACCCGACGCTGACAAAAGCAGGCGCACCTGGCTCGGCTTGCATGTAAATCGTACCGACCATCGGAGAGGTCACCGCGCCTGGATGATCGGCGGGATCTTCACCTGCTTCGCTTTCTGGTGCAGTTGCAGGTGCTGCGACTGGTGCCACTGCTGGTGCAGGAGCGGCTGCTGCGACGGCTGGTGCAGCGACGGCTTGCGCAACGATCTTTTGTTTGCGGCTAACGCGCACATTGAGCGTGTCGTCTGCACCGTATTCGCGTTTGACCTCAAGCTCGGTTAACTCATTTTCGTTCAACAGTTCTGCAAGCGCTTTGATGAAGGCCACATCTGCTTTATGCGATTTTTGTTGGGGGTTATCGGGCATCCCATCTCCTCGAAGAACCTATGACGACAATCTCCATAATACTGGGTCGCCTCGTTATTTTGCGGCGCTTATAAGCTAAAGCCCGGTATGAGAAAAGCGCCCATTAACCTTTAATTTGGGGTATTTTTTCCTGAATGACGAGGGGAATATGCCACCAGGATGTTGCATTACTGCATAAATTTGGTGCTTGCCGCTTTTTGAAACGAAAGGACGGGGCATGAATATCGCGCATTGGTTGGCCGAGCAGGCGTCTGCCAGACCGCAAGCACCAGCGTTGTTTCATGGCAAAGAGGCGGTGTGTGACTACGGCGGATTTCATTCTGCAGCGGCACGGTTTGCGGGAGGGTTGAAGGAAAAGGGTATACACACAGGCGATCGTGTTGCGTTGTTCTTCGACAACCATCCCCAATATCTGATCGCTCTTTTGGGATGCTGGTACGCTGGTGCAGTTGCGGTGCCAATGAACGCAAGGCTTCACGCCAAAGAAGCGCTTTGGATCTGCTGCAATGCTGGAGCGTTGCTGTGCGTCACAAAAGACAGACAGAAAACGGCGCTCGCAGAACGCACGCGAAAACTCCCATTGTTTGAGCCGGAAGACATTTCGAGTTCAGAGATCGAGATAGTTGAGCGTGATACTGATGATCTGGCTTGGTTGTTTTACACCTCTGGGACAACTGGACGGCCCAAAGGCGTGATGATCACGTATCGCATGCTGACGGTCATGTCGCAGAGCTACCTGTCTTCTGTCGATGATGTCGGCCCGGAAGACAGTACAATCTATGCCGCGCCTATGAGCCACGGGGCTGGGCTTTATGCTTTGGTGCATGTGCTCCGAGGCGCGCGGCATGTGGTACCTCGTTCCGTTGGCTTCGATACGGCGGAGCTTTTGGAACTAGCTGCGCATTTCGGCCGCGCGCAGTGTTTTGCAGCCCCAACAATGGTCAAACGCCTGACCGCCCATGCGCGAGAAACAGGCGCCGCTGGCAATGGGTTGCGGTCGATCATCTACGGTGGTGGCCCGATGTACATGACCGATGTTATAGAGGCCGTTGATCAATTCGGCCCTTTATTCGTTCAGATCTACGGCCAAGGAGAAGCCCCGATGGCAATCACAGCGCTTTCGCGAAGCGACATCATTGACCGCAGCCACCCTAATTGGCGCGCGCGGCTTGGGTCTGTGGGTCTTGCGCAAGAAGGTGTGGACCTGCGCGTCGATCGAAACGGTGAGGTAATGGTGCGTGGCGACTTGGTCATGCCGGGGTACTGGCGCAATCCTGCAGCTACAGAAAATGCTATTCAAAACGGCTGGCTGCGCACCGGGGATATTGGAGAGCTTGATACCGAGGGCTACCTTACATTGAAAGATCGCGCCAAAGACATGATTATATCTGGTGGCAGCAACATCTATCCCCGCGAGGTGGAGGAGGCGCTGCTCGAGCATCCAAGTGTCGAAGAAGCCGCAGTCGTCGGGCGCAACTCAGAAGAATGGGGTGAGGAGGTCGTGGCATTTATCGTTCCCACATCCTCCGGCTTTGATCCCTGTGCACTTGATGCGCATTGCTTGAGCCACATCGCGCGGTACAAGCGCCCGCGCGCCTATTTCGCACGGGACACCCTTCCGAAAAACAACTATGGAAAAGTGCTCAAAACGGAGTTGCGCAAAGACTTAGAGCAAGACAACTAAGCGGTCGGTCACTTTGAAGACTTATCGTCGGCCAGCAGACGATCCGCCTTTTTGCGCACCAGCACAGAGCGTAGATCATGCATTGCGAGCAGCAACGCGTCGGTGACGTCTTCGAGTTGCTCGTCTGTGGCCCGCGACTGCGCCCAGTGGGTTGTGGTGTTCAGGTAGTCGACCGCGCGGTGGATGTCATCGATATCGCGGCGGGACAAAAGCGCCTCGCGCTCCGTGATCCACTCCCGGATCACGCGCATGTCCTCGTCAGAGAGTTCCCGATCGCCATGCGGCTTGATTTGACCGTTGCGAATATTGATTACCGCAATCTGATCCATTTCGATCCGTCTTTGGCGATTTTCCGTATCTACGCGGAACACAAAGGCTCCGTTTTCCCGCACCCGGAAGTAGTAGTCTGGTAAGTCAGCGGTCAATCCGTGTCTCCGTTGTCCAGAATGCGCCAAAGCGATCCGTCGGGGTCATGTAAGAAAAACATACGCGGTGCACCATCAAACTTTACTGGTGCGCCCAGCCGGGGCAGAGTAGTGCCCTCGGTCGGAATGCCCAAGTCCACCCATTCTTGATACATCTTGTCGATATCGTCCAGCCGCATACAGGCAGAGAACCAACTTGATTTCGGATCAAGCTCCGGATGCGGGAAAAACTCAACCTCTAGGCTGTCGCGAATGAGTATCATCCAGTTGTCGCCCTTGAAGGCGGTCGCGAATCCGAGACTGCCGTAGAAGTCTTCCGTTACGGCGAAATCTCGGCTCGGTAGATTGGCAGTGATGCGGTTGGCGCTCATGTCATTTCGGCACAGAACTTGGAAATTCGCCCACATGCTTCCTTTAGTGCCTCATCAGAAGTGGCGTAACTGACGCGGAAATTGGGTGAAAGCCCAAAGGCAGCGCCGAACACCGCAGCTACGCCGGTCTCTGCCAAAAGCGCGGTCACAAACGCCTCGTCGCTGTCAATTTTTGCGCCACCCGCAGAGGTTTTTCCGATCAGCCCTGCGATTGACGGATAGACATAGAACGCCCCGTCCGGGACAGGGCAGCTGATGCCGTCTATGGCGTTCAACGCCTCGACGACAAGATTGCGTCTGCGCACGAACATCTCATTGTGCTTGGGGATGAAGTCCTGCGTGCCGTTCAACGCTTCAATCGCGGCCCACTGACTTACTGAGCAGGGGTTAGACGTCGATTGCGACTGTATCTTGCGCATGCCGCCGATTAGCACTTCGGGACCTGCCGCATACCCAATGCGCCAGCCGGTCATAGCGTAAGCTTTTGAGACACCATTGCAGGTCAGGGTGCGGTCATAGAGCTCCGGTTCCACTTGCGCAGGCGTGCAGAACTTGAAGTCATCATAGGCCAGATGCTCGTACATATCGTCGGTCATCACCCAAACATGCGGATGGCGCATCAGGACGTCGGTCAGCGCCTTGAGCTCATCCCAGCTGTACCCCGCGCCGGTTGGGTTTGAGGGCGAATTGAAGATGAACCAGCGAGTGTTTGGCGTGATCGCCGCCTCCAGTGCGTCAGGTTGCAATTTGAACGCGGTCTCAATGCCCGCCTCGACGATGACCGGTGTGCCGCCTGCCAAAAGCACCATATCGGGATAGCTGACCCAGTAGGGGGCCGGAATGACCACCTCATCACCTGGGTTCAGGGTCGCCATCAACGCGTTATAGAGAATCTGCTTGCCGCCAGAGCCGATACTGACATGCGATGGCGCATAGGTCAGGTCGTTGTCGCGCAAAAACTTATCGCACACGGCTCGCTTCAGTTCCGGGATGCCGTCGGGCGCCGTGTAGCGCGTTTTCCCAGCATTGATCGCAGCTATTCCAGCGGCGCGAATATTCTCAGGCGTGTCAAAATCCGGCTCGCCAGCGCTCAGACTAATGACATCCTCGCCCGCTGCCTTCTTTTCCATGGCGAGGGCCGAAATCGCCATGGTTGGTGAAGGTTTTACGCGTGAAAGTGTCGCGGACAGCGGATTCATGTCGCACCTCCTGTGGAATTGGTTGCAGCAATCTCGTAAGCAAAGGCGCGGGTGGGTTCAAGAAGCGAAAATCAGGACAGAGGCGTCCGGAAAGGCAGCACATGACGGCACAAAGAGAATTGGACTGGTTTGACCCCGACGTTACGACTTTCGGTGACAGACTTACTGGCGCTCGAGAAGCGGCTGGTATGAACCAGGAAGATCTGGCGCACAGACTGGGCGTAAAGTTGAAGACCCTTCAGTCTTGGGAAAACGACCTTAGCGAACCTCGTGCAAATCGGCTCTCGATGCTGGCTGGGCTGTTGAATGTGTCGCTGCCTTGGCTGCTTAGCGGTGAAAGCGATCATGGGGACACGCCCACAGCACGCATGCCCGAGCAGTCCAATCTCGTCGATGTCCTCGCCGAGCTGCGGGATTTGCAGGCACAGATTGCCAGCGCATCTGATAGGATGAACCGCCTCGAACGCACGCTGCGCAGTACATTGACCGAGGAATTCGGTGCCTGAAGCACGAGAGATAAAGCTCAAAAGATTGCGCATGCGCTCTATGCGGCGGGGCATAAAGGAAATGGACCTGCTCCTGATGAGTTTTGCCGAAAGACGCATGCCAGACTTATCTGACCCAGAGCTTGCGACCTATGAGGCACTATTGGAAGAGAATGATCAGGATCTCTATGAATGGGTCAGCGGTCAAAAAAAGGCGCCTGAATACATTGCCGGATTGATTAATGAAATCCGAAAAAACTATGAAAATTCAATGCTTAGATAGCGCAATCTAAACTATCTTGCATTTTAGATGCTATTGGTCTGATTTAACATCTTGTTGGGTATTTTCCGTCATAACCACCCGTGAGCAGGATCTCACGGAGACAGATAATGAGTTTTCAATCACAGATGCCCCAGCCGATCAAGGTCGACGGCTTTATGACGGGTTATCTTGACGCCTTGGCTTTGGTCGAGCGACTTCACCGACTGTTGCTGGATGTAATCAAAGATGAATTTGAACGAGTAGGCGTGATCGAAATTAATGCGGTGCAGGCGTTGTTGCTGTTCAATGTCGGTGACAATGAGGTAACCGCGGGCGAATTGAAATCCCGCGGCTACTATCAGGGCAGCAATGTAAGTTACAATCTCAAGAAGCTGGTGGAGATGGATTACATGCACCATCAGCGTTGTGAGATTGACCGTCGTTCGGTGCGCGTGCGCCTGACCGAAAAAGGTCGAAAAATCCGTGATATCGTTGAGGCTCTTTTTGAACGTCATGCCGAAGGCCTGCAAAGCAAGGCTGTCGTGAACCATGATGGGATTGATCAGATCACTTCGCTTTTGCGCCGTGTCGAGCGATATTGGACGGATCAAATCCGCTACATATATTGAAACTGCCTATTGAGACCTGTGCATGTTGCCCAAATCAGAAAGATTGGGCAATTGCAGCTCTTTGATCAGTTTTTGACGCATCGCTCGGGAAAAATCGGAATAGGCGCTCGCTGGCTCTATAAAAGCTCCTGGGCCTCGCAGCACGAAGCTCCGATAGTACGTCTCGAGTGTTTTGACATTAGTCAGATTTTTGGTGGTGTTGGCTCGTCCATGGGGCAGCACCACCAAGCCGTTTATGGTAATAAAACCGATGTCTTCTGAGCGCACAGCTTTGGGATGCTCTCCGAAATTCGCGGGACCGTCACCGGAGATGTCCAGCGTCTTCTGCCAGCAATCTGCCTGTGCCATCAGCTCTGCCGCGCCAAACCGCATGGCAGCGGCAATTGCGGTGGAGCCGTCTTTTGCCCTCCGTTTCCGGTCCCGTTGTAAAGTACTGGCAACGGTCAACAATTGATCGGGCCCTGTGATGTTGGTCCAAGGCACAATGATCGATTGATCCCACATGCCGCTCCACTCATAGACCATCAACCTGACTGGCAACCCGTCGATAGCGAAAAACGCGGCTTGCACTTCCGGGTCCGACAAGGCCGCGGCGAGACCATCGAGCTGCAACCGATACTCTTGCACATCAACAGAACCTGAGACATCCAGGCCTAGCGCCAGTGCCTGGCGGCATTGTGCCTGAACATGTCCGGCCGTGAAAATCAGCATGCTGATGAGCCAAGCACGCAATGCCCTCATCCTTTCTGACCATTCGAAGGATCACCACCGATCAAAAAGTTGCTAATCTCGCGATAGAGTTTGCGGGTCATGGCGTCTTGAAACTGATCAAACCCATTAGCGGTCATTAAAAACGCGTCCTGACCATGCATGACGTTTGTACGATAGTAGGGTAGGACTTCTGGATCGTCTCCCAAGATGACCAACCCATTGACAGTGACCTCCTGAAACGGGAAATGGCGATAAGCCGCACGAGGCCCGTAACGATAATTGTTCACTCCGTCGCCTGAGACATCGATTACGCGACGGCGGCATTGTGGACCTTTTTGCAAAAGCGCAAGGCCATAGGCCATCGCAGCACCCATCGACGTTGGAAACTCATCGTGGCCGCGCTGCATTTTGGCTAACACAGCCGCCGCATCCGTAATTGCGGACTGACTATCGAGAATCGACCAGTCGAGCTTCAAGTCGTGCTGGCGAAAACCGGACCATTCGAAAACCGAAAGGGCCACGTAGCCGGGTCCACCGGCCAGAATCGCATGCCGCACGTCTTCTGAATCCAACGCGGCGGCGAGTCCCACACGCTGCAGATCGTACTCCTTCGCATCAACAGAAGACGACACATCAAGCGCCAACACCAAGGCAAGTCGGCATTCAGAAGCAGACGTACCGTCTGCAAAGACACCCAAACCAAGGGCAAGGAGACATGCGCGCCAATCTACCAATGACCAACGTTGTCCATACTGGTCCAGGGCTCCGCAGGTTTCAAAGCGTCACCAGATTGCAGCAGCTCGACCGAAATATTGTCTGGGCTGCGCACAAACGCCATGCGCCCATCGCGCGGCGGGCGGTTGATGGTGATGCCATTGTTCTGAAGGTGAGCGCAGGTTTCATAAATATTATCAACACTGTAGGCCAAGTGCCCAAAGTGCCGGCTGTCTGACGGCAATTCATCGTCGCCATCCCAGTTGTATGTAAGTTCCACCGGGCAGTCCTCCTGTCCATCCGGCGCCATGAAAACCAGGGTAAATCTCCCACCTTCATTGTCCCAACGCCGCGTTTCCTTCAGTCCCAGCAACTCATAAAATGCCATTGATTTCTCAAGGTCTTTGACGCGGATCATGGTGTGTAAATAACGCAAGCCCATACTTTTCTCCCCGGTGAGCGCTAACGTCTAAAACTTAGCCGAAAGCGTTGATCTGTCCAGCCGAGCCACCGTGGCTGACAGTAAATTTACGTGTTTTGACGAAGTTCGGTTCCAATGCGTTGGTCATGTCTGTGAAAACCACTCGATATTGATGTTTTGTTGCAGACAGCCGCAATATAAAGTGGAAAGTGAATCGCCTCAAACGACGGCAAACATAAAGGATAGTGCAGGACAATGAAGCAGTATCACGATGCACTGCGCTATGTTCTAGAAACCGGTCAGGAGTCTTCTGATCGGACCGGCACAGGCACGATTTCTGCCTTCGGTTTGCAATCGCGTTATGAATTGGCTGACGGTTTTCCACTGGTGACAACTAAAAAACTGCACCTCCGCTCGATCATTTACGAGCTTTTGTGGTTTCTGTCTGGGGACACCAACATTGCCTATCTCAAAGAAAACGGTGTTTCGATCTGGGATGAATGGGCAGATGAAAATGGGGATCTCGGGCCGGTTTATGGTCATCAGTGGCGTCATTTTCCGGCACTCGAACCATCCAAAGACCCAAAACTCTATCGAAAACGCGAAATTGACCAGATAGCAGATCTGGTTACTGCCATTCGAAATACTCCGGATAGTCGTCGTCTGATCGTATCTGCTTGGAATCCAGCAGATGTCCCGGATATGGCGCTACCGCCATGCCACACGCTCTGGCAGGTACGGGTGCTAAATGGCAAGTTGCACTTGCAGCTCTATCAGCGTTCGGCCGATATGTTTCTTGGTGTGCCTTTCAACATTGCTTCTTATGCTTTGCTCTTGTGCATGCTTGCTCATGTTACGGGGTATGAGCCAGGCACATTTGTGCACAGCATGGGCGACGCGCATATCTACAAAAACCATTTGGAACAGGTGAATTTACAACTCTCCCGCGCGCCCAAACCACTTCCGAAATTAGAGATTTCGCGTCCAGTTGAGTCGATCTTTGACTTCAAGTTCGAGGACTTCGCGATCACTGACTATGCGCCCGATCCGCATATTTCCGCTCCGGTGGCTGTTTGATGCTGTCGCTTGTCGTGGCCCGTGATCGCAATGGCGCAATAGGCAAGGACGGGGACATCCCGTGGCGTGCACCAGAGGATTTGGCGTTCTTTCAACGTGAGACGACCGGTGGCGCGATCATTATGGGTCGCAGAACCTGGGGAAGCTTGCCTTATCGTCCGCTGAAAAACCGGCTCAATATTGTTGTCTCATCTGGTCAACCTGAAGGCGCGGAACATGTGTGCCGTTCCGTCAAGGAAGCGATTGCGCTAGCGCACGAGGCTGGGCATGCACGCGTTTACGGTATCGGCGGCGCCGCGATTTATATGGAAATGTTGTCTTTGGCAGACCGGTTGCTGGTGACCGAAGTTTCGCTAAACGTGGAAGGCGCTGACACTTGGTTTCCAAAAGTTAACGCGAACGATTGGCGTGTCGGCGCGCGTCTGGAACTACGCAACGCAGATCCTCGGTGCGAACTGGTTGAATACCTTCGAATCTAAGGCGATCAGAGTACTGAGATATCGCCCGCCATCTGACGGCCGTCACGGCCATCCTCCAGCTCGTAGCTGACTTTTTGGTTGTCTGTCAGACCTTTCAGGCCCGAACGCTCAACCTGACTGATGTGAACAAAAACGTCCTTTCCGCCTTCATCTGGGGCGATAAACCCGTAGCCCTTTGCGGTATTGAACCATTTCACGGTGCCTGTCGGCATGCCGCTTCTCCTTCTAAACTTAAATTCTCCGGCAATGCCGGTCCTTTCCAAGCAGGATTTTCGTCATCCATCACAATCGCCTTGAGGCTGGTTGAAGATAATCCTAGAGCTCAACCAAATAGATTGTGCGATCTCCAAAAAAGGCAAGCCGCACACAATTTGTTGACTTTAGCGCGGCGTGAAATAGCGCATCAAGAGGGGTAATTGAAATGATCCTTTATGGTCTGAAGACTTGCGACACGTGCCGTAAGGCATTGAAATTACTGGAAGGCGTTGAGTTCATTGACGTGCGGGAGGACGGTGTCCCAGCTGCGACATTAAAGTCTGCATATGCCGTTCTGGGTGATGCCATTCTTAACACACGTTCTACAACCTGGCGTGGATTGAGTGAGGAAGAGCGTGGGCGGCTCCCCCTAGATCTCTTGGCGGATTATCCGACACTGATGAAACGCCCGCTGATTGAGAAAGATGGTACGTTTTATCTTGGTTGGACCAGGGATGTGCAGGCCGCTTTGCTTGGCTAGAACAGCCGACCTGTTTATAAGACAACCAGAGCAGATGGAGTATCGTTATGCGTAACGCAGCCCTCGTTTTAGGGATTATCGGTGGGCTTTTAGCGTTGGTCGTTGGTTTTTTCAGCTACGGCTATACCGAAGTTATCAATGAATATGGTGAGTTAGAAGGCATTGCTGAGCAAGTTGATCGCGTTGGCCTGATCCGCGCAGTCAGTTTCTTGTCGCCGCTTCTCGCAATTGCAGGCGGGGCAATGGCGCGTGCTCGCGCTTTGTGGGGCGGGGTTCTCATGCTTCTGTCCGCGGGAATGATGGCTTATGCATTTGGAACAGGGATTTTCACCCTGTTTCCAATCGGATTTACAGCTTTGGGTGGCTTGCTTGCTGTCGCGGCGGGTAAACCTGATGAGCCCAAAGCGCACTTTTAGCGCATATCGGGGGCAAGCGCCTCATCAGACAGAGTAGCGGTTACATCGTTGAGTGAGACCACGCTCGATTGCTTGGAGCCAAGGCGACGCATGGAAACGGTCTCTCCCTCGAGCTCGCGCATTCCGCACGCAAGTATCACCGGTACTTTGCTAACCGAATGCTCGCGAACCTTATAGTTGATCTTTTCATTGCGCAGGTCTGCCTCAACCCGGATACCTGCTGCGCGCAGCAAGTCTGTCACCTTTTGCGCATAGTCATTTGCTTCCGAGATTATTGAGGCTACGACCACTTGTCGCGGGGCGAGCCAGAAGGGCAGCTTGCCCTCCCAGTTTTCGATGAGGATACCGGTGAACCTTTCCAGCGATCCAAACAAAGCTCGGTGCAGCATGACCGGGGCCTCTTTGTCGCCCGCCGCTGTTACATAGGTGGACCCGAAGCGTTCCGGCAAGTTGTAATCCACCTGCAGGGTGCCGCACTGCCAGTCGCGTCCGATGGCATCCCGCAGCACGTATTCAAGTTTTGGTCCGTAAAACGCGCCTTCGCCCTCAAAGATCGCGTAGCTCATTCCAGCCTGCTCAAGCGTAGTTTGCAACGCGCTCTCGGACAGGTCCCAGCTTTCGTCACTGCCGATGCGGTTCTCAGGCCGAGTCGACAGTTTGACATGCACATCTTCAAAGCCGAAGTCTCTGTAGATTGACAGGATCAATTTGTTGACCTTGGCACACTCCTCCTGCAGCTGGTCGGGCGTACAGTAGATGTGTGCATCGTCCTGGGTAAAACTGCGTACCCGCAGCAACCCGTGCAGCGCGCCGGATGGCTCGTAGCGATGCACCTTGCCAAACTCCGAAATTTTCATCGGTAAGTCGCGGTAACTGCGCAGGGTATGATTGTAGATCATCATATGACCAGGGCAGTTCATCGGCTTGAGCGCATAATCCCGTTCGTCATGGGTTTTCGCGAGGAACATGTTGTCCATGTAGTTGAACCAGTGGCCTGAGGTTTCCCACAGAGCGCGGTCCATGATGTCGGGGGTGTTCACCTCGACATAGCCGACGGCGTCCTGGCGGCGACGCATATAGGCGATAAGGTTCTGGAAGACGTGCCAGCCATTGGGGTGCCAAAATACAGAGCCGGGGGCGTGCTCCTCAAAATGGAACAAGTTCATTTCGCGCCCAAGCTTGCGGTGGTCGCGTTTGGCAGCCTCTTCCAGCATGGTCAAATGCGCCTTGAGCTTCTCTTTGCCGGTGAACGCCACACCGTAAATCCGCTGTAACATGGCGCGGTCGCTGTCTCCACGCCAGTAGGCACCTGCGACGGACATAAGCTTAAACGCATCGGCCGGAACCTGCCCAGTATGTTGAAGATGCGGTCCACGGCACAGGTCCTGCCAATCCCCATGCCAATACATGCGCAACGGTTCAGTTCCGGGGATCGCTTCTATCAGTTCGACTTTGTAAGGCTCATTACCCGCCTCGTAATGCGCAATCGCTTTTTCACGCGGCCAAATTTCTGTACGAACTGGGTCGCGCAGATTGATGATTTCCTTCATCTTTTTCTCGATCGCACCAAGATCTTCGGGTGTAAAAGGCTCTGCGCGATCAAAGTCATAATACCAGCCGTTTTCGATCACTGGGCCGATTGTGACTTTCGTATCCGGCCAAATCTCTTGTACTGCGCGCGCCATGATATGTGCCAGATCGTGGCGGGCCAATTCATTGGCTGCGACCTCGTCTTTCATAGTATTAATGGCGATCCTTGCATCTTGTTGGATAGGCCATTGCAGATCCCAATGCTGGTCATCGACATAGGCTGAAATTGCCTTCTTTGCCAAGGAGTTGGATATACTCGCTGCGACCTCAGAAGGCGTAATGCCAGCCGGAAAATGCCGCGAATTGCCATCGGGAAATGTCAGAGAGATTTGTGCCATAACGGCTCTCCTCGTCAGTTTGGCGCCTACCGAACGCCCGGTTGCAAGTTGTACGCGCTGTGTGAACCCGGTCTGCATACAAGTCAAGTAGAACTCAGAGATTTAGATGTGATGTGTCCGACAGGTCAGAAATGCAGAGTCGTGGTAAATTTACTAAAATTCGAAACTGGTATTTCGCTGCGCAATTTTTGGAAACATTTAGACACAAAAAGAGATTATTAATTTCTCTGTGATCTGTTATCGTGGTGAAGGGAGCTTTTCTGCTCTCGAGATTAGTTTGGTTTAAGGTAGTAAAATGGGTGAGTTTGAAGGGGCGTCAAAAGCAATACGCGATAGCGAAAAGTTTGCACTTGGGGAAGACGCAGATGCGCAGGTTGCTGGTTCACACCAGGAACCTGCGGGTGGTGTCGAAGAGGGAAAGGCAGTTAGCCTTTCGAATTTAGAGCAAACGCTCGGCTCGATCGCCTGATAGCAAGAGCCGCGATTGCACTCCGCTTTTGATCCAGCGGGTTGCAGTCACTTGCGATTTTGTCCAACTCTAAGCTTGTAGAACAAGGCGAGGGAAGTATGGGCAAGGTCTCCTACCTGGATGCGCCATCCGGGCGTCGAATAGCTTACGTTAAAACCGATGGTCGTGCGCCAGGCGTCGTCTTTCTGGGCGGCTTCATGTCTGACATGACGGGTACAAAAGCGGTACACTTGGAAGAATGGGCCGAAAAGTCAGGACAGGCATTTCTGCGGTTTGACTATTCTGGACATGGCCAAAGCTCTGAGGAATTCTCCGATGGCTGCATAAGTGATTGGGCGGAGGATGCGCGTACTGCGATTGAGCGACTCACTGCAGGGCCTCAGGTTTTGGTCGGTTCCAGCATGGGGGGGTGGATCGCACTTTTGTGCGCTACGGCAATCTCGGGACGCGTGGCCGGTCTCGTCACAATCGCCGCAGCCCCAGATTTCACTGAGGACTCCATGTGGGCTGGCTTTGATGATGCGCAGCGCGCAACCCTTTTGGCGGAAGGTCAGATTAGATTGCCGAGCGACTATGACGAACCATACGCGATCACGCGCAAGCTGATTGAGGATGGGCGCGAAAACCTGGTTTTGCGCTCACCGCTTAATTTGAAGGTACCTGTGAGGATGCTCCAAGGGACCGCCGATCAAGATGTCGATATGTCGGTGGCCACGCGGCTTTTGCAGCACGTTGAAGGCGAAGACATAGAACTTTGCTTGGTAAAAGGTGCAGATCATCGGTTTTCAAATGAAGGATGTCTAAGAAAAATTGAGAAAGAGCTGGCCGAAGTCATTTCGCGCTCTAGATAAGTGATACGATGGTATCAATCCAATCGTAGACAGCATCAGCGCAGGGTGTCTGTTTCGGGAAAGGCGCAGGAGAATTTAATCCGTAAAGCGGTGCCTAATCCTGTTTTTCTGGGGCCAAGTGTGTCTCTGCTGCGCGTAGTTTATCCAAAATCAGCCTTCAGCGTTGTTTAGATTGCTTTTTCGCAGTTTTGTGGCACGCTCTTTGAAAAAATAATAGTTGGTATTGAGAGCAGTAAGGACCCAACACTATGTCGGAACCCCTGGTTTTTTTGCCGGGCATCATGAGTGATGCGCGGCTCTTTGGCCCGCAGATTTCAACCTTCAGCACCGAGACCAGCGTCATGTTCGCGCCGATTTCATCTGGTGAGACGATAGAGGAAATCGCGTCCGGTCTGCTTAAACAATTGCCAAAGTGCTTCGCCGTGGCAGGCCACGGTATGGGGGGCATTGTCGCGATGGAGCTCTTGCGACGCGCACCGGAACGGGTCAGCCGTATCGCTTTGATGGATACGACGTCGCTGGCAGAAACGCCGCAGTCAGCAGCGGACTATGAGCCGCTGATCATCAAGCTCAAGACAGGGCTGTTGGAAATAGCGGCCAGTGAGTTGATACGTGCGGAACATCTGGCGCCGACCGAGTCGCGCGCTAGTATTTTGAATCTGGTGGCGAAAATGGCGGAAAACGTCGGTACCAGTACAATCATTCAACAGATCCGCGCGTTGCAACGTCGGTGCGACTATCAAGTGATTTTACGCAAATGCAAAGTTCCCGCGCTGGTCATGTGCGGCGTGCATGACACTCTGATGCCGGTGAAACGTCATGAGTTTATGGCGGGGATCATTCCGAATGCGCAGTTGGCGTTAATTCAAAACGCGGGGCATTTTCCGACGCTCGAGGCGTCTGATGCGGTGAGTGCTGCACTGCGATCGTGGATGAACATGCCTCTGATGCTACACACCAAAATCAGCGCGTAAGGGACCCAAACTTATTCCGCGGCAATCTTGCGTTTGCGTTTCTTGGATGCAGTGCGGTTGCGTTTGGCCGGTGCTTCGGAATTCGCGTCGATGAAATCTAAAACCAGAGGTCGTATTTTGTCGCGCCATGACTTGCCGGCGAAAATACCATAGTGACCGGCATCTGGCTCGACATAGCTCGCTTTT
The DNA here is from genome assembly GCA_039180185.1 of Pseudomonadota bacterium. Lineage (GTDB taxonomy): Bacteria > Pseudomonadota > Alphaproteobacteria > Rhodobacterales > Rhodobacteraceae > Roseovarius. Next base: position 255 of record JBCDDS010000048.1, on the reverse strand, counting down.
TTGCTGTCAGGTAGACCGGTCAAAAGGTCGAGCGCCGCAACACATTGGCCAGGAGCGGATATATCATCCTTGCCGCCTTCGACCGTCTTCACCGCAACACTGGTGATCGCACCGATGTCGACCATGTGCCCGGCCACCATAAATTCGTTCTTTGCGATTTCACCAGCTTTAAAGATGCGCTCTACTGTTGAGAGATAAAACTCCGCCGGCATATCCATTACAGCAAGATATTCATCATAGAACTTGTTGTGTTTG
>JBCDDS010000047.1:0-24206 GCA_039180185.1 Pseudomonadota bacterium | reverse complement strand
GCCTGGTCCTGGCCGGTTTGAGCTGCGTCTGGCCGATGGGGCGGCAAACCCTTATCTGTTGCAGGCGGTGATTATTGCCGCGGGCTTGGACGGTATCCGCACGAAAGCCGATCCGGGTAAACGCTATGAGATTGACATGTACGCCGAGGGTCACAAGGTACGAGGCGCACCCAGGCTGCCGCTCAACATGCTCGACGCGATCCGGTTGTTTGACCGAGACAAGCTCTTGAAATCTGCTTTAGGCGAAGAATTCTCGGCAGCCTTTATCAAGCTGAAAACAGCCGAATGGAACTCCTTCACCGCACATTTCAGCCAGTGGGAAAAGGACAACACGCTGGATATCTGACGCTGTGAGACTGTTGAACGTCTAAGAGTCTGCGTCGTCTTCCGCTGCTTTGAGCTGGGCGAGACCTTTGTAAAGCGCGGCGATAATCTCCGCTTCGGTGATGCAAAACCGCGCTGATGGGGAGATGTCGACAGTGCCGTCCGCGCCTATCGGCGTATGCTCACCACCAGTTCCCCGAACAGAAAGGCCCAGAGGTTTGGCGATTGCTTTGGCGCGTTTATCTGTTCCATCCGCCGTGAGATTAGGCAGCTGGATATGCACAGAGGCCCGCATGCCGGTGCCGAGGTTAGTCGGGCAAGAGGTTACAACGCCATAGGTCCTTGAGATGGCAAAGGATAGCCCCTCGATACCAGAGACCACGTCGAGTGCGTTTTTTAACCGATCGAATACCGTATTGAGAACGGTGCCCGTTTTCATGCACATGATACGCAGATGGTCCTCCTCTCCGACCCAGATGATGAAACTGCGATCCTCGGAGACATAACAGCCTCTGCCATATGGCCAATCGGCGGCGATCCCTGCGGCAAGCAGATAGCGGTCGTTGCTCATGTCTTTGAACATGATGTGCGCATCGACCAGATCTTGGTAAGTCTTTCTGTTAACTTCGTTCGGGTTGCCGGGTGTAAGAGAGTAATAGCCGCCGCCGTAGCTCGGGTCGGAAATGAGTTTCTCAAAAGCCTGCATCATTTTGCTTTCAAGCGCTACGCGATCCTCGCGTGTCATTGAACCCGGCAGCGGGAAATCTGATAGGTTACGACCGACACGCACCCGCATCGACAAAGGGGGGAGGCCGAGCGCCGCGAGATCGAGCACGCCGCCGTTCGGAAGGTCCTCGATATCTGCGAGTGACCAGTCGTTTACATGTCGTGCGTCTTCGTCAACCTTGTGATGCGCGGCTAGTGCTTTGGCAAAAAAAGGACGAAACTGATCATAATCATCTGGTTGGCAGGCATAGCAGCCCATTTCACTGTCCGGATTTTCTAGGCCGGAGTTTATACACGCCATCAAGCGGGTCTGCGACGCCTTATCCAGCGTCTCAAAATAGGCAGGATCGAAGACCTGTAACGCGATGTTTTGGGGGTTATCCTTTTTTAAAACTGTGAGTTTTGAAAGTTGTTTTGAAAAGGACATAGTCGGCCTCTTTGGTTCTTTTGCTTCATGTCTACTGAATACCAAGTTTCATTAGCAAACCGATGATGCGTCTTGGCTTTGCTTGCATTCGTGACCTGACTGCACTTAGAGAAATCCACAGACTTATAGCGCATAACGGGGTGGATTTAAGTATGCGTAGAGAAGATGAACTTCTTCGGTTCGTGTCTCGCAAGGCACTGGGAATTGAAATTGCTCCTTTTTTTAAGCCTTTGACGCCTAAATCTGGCGGGTTTAACTGTCGTACTGTAGATGTTTTCGATGCAGAAACTTTGGTGTCGAAAGCCAAGGAAGATCCTAATATTCCGAACGAGCACATCGCTGCGATCGAAAAAGTTGATTTCCTTGGAGATGCCTCAAGACTTGATGATCTACTTGCGCATGATCCAAACCTAGGCGGATACGACTACATCGTTTCATCTCATAACTTCGAACATCTGCCGAACCCGGTAAGGTTTTTGCAGGGGTGCTTGCATGTTTTACGACCAGGCGGGGTTTTGTCGATGGCGATCCCGGACTATCGCGCCTGTTTCGATCATTTTCGCTTTCCTACTCGGCTTGCTGACTGGATTGATGCTTTCCATGAGGATCGTCAGATGCCGGCACAGGTAACTTTACTTGACGCCAACCTGAACACCGCCCTGTATCGTGGAAAGGATGGATCTGGACGGCCTGGTTTTGCGCTCGGCAGTGCGAAACTTGATCGTTTCACCTTCGGGCATAATCTTCCTTCAATCTACCGACAGTATGTCGATCCTCCTAAGGATTATATCGACACCCATTGCAGTGTCACATGTCCTGAGACTTTCCACCTTTTAGTGAGTGATCTCATTCATATGGGGCTTTTAGATTTCGAAATTCTATCGATCAGTAAAACCAATGGTTTCGAGTATTTTGTTCATCTGCGGAAACCCGAAAACGAAGCGTCGGTTGATTATGAAAGCTATAGTGAGATTCGACCGAAACTATTGAACGAAGCGCGCTTGGCGATTGGAAATGCATGCGACAGTCGGTTTCACGTCTGGCTTATGAACGTGGTGCGCGACAAGTGGGCCCGACGCGTTTTACGGCGTATGGTTGGTTTGAACCCTTACGTTGTTGAACATAAATGAGTCTCTGGGCTCAGTTATTGGCCTTACGAATTTTGTCCGCAGCATCCTGATCGAAGCTTACTTCGTTGTCAGAGAACAGCTTATCAAGTTCGCAGGACAACACCATTTCCGTGATAATGTCGCAACCGCCGACAAACTCCCCCTTCACATATAGCTGAGGGATCGTGGGCCAGTCGGAGTAGTCTTTGATACCCTGACGAATAGCGTCATCAGCAAGAACATTGATGTCAGTGTATTCGACGCTCATGTAGTTTAGCACGCCCGCGACGCGATTGGAAAATCCGCACTGCGGCATGTTGCGTGTGCCCTTCATGAACAAAACGACATCATTTGATTTGACGGTTTCATCAATCACCGTTTGTGCGTCAGCTTGAACTTCTGTCATTTCATTTCGCCTTTGGTACAAAGAATTTTGCGTATTCTTTTGGAGAGCGTGGCACTTTCCATGTTTTCACATTGCCACCGCCGACGCCCGATTGGTAATCCGAGTGAAGAATGTGATGGCCTGTTCCTGGGTCGCTGCCGCGTTTGCCAGGCTTGCTCCTCTGACCAAGTATCGCTAGCGCTGCGATGATCGCGACGATGGCCATTACGATGAAAAAGAATATCCAATCCATTCTAGTCCGGCGCCTTGGTTGTGAGGGCCAGCGCGTGCAATTCACCGCTCGGGCCATCCATTTTACCTTTGAGTGCCGCATAGACCGCACGTTGCTGTTGCACCCGGTTCATGCCACGAAACGCCTCATCAATTACCTCGGCCGCATAATGGTTTCCGTCACCGGCCAGATCGGTGATTGTGACCTTTGCGTCTGGGAACGTCTTTTTGATCAGTTCCTCAATCTCGTGGGCTTGCATTGGCATGCAGGATGCTCCGAAAACTCTGACCTAAAGATGTAGAGCTCCCGTGGCGCAAGCGCAAGCCATGCCGACGTTAGTTGACCTTAAATCTCTTCGCCTTTTTTAAGCAACTCGTCGATCAGCTGGCGCTGTAATTCACCGCTGTCACCGCCGCCGAAATGTATGGCGCCACCGGAATAAAGGGTTCCAAAACTTTGCTTCAGGTTAACGACCTGCCCAAGGCCAGAGATTAACTGATCTTTTTCTAGTGCGCGCAGCGGATGGATGAAGGTGGACCAGACGACGCCCTTTGCTATGGCGTAACGTGCGTCCAGCGCGGTGTCGAAATTGGCTTGCATCATGCGAACCATCTGTTCGTCGGTAATTTCGCTTGCAGCCGTAACATTTACCATAGCGCGCATTCGGTCTGAAAATTCATCGGTTATGATCAGGATTGGCACTTCTGCGATTTGCAGTTGCCACGCGCGGCCGTTGGTCTGCACGTTCGGATCAAGGGCGCGCACGATCTTGTCGAGCCGCTCGAGCGTCATTGGCTCTTCTGCTTCAACGCTTTCCTCGGTTTGTGGGACTGTCTCTTCCGCTTGCGGCTCCTGTTCCGGTTCGGCCTCTGTCTCTTGCGCGAAGGCCCAAAATGGAAGCAGAAGTATTGCGAATAGGAAAGCGATGCGTTTCATGCGTTGAACCTCTTTGCGGTGTATCTCGAAGAGTTACACGGCAATCGGCCTAGGCCAAGGCCACACAAGAAAACGTGACCAGGTTCAGTTAATCGAAAACCTGCCCAAAGCTTTCACGAAACAGCTTGGAAAGGCTGTTTAGGGACGCGCTCGAACCACCCAGGCTCACATCTGATCCGCCAAACCGTCCAACCTTTGTCGCTGGAACTCCGGCGGCTTCTGCGGCCGTTATCAGGTCGCCCGCATCACTTTGCTTCACAGCGATTAAGTAACGCGCCTGATCTTCGCCGAAAAGAAGGGCAATGTCGTCCATTGTCATCGAGACACCAACACCAGCCGCTTCCGCAAGTTCAAATGCCGCAAGGGCAAGCCCGCCATCGGAGAGGTCGGTGCAGGCTCGGATTTGCGTGCTGTTGCCGCGAATGAAGTCGCCTGCGCGTTTTTCTGCATCAAGATCAACAACTGGGGCGGCACCTTCTGCTTTTCCGGTGGTCTCGGCTAAGAGAGCGGACTGTCCCAGATGACCCGTCGTCTGACCGATCAGGATCGCCACGTCGCCGTCCTTCGCGTTGCCTATGATTGCGTCCTTTGGGTCGGCGATCAGTCCCACGGCCCCGATTGTAGGAGTAGGCAGGATCGCCTGGCCGTCGGTTTCGTTGTAAAGCGAGACATTGCCCGACACGATCGGCATGTTGAGGGCCGCCACCGCCTCTCCAATGCCTTTTATCGCATGAACAAACTGTCCCATGATGTCAGGCTTTTCCGGGTTGCCGAAGTTGAGATTGTCAGTACTGGCAAGGGGCAAAGCGCCCAAAGCGATCAGGTTGCGATACGCTTCAGCAACCGCCTGTTTCCCGCCTTCGCGGGGGTTGGCTTTCACATAGCGGGGGGTCACGTCTGACGTAAACGCGAGAAGTTTCTCGGTCCCATGTACGCGGATCAGCCCGGCGCCGTTGCCAAGCAGACGTGCGCTATCAGCCATGACCATGGAATCGTATTGTTCAAAAACCCATTGGCGTGAGCAGTAATTGGGTGAGCTGATCAGTGTGCGCAGAGCTTCGATCGGGTCGATCTCTTGGAGTGAGGAGGTATAGACTGGTGCCGCGGGTACAGGTTCGTTCCAGGGCCGGTCATATTCCGGCGCGGAACCGGACAGGGTCGCAAGCGGGAGATCTGCCTTCACCTCATTGCCATGCATAATCAGGAAACGATCCTCAGCGATTGTCTCTCCGACAATGGCAAAATCGAGATCCCATTTCTCGAACACGGCACGTGCCTCATCCTCAAGCTCAGGACGCAGCACCATCAGCATGCGCTCCTGCGATTCTGAGAGCATCATTTCGTAGGCGGTCATGTTCTCTTCACGCTGCGGCACGCGGTCGAGATTGAGCTTCACGCCCAATCCGCCCTTGTCACCCATTTCGACGGCAGAGCAGGTCAGGCCGGCTGCCCCCATATCTTGAATGGAGATCACAGCGCCGGTGGCCATCAGCTCCAGACAGGCTTCCATCAGGCGCTTTTCAGTGAAAGGGTCTCCGACCTGCACGGTTGGGCGCTTCTCTTCGATACTGTCGTCAAACTCTGCGCTGGCCATGGTCGCTCCACCGACGCCGTCCCGGCCAGTTTTTGCGCCGAGGTAAACAACCGGCATGCCGACGCCAGAGGCAGCCGAGTAGAAGATCTTGTCGCTATCGGCCAAACCTGCAGCAAAAGCATTGACCAGACAGTTTCCATTATAGGCTTTGTCGAACCGCACCTCGCCACCGGCACACGGCACGCCGAAGCAATTGCCATAGCCACCGATGCCCGCCACGACGCCATGGACCAGCTGTCGGGTTTTGGGATGCGACGGCTCACCAAAGCTCAGCGAATTCATCGACGCAATGGGTCGCGCGCCCATGGTGAAGACATCGCGCAAGATGCCACCGACACCGGTCGCTGCTCCCTGATAGGGCTCAATATAGGAGGGATGGTTGTGGCTCTCCATTTTAAAGACCACCGCCTGTCCGTCACCGATATCAACAATACCCGCGTTTTCACCCGGGCCGCAGATTACCTGTGGGCCATCCGTCGGCAGGGTGCGCAGCCACTTCTTGGAGGACTTATAGGAACAATGCTCATTCCACATGGCAGAGAAGATGCCGAGCTCGGTAAATGTGGGTTCCCGGCCGATGATCTCAAGGATGCGCTCGTACTCATCCGGTTTCAAACCATGGGATTCGATCAGATCGGGCGTAATGGCCGGTTCCTGCATAAGCTCCTGTCCCCCGAGGCTTTGACTTCTTGAGCCTCTCTTAGGCCATCGAAAGGCCGGGGAAAAGAGGCGACGGCGGCTTGACGTCACTTAGTGGATAGTGAACCTGTCGAGCACAGTAGGAGGGACAAAATGCAGGTATCAGAAAACCCTTGGCGTGGTGATGGTCTGACCATTGAGGTGCTGACAGATGTGCCGGTTCCAAGCATTGACGCTACGCTCGCGGAATCGGTTGTCGCAGAGCATCTGATCGGTGGGGAAACGCCTTTGGTGCGTGCTGAGGGCTTCGGTACCGAGGTCTGGGTGAAGGATGAGCGCACCCGCATGGGGCTTGGAAGTTTCAAGGCACTCGGCGCGGCGTATGTGATCGCCCATCATGCGGCGGCGACAGGAGCGAGTGATCTGGGCCAAGCATTGGAGGATCGCACCTACGCAACGGCAAGTGCGGGCAATCATGGGCTCTCTCTGGCCTTTGGGGCCACGCGGTTCGGGGCACGCGCTGTGGTCTTCATTGCAGAAACAGTTCCCGAGAGCTTTGCTGAGCGGCTTCGAGCGCAAGGTGCCGAAGTGCGTCGAGAGGGGGCGGAGTATGAGGCCAGTATGGCCGCCGCCGCTGCAACGGCTGAGGCCGAGGGCTGGACACTTCTCTCTGATAGCTCTTGGCCGGGCTATTATGAGCTGCCGCATCGATTGATGGAGGGCTACACCGCTATGGCCGCAGAGGCCGCGCGTCAGATGCCCGGCCCTCCAAGTCATATATTCCTGCAATGTGGGGTGGGTGGGCTCTCTGCCTCATGCGCCGCTTACTTTCGTTCTGTCTGGGGTGACGGTCCGCAGATCGTCAATGTAGAGCCCGCTGCCGCACCCGCGCTACAGGTCAGTATTGCCGCTGGTGGTCCTGCAGTGGCAGATGGGCCGGTATCTTCAATGGGACGGCTTGACTGCAAAGAGCCCTCTATCATAGCTCTGAAAGGCCTTGCTCGGGATGCAGATCGCTTTGTCACGGTCACGGACGAGGAAGTGGAAGCGATCTTGCCGGAACTGGCTTCGGTTGGACTGTCTACGACCGCCTCCGGCGCTGCCGGTTTAGCCGCGGCGAAGCTAATGCATTTACCGGAAGATGCGCGCGTCCTCTGTTTTCTGAGCGAACAAGCAGACGACTGATGCAGGGTTTCCCTCAGGCTGAATATGAGGCGCGGCTGGCCCGGGTGCAGGCGGATATGGATGCGAAGGGCTTTGGTGCGCTTTTGCTGACCGAAGAACCCGACGTGCGGTATTTCTCAGGCTTTCTCACCCGGTTCTGGGAAAGCCCGAGCCGCCCCTGGTTTCTCGTCGTTCCACTCAGTGGAAAACCGATCGCTGTGATCCCTTCGATTGGCGCGGCACTGATGGGGCAGGGTTGGTTAGAGGACATTCGCACCTGGCCTGCGCCGCAGCCCGAGGATGATGGGGTGAGCTTGTTGTCTGAAACACTACGCGAGGTAGGCGGGCCTGTGGCCGTACCTATGGGGTATGAGACTGTACTTCGCATGCCACTTGCGGATTTTCAGCGCATGAAAACCACCTTGAACCTCTCCGTCGTCGCCGATGACGGCCTGATGGCCGGTCAGCGGGCCATCAAATCCGAGGCTGAGATCGCAAAGATCGCCCATACCTGCGCCGTTGCCGGGCGCGCCTTTGATCGCGTGGGAGAGATCGCTGCCGCCGGAACACCACTTTCAGATGTGTTTCGAAATTTCCAAAGGCTGCTTTTAGAGGAGGGTGCCGACTGGGTGCCTTACCTTGCCGGAGGAGCCGGGCAGGGCGGTTACACTGACGTCATCTCACCGGCCAGTGACACACCTTTGCAGACCGGTGATGTGCTTATGCTCGACACCGGCGCGGTTTGCGATGGCTACTTCTGCGACTACGACCGAAATTTTGCTGTCGGCGCGATCGATCGGGCGACAAAGGACGCCCACGCACAACTGATAGAGGCCGCGCTTGCCGGTTTCGAGGCGGCTAAGCCGGGGGCCAGCGCACGCGACGTCTGGCACGCCATGGCCGGTATTGTAGGCGCGGGAGAGACCACCGGACGGCTTGGCCACGGTCTCGGTATGCAGCTGACCGAAGGGTTGTCTTTAATGGCCGATGATCACACCGAACTGCGCCCTGGTATGGTGATCACGCTCGAGCCGGGCATCGCAATGCCTGGCGAGAAGATCATGGTGCATGAAGAGAACATAGTGATCACACAAGCAGGCGCGCGACCACTGTCAGTGTTCTATGAACCCGCAATGATAGTGATTTAGGAACGATCTATAAGAGATATTCAAGCTGCGGCAGCATTCGCCCTTTAATTGAGCCCGATGGGCTTTCACCAATAAGCACAGCTCCAAAGTTTTGATAAATGACAAGGGCGTTTGGATCGGCATCTATCAAAAGCCGTTTGGCACGCTTTTTCCTTTCGGTTTGAACGCTCCAGTCAAACAAAACACGACCAACCCCGCGGCCGATAAACGCCGGATCAACGTACAAGAGGTCAAGTTCAGCTTCGTTCTCTGAAAGCGAGACTTTGGCGACACCCGCAACCACTGTGTCCAACTCCGCGACAGTCAAGTTTTCGCTCATGTCTGCGGGATGCAGTGTAAGCTCATCGCGGCAGGCGCGCATGAATGCCTCGTCATAACCCCAATACGCCTTGGAACGCAGGCAAAGTGCGGACAGTTCACTTAGTTCCTTATGTTTAGCGGCTCGCAAACTCAACATTATGAGGTTTCGGTACTGCAACTGGGGCAAAAAAAAAGGCCGAGCATAACTCGGCCTAAGTCCAACAGGGAGGTATGAAAGCACCAGCATCTGCCAGCGCCGTCACGTGTCGGAGGTAGTCCTGTAGTTTGCCCCTTTCAAGTGTAAATACGTCCCAGAATATGCATTGCAGTTATGACTGCAGCGCATAGCATTGTGCGCACGACTGTTATACCTGCTATGTTTTCTGTTACGCGGTCGACGTGCGATACAGCGTAATTTCTTCCTGTACGAAGTCACGAAACGCCGCGATGCGTTGTGAATGTCGCAGTTCTTCGGGGTAAGCCAGAAACACTGGCACTTCGTTTGAATTCAAGTCTGGAAGGACCCTTACCAAATCTGGAAAGTCCCGACTCAGGTAGTTCGGCAGAACGCCAACGCCTATGTTTTGCAATACGCCTTGCAAAACACCAAAGTAATTGTTGACGGTCAGGACGCGCGGCACCTCGTAGGTCAGCAATTCTTCGACAAGTGTAGCGCCGGCACCAACCTGAGCGGATGTTGGGCTCTGACATAAAAGGCGATGATTACGCAGGTCTTCTACGCTTTCAATGGCACCGGCTTTCTCCAAGTACTCGGGCGTCGCGTAAAGGCACATGTGCACGCTCATAAGCCGTTTTCTGATTAGATCGGCCTGAGATGGCTCTTTCATGCGGATGGCAACATCTGCCTCCCGCATCGGTAAATCGAGGACGCGTTCCTCAAGCATTAGATCAATCTTTAGATCAGGGTATTTTTCAAAAAGCTTCGGTAACCGAGGGGACAACCAGAGTGTGCCAAACCCTATCGTGGTCGTAACGCGAAGCTCTCCAAAAACCTCTTCTTCGCTGTCGCGTATACGCGCGGTTGCCGCATCAAGTCTTTTGAGCATGGATTTGGTGGCGTCAAACAACAATTCGCCTTGCTCAGTGAGGATCAAACCACGGGCGTGGCGATGAAATAGGGTTGCGTTAAGTGATTCCTCCAACGCTCGGACCTGCCTTGATACGGCTGATTGAGACAGATGAAGTTGATCACCCGCATGTGTAAGGCTTCCCGCATCTGCCACGGCATGGAAAATTCTTAGCTTGTCCCAATCCATATGTTTCTCGTCCGATTCACCTTCTCCACCGATGACCTATCAGAAAATATGCCCCAAGTTATAGGCGAGACGCAGAAAAGACCTAATTAACTGATAATTAACGTTTTGACTAAACATCCTCCGTGCAACCGATCAATAAATCATCTTCTACGCAACATTGTCCGTCACAAACATTTCATACCTTGTTGACTGTCGCATCGGATAATAAGCGTCAGGGGCTGCCGCCGTGAGAAACTAGATGCAAAACAACCGCGAAGTGACACGCGATATTTCATATGCTTTTTCCGCGCAAACACGCGGCGGGCGGGCCATGATACGCACGATGGAGAACCTGACGGGCCGTATCGGTCTGATTAAGCGCGCGGACGGGTATCAGGAAGAGGTCGCTGCCGGTCGGGATTTTTGGCAAGTGATGGTAGAACGTTACGGCTTATCCCTTGATGTGGTTGGGGGCTCGCTCGACAGCATTCCTCGAGAGGGTCCACTCGTTTTGATTGCAAATCATCCCTACGGCATACTGGATGGGCTGATGATGGGTCATATTCTGAGCCAGACCCGTGGTGATTTTCGCATTCTGGCAAACAGCGTGTTTCGCAAGGCCGAAGATCTAAATCGGATTATTTTGCCAGTTAGCTTTGATGAAACGAAAGAGGCCGTGGCGCTCAATATTCAAACGCGTAAAAGCGCGCTGAGTTATCTGACTGATGGGGGCGCGATCGGCATTTTTCCCGGTGGCACTGTCAGCACCGGAGTGAAGCCGTTCGCGAAACCTCTCGACCCAGGCTGGCGCAGTTTTACCGCGCGTATGATTGCGAAATCAAATGCGACTGTTTTGCCGGTCTATTTTGAGGGCCACACGAGCCGTCTTTTTCAATTGGCAAGTCATCTGCATGTCACCTTGCGCATGGGTCTTTTGATCAAGGAATTTCGTAAACGCGTGGACACTGCGGTTCAGGTCGTGGTTGGAGATCCGATTTCGCGAGGCGAAATCGACGAACGAATTACGGATGCAAAATCTTTGATGGCGTTTCTCCGACATAAGACGTATGAGCTGAGCCGCGGTCCGGGTAATCCGGACGATATAGGTTTTGAATTCCAATAGCGACGCGCGCATGGCTGTAGGTATTTTTGACAGTGGGTTAGGCGGGCTCACCGTGCTGGACGCGGTTGAGCAGAAGCTTCCGGAAACGTCGTTTATCTATCTCGGCGACAACATAAACACGCCTTACGGTACGCGCGATGCCCAGAATATCTTTGAGCTGACCGAAGCCCATGTAAAACGGCTTTGGAGGGAAGGCTGTAACCTTGTCATCCTGGCCTGCAATACGGCCTCAGCGGCAGCTCTGCGGCGAATGCAAGAAGCAGGCGTACCAGATGGCAAACGGGTGCTGGGCGTATTTGTGCCTCTGATTGAGGCGCTAACAGAACGGCAATGGGGGGACAACTCTCCACCGCGCGAAGTGTCAATAAAGCATGCCGCGCTGTTTGCGACCCCTGCGACCGTCCGAAGCCGGGCCTTCCAGCGGGAGCTAGCGTTTCGCGCCGTTGGGGTCGATGTCGAGGCGCAAGCGTGTGGCGGCGTGGTCGACGCCATCGAAGAGGGCGATATGATCCTGGCTGAGGCTCTGGTGCGCAGCCATGTTGAGGCGCTTAAGCGCAAGATGCCCAACCCTGAAGCCGCAGTTTTGGGCTGCACGCACTATCCGCTGGTGCAGGATGTTTTCGCCGAAGCGCTCGGACCCGATGTGAAAGTCTATTCGCAGCCTGATTTAGTCGCCGAAAGCCTCGCCGACTACCTGTCCCGCCGTCCTGAAATGGGTGGTGAGGCGGGCGGAACAAGATTTTTGACTACGGGCGATCCGCGCTCTGTCTCTGATCGTGCAACACAGTTCCTCCGACGACGCATTCAGTTTGAGCCCGCGTAGGCTGCTTTCTGTTGCGGCTTCGCGCGAAGTTTCCTACACGCATTTCTTGAGAATTGAGAGAGGTCCCCATGACCTATAAAGCCGCTATTCTGGGCGCATCAGGCTACACTGGCGCCGAACTGATCCGGTTGATAGCCGGACACCCTGACATTGAAATCGCTGCCGTTTCGGCCAATGCAAAGGCCGGGCAAAGTATGGCTCAGGTTTTTCCGCATTTGCGTCATCTGGATTTGCCAAAGCTGGTGAAAATTGAAGAGCTGGATTTTTCCGGCATTGACCTGTGTTTTTGCGCTTTGCCGCACAAGACCAGCCAGGAGGTGATTGCTGGCCTGCCGAGTGATCTGCGGGTGATTGATCTTAGCGCGGATTTCCGGCTCTCGGATGTGGACGCCTATGAGAAATGGTACGGCAATCCGCATTCCGCGCCAGAGCTGCAGAAAGAGGCGGTCTATGGTCTGACTGAATATAATCGTGATGCCATCTCTAAAGCGCGTCTTGTGGCTTGTACCGGATGCAATGCTGCGACGGGTCAATTCATCTTGCGGCCTTTGATCAGCGCTGGAGTGATTGATCTCGATGATATCATTCTTGATCTCAAATGTGGCGTGTCTGGAGCGGGGCGTAGTTTGAAAGAAAACCTGCTGCATGCCGAGCTCTCAGAGGGCTATCACGCCTATGCTATCGGTGGCACACACCGGCATCTAGGCGAGTTTGATCAAGAGTTTTCGACCTTGGCTGGGCGGGAGGTGCGCATTCAGTTCACGCCCCATCTCATTCCTGCCAATCGGGGTATTCTAGCGACCGGTTATGTGAAGGGTGATCCTAGGGCGATCTATGAAACCATGATGAGTGCCTACGAAAGGGAGGCTTTCATCGAGGTGCTGCCATTTGGGGAAGCACCAAGCACGCGGCATATCCGCGGCAGCAACTTCTGCCACATTGGCGTGAGTGGGGATCGCATCGAAGGGCGTGCGATTGTCATTGCTGCGCTTGATAATTTGACCAAGGGCTCCAGCGGCCAAGCCTTGCAAAATGCCAATCTGATGTTAGGTCTGGAAGAGACAACGGGGCTTATGATGACCCCAGTATTTCCATAAACTACGCTTTTCAAGCCAATGAAATCGCTAAAGAAAAAGCGCAGAATACAGATTGTCGTTTTACTAACGATCGCCTTGGTCATCTCGACCGGGTTAATTGGGTATGCCCTGCGGGACGGCATAAACTTCTTCCGTTCACCATCGCAAGTCGTGTCTGATCCACCGCGACCCGGCGAGGTGTTTCGTCTTGGCGGCTTGGTAGAAGAAGGTAGCCTTGTGCGCGGCGACGGAGAGACCATTCGCTTCAACGTGACTGACGGAGGGGCGGTTGTTGCCGTAACATATAGTGGCATTCTGCCTGACCTTTTTTCTGAGAATGAGGGCATGGTGGGGCTTGGCACCTATGTCGATGGCGTGTTTGTGGCGACAGAGATCTTGGCAAAGCATGACGAGCAGTACATGCCGCGCGAAGTGATTGAGAGCCTGAAAGAACAGGGCGTGTACCAAGATCCCGGCGGAAGCTGAATTATCGTGAACAAAACATGAGTGCGTGCGTTACACCTACCGAGCGTTAACACATTAAAGCCAGTCCTGAGCATAATGGTGGATTGCTACAGGACGAATCATGCAGAGCATTCGCAGCATTGCTAAAGAGATCGTCGCTCGAGAGGGGGGATTTGTGAATGACCCCGACGACCCGGGCGGAGCTACCAAGTATGGCGTCACGATACATACGATGCGACGGCTTGGCATCGATCTGACGGGGGATGGGATTGTGGGCGTGGCCGATGTGCGCGCGCTGAGCCGTGATCAGGCGGAGGATATCTTCATTCGTCACTACTTTGAGCGCCCGCGTATTGCAGAGTTGCCGCAGGCTATTCAGGCAAGTGTTTTTGATATGTATGTAAATGCTGGCTCTAATGCAGTTAAAATACTTCAGCGGCTGCTGCGTCAGATGGGCCAGAGTGTGGGCGTCGACGGCGCAATTGGACCCAAGACAATCGCCGCCTCAGAAAAGGCCTTTGACGAGGCGCCAACCCATTTTGCAGATGCCTACGGGATAGCCCGACGCAATTACTATTTCCGCCTGGCTGACCGTCGCCCGGCGTCGAGAAAGTATGCTCGCAGTCGCGCAGGCGGCAAAGGCGGCTGGATCAGACGGGCTGAAGAGTTCATCTCGCCCCGCTATCATCTTAGCGCGGCCGCCTTTCGCGAAAGGGTCGCATCATGGGGGTAGTAGGCTCTTTTCTCAGCATGCTCTTTGGTGGTGGTCGCAATGCGATCGTAGAAACGGCGGAGGTGTTTCGCGTCAACGCAGAGAAGGCAGATGAACGTGCTGCAACGATCCAGTCTGCGGCGCTAGAGCAGCTGGCGGCAGAATATCAGATTGAACGGAAAGGCTGGTTCGACCGTTTCATTGACGGGCTTAACCGTGTTCCACGTCCCGCGCTGGCGCTTGGCACTCTGGGGCTTTTCATCGCAGCAATGGTCGATCCGATCTGGTTCTCACAACGTATGCAGGGACTTGCCCTAGTGCCAGAGCCGCTCTGGTGGCTTTTAGGAGCGATTGTCAGTTTCTATTTCGGCGCACGTCATCAGGTGAAGAGCCAGCAATTTCAACGGTCTATTGCGGCAACAATGTCGCGAGCACCGCGTGTCATCGAAAACATTGAAGCGCTGCGCAAGTTGTCCGCACAAACACCGGGCGTTGCGCGCACGGATCCGGACTCGTCCCTGACGTTGGCCTCACTAGAATCTGAAGATAATCCTGCGCTCGAGGATTGGCGTCGCACACAGGCCTGAGCGGGTTCAAAACCCTTTGCCGAAAGATTTTACCCGACACGATTTGTCGCGCCGGATTGGAAGAGGCGCTCGTACCCTCTATAACTAGCCCATGATCATTGAGCTGGGCCATTTTGCATTGATCCTTGCGTTTCTGGTCGCCTGTTTGCAGGCGGTCATTCCTCTTGTTGGGGCGCAGAAACGCTGGGCAGGATGGATGGCCGTCGCCGAGCCAGCCGCCGCGATGCAGTTTATGCTATTGGCAGTGTCATTTGCGGCCCTCACCTGGGCCTTTGTGACATCGGATTTTTCCGTCAGGCTGGTTACATTGAACAGCCATTCCGCCAAGCCGATGCTTTACAAAATAACTGGTGTATGGGGCAATCATGAGGGCTCCATGCTTTTATGGGTGCTGATCGTCGCGCTTTTCGGAGCATTTGCCTCCTGGTTTGGCGGCAACCTTCCCCCGACGCTGAAGGCCCGGGTTTTGGCGATTCAGGCGCTGATCGCCGTGGCCTTCATGGCCTTCATCATTTTCACCTCCAACCCGTTTCTGCGTCTCGCCGTCCCTCCCTTTGATGGCCAGGACCTCAATCCGCTTTTACAGGACCCCGGCCTCGCCTTTCATCCGCCGTTTCTCTACCTCGGCTATGTCGGGCTTTCGATGACCTATTCTTTCGCTATTGCGGCCTTAATAGAAGGGCGCGTTGATGCAGCTTGGGGCCGGTGGGTGCGGCCATATACATTGGCGGCTTGGGTGTTTTTGACCATCGGTATCGCACTAGGCAGCTGGTGGGCCTATTATGAGCTAGGCTGGGGCGGGTTCTGGTTTTGGGACCCGGTTGAGAATGCCTCTTTTATGCCGTGGCTCATCGCAGCTGCACTTCTTCATTCGGCGATTGTTGTGGAGAAGCGCGAGGCGCTTAAAAGCTGGACGATCCTGCTTGCCATTTTCGCTTTTGGTTTTTCAATGATCGGAGCGTTCATCACACGCTCCGGTGTCCTGACCTCCGTGCACGCTTTTGCCAATGATCCAGAACGTGGTCAGTTCTTGCTGATGATCACAGCATTTTTTCTGGTGCTCGGTCTAACGCTCTTTGCTGCCCGGGCGGGAGCTATGCAGACGAAGGGCGTGTTTGGTCTAGTCAGCCGCGAATCCATGCTGGTGGCCAATAACCTGCTGCTTGGCGTCGCAGCCTTCGTGATTTTTGTTGGCACCATCTGGCCGCTGGTTGCTGAGGTGATTTTTGATCGCAAACTCAGCGTCGGAGCACCATTTTTCAATATCGCGTTTAGTCCACTGATGTTCTTGCTTGGACTGTTGTTACCCATTGGTGCGCTGGTGCCATGGAAGCGTGCGATGATTGCAAAAGCGATGAAACCCTTGCGGGCTGTTTTTGCCTTAGCGCTTGCCATTGGCGTTCTGGCATGGGCAATGCAGACCGGGCGCAGCGGGCTTGGACCAATTGGCCTTTTCCTTGGGGCTTGGCTCGTTGGGGGTGCTTGCGTGGATATCTACATCCGTGCAGGTCGCAAGTTAGAGCGCCTGCGTCGGGTGCCGCGTGCTGATTGGGGTAAGGCACTGGCCCATGGTGGTCTGGGCATCACGTTTGCAGGCGTTGCTGGCATGATGGCCTGGGAAAGCGAAGATATCCGCGTCGCACAGATCGGTGAAAGCTTCGAAGTGGCGGGATACTCTCTTACACTGCGCGAAGTGCGCGAGCTTGAAGGGCCGAATTACCTTTCGACACAAGCTAATGTTCTTCTGGAAAGGAATGGTCGAGAAATCGGTGTCTTATTACCGGAGAAACGCGTCTATCCAGTGGCGGGTGTGCCAACCACGGAAGCTGCACTAAATAATGGCATCCTGCGGGACATATATGTCGTAATTGGCGATGCGCAGTTGACCGGTGGTTGGGCCTTACGAACCTACTATAAACCGCTCGCCAACTGGATTTGGGGTGGAGCCATCATTATGGCGCTCGGCGGCGTTTGTTCTCTTACAGACCGCCGTTACCGTGTAGCGGCCGGTGCACGCAAGCAACCGGTCCCAGACAAAGTTCCAGCAGAATGAGACACCTGCTTCTTGCACTTTGCCTTGTTGCATCGCCGATATGGGCTGTGGAGCCCGAGGAAGTGCTTGAAGATCCCGCGCTGGAGGCGCGCGCGCGCGATATTTCGTCCGGGCTGCGCTGTCTGGTTTGTCGCAATGAAAGCATCGATGAATCGAGCGCCGGACTGGCCAAGGATTTGCGGCTTTTGGTGCGCGAGCGTCTGGTGAACGGCGATAGCGACGCAGAGGTGGTCGCATATATCGTCGAACGTTACGGTGAATATGTTCTGCTCAATCCAAAAACCACGGGCAGTAATCTGCTGCTGTGGCTTGCGGGTCCATTGATGCTGATTTTGGGCGGCGCGCTGAGTTTTTCGTATATTTGTGGCCGTTCACGTTCCAACAGCAGCCAAGACGCGGCGTTATCCGAGGCAGAACAGGCGCGTCTTCGTGAAATTCTCAAAGACTGACGCATGGTCGGCCTTTGCATTTTGCTTTACTTAGGATTTGACTGCGGCAACTGCGCGGAAAGGGTCATTCTGTCATGAAAGACTATGAGACAATCACGTTGGATATCGCCGATGACATTGCGTTGTTGCGGTTGAACCGGCCGGAAAAGATGAACGCGCTCAATAGTCTGATGCGGGCTGAGATCACCGATGCCGCGGGGTTCTCTGAGAAAAACGCACGCGTGTTGGTCATGACCGGCAATGGTAAGGCGTTTTGTTCCGGACAGGACCTGACGGATCGCGGAAACGCTGCCGCTCTGGATGTGGAGCGGGTGCTACGCGACGAATATGTGCCAATGCTGCGTGCTATCTCTGATAGTCGCATCCCAACGATCAGTGCCGTGAACGGTCCCGCGGCCGGTGCAGGAGCCAACCTGGCGCTGTTGGCTGATGTGGTGATCGCGACCGAGAGCGCCTATTTCCTGCAGGCCTTTACCCGGATCGGGCTGATCCCTGATGCAGGTGGCACCTACTGGCTCCCACGGCAAATGGGCGCGGCCAAAGCTATGGGCGCTGCACTCTTTGCAGAGCCTGTGACGGCGCGTCAGGCGGATCAGTGGGGTATGATCTGGGAAGCTGTTGAAGATGACGCGTTCGAAGAGCGTTGGCGTGCGCGCGCCGCACATTTGGCGCAGGGCCCGACGGAAGCATACCGTCATGCAAAATCTGCTGTACGCTCGACCTGGGGCAATGACTTTGAGACGCAGTTGGAGCTTGAGGCTAAGCTGCAGGGTCGTTGCGGCAAAACGCGCGATTTTCAGGAAGGCGTTATGGCTTTCATTGAGAACCGCCCGGCGGAGTATGAGGGGCGGTAGTTTGCTTGCGGCTGCATAAGCGGCTGACTGCTTTGAGGCCGGAGCGAACCCAAAAATCCGGCAAAATACTCGACAGCATCCTGCGCTATTGGACCTGTTTTTCAATAGACAAGTTGTCAGCTCAATATCACTTGGGCGAACAAAACACTCTGATTACATCATAACGTTCGGCACGACTTCTCCAAGCACATGAAAATAGATCAGTAATTCGATCTAACTGTCGCGGACGCTGCGTTACTCCGTTGGATTGAGTGTCGTAGAGGCTGTCCCAGACGTCCTGCATGCTCGATATCCAATCTCTGGAAAACTGCCTCGAAAAGCTAAGGTAACTCGCTTCGACTGCCTGCCAGCCAGTCGACGCAAGCAGTTCAGTAAGAGATTTGGCGGAAAAGAAGTGAATATGGCGGCCAGCATCAGTGTGAAACCAAGCGGGACCATACTTTGCAAAACCGAAACATTCATGGTTCGGAACCTCAATCAAGAGCTTGCCGGTCGGTGCGCAAATATCCCTTAGATTTTTTAAAGCTAATACGGGATCGCGGCAATGCTCCAAGCTTTGTTGCATCGCTATAAGGTCGAATTTCTTGTTCAGTATCTCTTTTGGGAGGAATTCTGCAGAGCCCAGAAATCCTTCTATTTCATTGGATGCCAAGCTATCTATGCTGACTTTGCTGGGATCTATGCCTGTGACAGAACCGCAGTATGGCTTCAATGCTTGTAAAAATGCGCCACTTCCACAACCCACATCACAAACACGCTCAGAACCATTCAAAATCGCGATAACAAAATCTTTTGCTGGTAATTCACTCTTATCGAATTTCCAAGCGATTTTAGCAATTATTCTATCTGCAATACTGGAAGAGTTACCTGTCTTCCTTTCTTTTCCGGACAGGTAGTCATCGTAGTTCTCGATGTTGTAAAATGCATTTAGTTCCTCGTCTGAAGGCTCTGGTCTCAGCGTCCCATATTTGAGTTCCTCAGACCAATAAATTCCAAACTTTCTCGAGTTCTTTTGGGTCCAAATCTTGGGTAGCAGATACTTCAACTCCAGCTCAGCCTTGTAACCCCCAGGCCACTCAATATCGATTTTATCTGCCAATTTCTGCACGAAGGAGATCCTCAATGACTTCTATGGTGTCGCTGCACAGTGGTGGAAAAAAGGGAGGCACGAAGTGAGTTTGTCCTACCTGCCGAGGATTTGCAACACGGCGAAAGCCACTTGTCCTAACGCCTGCAACGCTTCCTTTGGGTTGTCATTCGATTGTCTGCTTCGAGCGCAAAACGGTCTTCAGACACCAAACCGCAAACCTTATCGTAAAGTATCAAGTAACGTGAAGGCAGCGGTGAAGGCCAGAACGCATAGGATGACTTCTCTAAGCTTCAGGTCACCGTAGCTACGAAAGAGCAGGGAACCGACCCAGACGCCGAGTAGTATCCCCGGGCTTGCGAGCAGGGCGTAGAGGGCGTGTTCGGTGGTGAGCAGTCCGAGGATTCCGAAGCTGGTGACAGAGAATAGGATTATGCCGCAGGCCAGGGCGCTGATGTTAGCGCGAGTGCGGATGCTATTGTCGCCTCGCGCGATGAGGGCTGTGGCAAAAAGAGGGCCGGCCATGCCGGTAAGGCCTTGTGTTATGCCGGACACTGCTCCGACGACGTAGTTTGCCTTCGGTGAAATCATGCGCGCGACGCGGGTTTGTTGCCACATCAAGGCAACTGCGAACAAGACGAAAAGGCTGATCATGATCTTCACAAGGTCTGGGTTGATAATCGTCAACAGGACGGCCCCAACAGGCACAAACAGCGTGAACATCGCAATCATCGGCAGGATTGTCCGGCGCTCTGCGTGTTTTAGGGCAGTCGGCAGGAGGCCAAGGCAGACAGGGATTTCGATCAGCACTTCGATGACGACGGCCTGAACCGGGCCATAGATGACGGCAAGGGCGGGGACCGCCAAAAGCGCTGAGCCAAACCCCGTGAAACCACGCACAATCCCGGCGATGAACACAACAAGCATCATAGTCGCGAAGCGTCCGTCAAAGGCGATACCAGTGTTGGCTATGGCGGTTTCGAGATCCAAGGGCTGCGTCCAGTGGTTGCTTGCCCTTAGGGATACACGAACCCTGAATTATCGAACAGCGACCTTGATCGAAGAGCCATTGGCGACCGAAACACAAAAATGCGCTACGCGTACTATGCGTGCGGAGGCAAAGTCGCAGATCGCCTCCCAGCCAGCACGCCCATGCTTAAGTCGATATCGATTGCGCCTCTCGGGCCAGCGTGCGTTCTTCAGCTTTCGTCAGAGTAGCAAGCGCTTCTTCGATGTTAGAACCTTTGGCGCATGCCCGTGCCCAGATGCGTTCCGCAGAGGACGGTGACCACGGCAGGACAGCTTCGGCTAACCAAAGTCTCAGCGGTGCAGGCAACCCGTCATAGGTTTGCATTGAATTGCCTGTGCGACGCTTACGTCTCAAGCTGGTGGAGCCGAGGTTGCCGCTCAATGTTCGTCTTCCGGGTTAGAAATTGGATCGAGGACGAGAACCAAACGGCTCTCTCCGGTGCCTTCAATCGGCGGCGACCTGTGCAAAAGGCCAGAGGGTGGATCATCAGGCCAATGCGTACCGCGCAGCAAAATCGGAGATCCCGTCGGCACGGAAAATACACGTCTTGGATCATTACCGTTTGTCGATATGCCGTATTGCGTTCCCGACCCCCGATAAGTGCAGACCAACCTGGCCGTTACCGCGTCAATGTGAAACTTTCGGCAAGCGTTTGTCGTTACAACGTCCAGTCGAAGCCTCACATACTCCACGTCCAAAAGGTCGGAGAAATTCTGTGCGACGGCGGCCACATCTTCGGCGAAAACGCCGCATTCTTTGCACAAGGGCATGCTCGTGACCTTGCAAAGCTCGACAATGGCCTGAGGTACAGTTTCCGGTCGAAGGATAAGTCGACCCCTTGGGAGTTGTTCGGGCAAAAGCCCGTCGATCCAGGATTGGAAATCTGGGTCTGGGCGTCGTCGCCAAATCGCCGCGGCACAACCTGGTTTAAGAAAGGTTGTCAGGGCTTCGGGAGCGTCGGCAACTGCTACGCCAATGGCCGCATCTTTCAAAGTCAAGCGTTGAACGTTCATAATGCCGTCTCTTTGGGAAAACCCCACTTGTCAGTTGGTTTTCTAATGATGCCCAAATGTGCGCAGGCATAACCTCTCTCACACTTGTAATGTTATACTATTACATTTTTCACACACAAGGCATTATTCGAATTGGTGCTCCGCTTCTGTTTCACAGTTGCAAATAATTTACACAGTTTGTCCGAAGCACGGCCACCTCGGAATTAAGCCGATCCGATTTAATCGTCGCATCCGGCACAATAAGTGCTTTCGGCGACGATTACTTCCGCTTTTCCATATCGACGTAGTCGCGCATCATTTCGCCTTGATAGAGCTGGCGAGGACGCCCGATTTTCAGCTGAGGATCGTCAAGCATTTCTTTCCACTGGGAAATCCAGCCCACGGTACGGCTCACCGCAAAGATCGGCGTGAACATCGAGGTCGGGAAACCCATCGCTTCAAGGATGATGCCAGAGTAGAAATCCACATTAGGAAAGAGCTTTTTCTCAGCGAAGTATTCATCTTCAAGCGCTTGTTTTTCCAGCTCTTTCGCGACTTGCAGGATCGGGTTGTTTTCTACACCCAGAAGCTCGAGCACCTCATCGGCTGATTGCTTCATCACCTTCGCGCGCGGATCGAAGTTTTTGTACACGCGGTGACCAAAGCCCATCAGGCGGAAATCGTCGTCTTTGTCCTTTGCCCGCGCAATGTATTCGGGAATACGGTCAACGCTGCCGATCTCTTGCAGCATCTCGAGGCAGGCCTGATTGGCGCCGCCATGCGCCGGACCCCAAAGACAGGCCACACCGGCCGCGATACATGCGAACGGATTGGCGCCTGAGCTCGAGGCGAGACGCACCGTGGAAGTCGACGCGTTTTGTTCGTGGTCGGCGTGAAGGGTAAAGATGCGATCCATCGCGCGGCTGAGGATGGGATTGACCTCATAGTCTTCGGCGGGCACGGCAAAACACATGCGCAGGAAGTTAGAGGCGTAGTCGATGTCGTTGCGAGGATAAACGAAAGGCTGACCCAGCGTGTACTTATACGCCATTGCCGCAATCGTCGGCATTTTCGCGATCATCCGGATAGAGGCCACCTCACGCTGCCATGGATCGCTGATGTCGGTGCTGTCATGGTAGAATGCGGAAAGCGCGCCAACAACGCCGACCATAATCGCCATCGGGTGCGCGTCACGGCGATATCCACGGAACAGAAAATGCATCTGCTCGTGCAACATCGTGTGCTTTGTTACACGATTTTCGAAATCTTCAAGCTGTGCCGCAGACGGCAGATCACCATACAGCAGCAGGTAGCAGACTTCGAGATAGTGCGACTTCTCAGCAAGTTGGTCGATCGGATAGCCGCGGTGCAGCAACTCGCCCTTGTCGCCGTCGATGAAGGTGATCGTGCTGTCACAGCTTGCCGTAGATGTGAAACCCGGGTCGTACGTGAACACGCCAGCGCTGCCATAGAGTTTGCGAATATCGATAACGTCGGGACCGGCCGTTGGGGAATACATTGGCAAATCATATTCCTGATCGTCCAAAATCAGTTTTGCGAATTTAGATTTGGTCCCATCAGGCATGCCGATCTCCTTGTTTTTACTTGTCATTTTCAGACAAGAATGGCGTCTTGGAGCGCCTTAGGAGGATTCTACATCTTCCGAGGCTGCTTCTGAAATTCGTGCAAGACTTTCTTGCTTGCCAAGAACGAGCATCATGTCGAACACACTCGGTGTAACGCTACGCCCTGCAAGAGCTGCCCTGAGAGGGCCTGCAAGCTTGCCGAATTTGAGGTCCTTCGCTTCAGCGAACATCGTCGCCGTAGACTCAAGCCCCTCACGCGTCCACGTAGCATTTTGCATTAGCGGCGTCAATTCGTTCAGTATACTTTTGGATGCAAAATCCAGCTGTTTTATTGCTTTTTCATCTGGTTCAATCGGCCGATTATTCAAAATAAAAGCAGCCGCATCAATCAGTTCCGGAAATGTCTTCGCCCTTTCTTTGAGGCAATACATGGCTTGCTCAAAGAGTTCACGTTTTTGTTCTTTGAGCGGCTCTCGCTGTGTTGCAGCAAAAAACGTATCTAATTCATGCAGCAGCGCAGCATCGTCGCTCGCAGCCATGTGTTGCTTGCAGATGTTGTCGAGTTTCTTAAAGTCGAAACG
Source organism: Pseudomonadota bacterium (assembly GCA_039180185.1). Lineage (GTDB taxonomy): Bacteria > Pseudomonadota > Alphaproteobacteria > Rhodobacterales > Rhodobacteraceae > Roseovarius. The sequence continues at coordinate 548 of JBCDDS010000047.1, read as the reverse complement.
AGCGGGGGATTTGCCGATCCCGGTGAGGTCAAACCACTCTTGCGCCTGCGCGTCGGTGAAGAACTCATCATCCCCATGGCTCCAACCAAGCCGTGCCAGATAATTGCGCATGCCAGCGGCAGGGTATCCGGTTTTCTGGTACTCATCCACTCCGAGCGCACCGTGGCGTTTGCTCATCTTTTTGCCATCGGGTCCATGGATCAGCGGGATGTGGGCGTAGGTGGGCAGGGGCCATCCCATGGCGGTGTAGATCATCATCTGGCGGGCGGCGTTGTTCAGGTGATCATCACCTCTGATTACATGGGTCACGCCCATATCATGGTCATCGACAGCGACGGCTAACATGTAAACCGGTGTGCCGTCGGATCGTAACAGAACCATATCGTCGAGCTGATCATTGCGGATTCGCACATCGCCTTGTACGCGGTCGGCGATCACTGTTTCACCCTCGCGTGGGGCTTTGATGCGGATCACGTAAGGCGTATTGGGATGCGTTGAAGGGGCGGCCTCACGCCAAGGACTTTGAAACAAAGTTGATCGACCTTCAG
>JBCDDS010000046.1:0-24659 GCA_039180185.1 Pseudomonadota bacterium | reverse complement strand
CTTATGAGGAAAAACTGAAAAAGAAGACGCGTACATCCGGCTGCGCAGTGGGAACTGTGTTCGGTGATATGATGGAGGGGCTCGAAGATCTGAGTCTGCCTGACCTGAAGGTCAAAACAAGCGATCTCTATGCACTGGCGGCGAAGATCAATCGCACGCCAAGTTTGTATCTGGAAGCTGGCGCAATCCACGGCACCGTACTTTGCCAGGGAGATCAGCCATTGGTTTATATGGAGGATGTTGGCAGACACAACGCAGTTGATAAAGTCGCAGGTTGGATGTTTTCCAAAGGCGTCGCAGCGGACGATAAGCTGCTTTACACCACCGGGAGGCTCACCTCGGAAATGGTGATCAAATGCGCGCTGATGGGCATTCCTGCGTTGGCTTCGCGATCGGGATTTACCGCATGGGGCGCGGAAATCGCGCTTGAGGTGGGTTTGACCTTGATCGGGCGCATGCGTGGTAAGCGGTTCATATGCCTTAGCGGAGAAGAGCGGCTACTCCGCGACGCTAACCTGGAAGACGTACCCATAGAAGATGCGCGACTTCATCGCAAAAGCGCGAGCAGCGATCCATGAAAGCACCTTTGGGCGTCATTCTCGCTGGTGGTCAGGCAACACGGATGGGCGGTGGCGATAAGGGGCTTTTGACTTTGGGCGACCGGACGATCCTGGATCACGTTATGGATCGACTTTCACCGCAAGTGGCCGATATGGCGCTTAATGCCAATGGAGATCTCAGCCGGTTTGGTCATTTGGGTCTGCCTGTCTTGCCTGACACAGTCGATGGGTTTGCGGGGCCTTTAGCTGGCGTTCTGGCGGGGCTTGATTGGGCGGCGAATTCCGGAGCAGAAAGCATTGTCACAGTGGCCGCTGACACCCCCTTTTTTCCATGCGATTTGGTGCCACAGTTGATTCTGGCCGCTGAGGGTATGAAAAACCCTCTGGTCCTGGCCGCAACACCGCGCTCGGAAGGTGAAGTCACAAAATCCAACAAAGGCCGTATTCTGACCCGGCATCCAACATTTGGGTTATGGCCTGTCGCCCTTCGAAACGACCTGCGGGACGCTTTGCAAAGCGGGCTGCGCAAGGTGGTGATGTGGACAGAGAAACATTACGGGCACGAGGCGGTATTTGACCCTGCTGGTGAGCCGTTTTTCAACGTCAACACGCCAGAAGACCTTGCTCGTGCACAGGCAATGCTAGAAAGAGCGGAGACATGAAAATCTACGGCGTTGTTGGATGGAAGAACACCGGCAAGACTACCTTGCTGGAAAGGCTGGTCACGGAAATCACCGGACGCGGCTTTAGCGTGTCGACCATTAAACACGCCCATCACAGCTTTGACGTGGATCATCCGGGCAAAGACAGCTATCGGCACCGCGTAGCTGGTGCGACTGAGGTCATTCTGACTTCCAGCGCACGCTTTGCTGTTATGCACGAGTTGCGTGGCGCTGATGAACCTTCCTTGGAAGACCTTATTGCCAAGCTCTCACCGGTTGATCTTGTTTTGATCGAAGGCTTCAAAACCGGCACGCACCCCAAGATCGAGGCACATCGCGCGGAGACTGGACAGTCTTTGATTGCGGATAACGATAGCACCATTCGCGCGGTCGCGAGCGACAGTAGCCACACGACTGATCTGCCGACTTTTGCGCTCGACGACGTGAGCGCAATCGCCGATTACATACTCTCTGAGGTTGGTTTTTGAGCCTATTTGACAGTTTTGCTATCGTTGATTGGTCAGGCGGAAATGATACTGGCCCGAAACCCCGTAAAGACGCGATTTGGCTGGGGCTCGTGCAAGAGGGGCAAGAGCAAGAGCCACAATACCTGCGCAATCGCGCAGTAGCAGAGCAGACTCTACACAGTTTGATCAAAACGGAGATCGCAGAAGGACGTCGGTTATTGATCGGCTTCGATTTTCCCTTCGGTTTTCCGAAAGGATTTGCAAAAGCCTTAACCGGATCTTCCGATCCTTTTTCAGTCTGGGACTGGCTTGGATCGCGTATCCACGACACGCCCAACGGTAACAACCGTTTTGATGTCGCCGGCCAGATCAACGGTTGTTTCCCAGGAACTGGGCCATTCTGGTTCAATGGTCTGCAGCGCGAAATCGCCGATCTGCCGCGCAGAAATACCCGCGAAGGACATGGCATGACTGAGCGACGCCAAGCGGAGCAAGAAGCAAAGGGAGCTTTCACGTGTTGGCAGGTGGGTGGCGCTGGCGCGGTTGGCGGCCAGATACTCACAGGTCTCCCGTTGCTAAAACGGCTACGGGAAAAATTCGCAAATGATCTCGCAGTTTGGCCATTTGAGCCTCTCGAAAAACCAGTTGCCTTGGTCGAAATCTGGCCCGGATTAATCAACCCTGTCGTGAAGCAGGCAGAAGCAAAGGGCGGTCTGCGCGATGCAGAACAGGTGCGTCTGTTGACCCGCGCTGTCTCCCGCTTGCCTGCGCCTGCTCTCAAGGCCATGCTAAGGGTTGATGCGCCCGAAGAAGGATGGATCATGGGCCTAGGGCATGAAGATAAATTAATAGCTGCAGCGCAAGAGCTGCAACCGCCGCCACTTCGCGACGATTGTTTTGCGTTGCCCGCTGGCGTTAATTGGACACCCGTGAACGAAGCACTTGAGATGCTGCGCGACAGGCTGCATCCGATCGTTGGCCAAGAAAGGGTGCCACTAAAAGCCACTCTGGACCGGATTCTAGCGAGCGATGTGGTCGCGCAAAGGTCTAATCCCCCGCAAGACAACACGGCCGTCGATGGATACGGTTTTTGTTTTGATAGTCTTGAAGGCGGCGCACAGACTTTGAAATTAGTCAATGGCAGAGCGGCGGCGGGCTCACCGTTCCAAGGTACAGTACCTCCAGGACACGCAATCCGAATTCTGACAGGTGCGGCACTTCCAGAAGGCGTAGATACCGTGATTTTGGAAGAAGACGTCAACGCCAGCGCACATCAGATAGCGTTTAACCAAGGAATCAAAGCTGGCGCAAACACGCGTAAAGCCGGCGAGGATGTAAATGCCGGGGACGTCGTGCTGTCAGCCGGTAGAAGGATTACACCTGCTGACCTCGCACTCTGCTCTGCCGTCGGTACATCACAACTCGATGTTTTCAAGCCTCTGCGAGTTGCTGTTCTCTCCACTGGAGACGAATTGATCGAGCCAGGAGATAAAGCCGATCAAGTTCAGATCTTTGATGCCAATCGGCCGATGCTTTTGGGAATGATTGAGCTTTTCGGCTATCAAGCCGTTGATCTCGGCATCGTTCGAGATGACCGAACCGCGTTGAAGAAAACGTTGGACCGGGCTGCCAACGAGGCGGATGTGATACTTACCTCAGGTGGTGCATCATCCGGCGATGAAGATCATGTGTCCGCCCTCTTGAACGCAGAAGGCGCTATGGAGGAATGGCGCATCGCGGTGAAACCTGGTCGTCCTTTGGCACTGGCTTTGTGGAACGGAAAGCCCGTCTTCGGTTTGCCGGGCAACCCCGTCGCTGCGCTGGTTTGCACGTTGGTATTCGCCCGTCCAGCGATGCGCTTGCTTTCTGGAGAGGGTTGGCTGGAACAGCAATCGTTCAGCGTTCCCGCCGCCTTTACTAAGTCGAAAAAACAGGGACGCCGCGAATACCTCCGCGCAAGAATTCGGGACGGAAAGGCAGAAGTTTTTCATTCTGAAGGGTCTGGTCGGATCAGCGGATTGAGCTGGGCCGAGGGGTTGGTTGAGCTACCTGACGACGAGATCAAAATCAAACCTGGCGATCAGGTAAAATACATACCTTTCGATAGCTTTTAGACCTTTTTCTCGTCATAACCTCTTTTTTGAGCGGTGTAGAGACGCGCATATAGACCATCCTCGGCCAGCAACTCATCGTGTTTGCCTTGCTCGACCACTTGACCCGACTCCAGGACGAAAATCTGGTCTGCGTCCGATACAGAGCTCAATCTGTGTGCCACAATGATTGTTGTGCGGCCTTGGGATAGTCGATCAAGCGCGGATTTGATCCTTTCCTCTGTCGCCTGGTCAAGCGCAGAGGTCGCCTCGTCCAATAAGAGAATCGGAGCGTTGCGAAGGAAGGCGCGCGCAATAGCGATACGTTGTTTTTGGCCTCCCGAAAGTTGCGCGCCTTTAGGTCCTACAACTTTGTCACCGCGCTCTTTGACCAGCTCGGCGATCTCAGCGTTTCTGGCCGCTTCCCAAACCTCTTCATCGCTGGCTTCTGGTTTGACGTAACGGATGTTGTCCCAAATTGAGGCGTTGAAGATCACAATGTCTTGCGCAACAACGGAGAAAGATCCACGCAGACTGGAAAGCTTTAAGTCGCGGATCGATGTACCACCAAAGCTAATTTTACCTTCTTCCACATCGTAGAGACGCGACAGAAGCGAAAGAACAGTCGTTTTCCCGGAACCCGTCGCACCGACAATCGCAGACGTCTTGCCGCCTTTGAAGTTTAAGTTCAGCCCGGAAAAAAGTGGCGTTTCTTCGGAGTAGGAGAAATTCACATCCTTGACCAAGATGTCGCCACCGGTGTCAAAATCGGCTGTCGCGTTTGGCGCGTCGATTATGGAGGCACTTTCTCCGTAGAGACTGCGCGCTCGGTTCAAAATAACGAGTTGAGATTGTAGGGCACCAAAGAACTGCGCTAACATACGAGCGGGGTCGAAAACCATAACAAGCCCAAGCAGAAAAGTTATGATGTCTGCACCATCAACATCAAATGCAGGCGAAAGAGCCATGTAACCACCGCCACCCACGACCAGAACATAGACAAACGCAGAGCTCAGATCGATCGAGGGTAATGTCAAAGCCTGTATCGTTTGCATGCGCACAACCACATTGCGAATTGTCTCGCTGTTTTTGAACAGCCTTCTTTTTTCCACTGTCTCCTGCGCAGAGATTTTGACGGTACGCATACCGTTCACCGTCTCTTCTATACCGCTCATGTAGTTCTCGAGCGCCTTCTCAGCCTCCCACTGAATTGTCTTTATTCGGTCTGAGACATAATTCATGACGAACATGATAAATGGCAGCACGAGCACTGCTGAAGCAAACAAAATCGGGTTTTTCCATATCAGAAATGCAGACACCACAACAACGGTCACAGCATCTCGCATTGCGCCGGATACGTTCACTGCGAAAAACGATCCGAGCGCCTGTGTTTGACCTACAAGTTTTTGCAGGACTTCGCCGGAATTTGTACGTTCAAAATACGCAAGGTCCAAAATCATCAGATGCGCGATAAGATCTCGGCGCATCTCTAAGGTTGCCTGACTTGATATACGTATCGTTATCAGTGGAACCAAAAACGAAACCAAACCGCGCACAGTGAACAAGACAAAAACGACAAGACATACCCAAACCAAGTCCTGCATCTGCCCGTCGTCAAAGATGACGCGAAGACCATTTTCTGTCATCGCAAGAAACTGCTGGTAAACGAGACCCTGCGTTAAAACGAGAGCAAAGGCTAAACCCAACTTACCGAGGTGTTTACGAATGTAATTCGTCCAAAGCCAACGTATGTTGTCTTTATCAGCTTCGGAAAAAAACCGATTCCGTTTCTTTTTTGCGGTTTGGCTCATAAAGGCCTGTTGGCATCTGTTGTTTTTCGAAGCCTATATAACCTTTCAAAACAAACGTCACGGCGGCATAGGATCAAATGCCGATATATTTTGTGAATGGCGTCCGGTCTTGGCGGAGCGCTTCAACCGTCAGTGTGTCGGCAATTTTTCCATTTTCGATGAAAATAACTCGGTCTGCCAGTTCCAGAACTGCTTCTATACGCTGTTCAACAAGCAGAACCGCCAAGTTTTCATCGCGCATTTGAATGATCACATCCTGAATCGTTTTGATAATTGACGGTTGTAAGCCTTCGGTGGGTTCGTCCAACAAAAGTGCTTTTGGTTGCAGACAAAGCGCGCGCGCTGTTGCTAGCATTTGTTGTTCACCACCAGAAAGCGTCTGTGCAGGTTGCTTGAGACGCTCTTGAAGGCGTGGAAATAGTTCGAGAACGCGTGTCAGATTTGATTTGGCTGCGCCGCCAGCCATCAGGCCAACTTCCAAGTTTTGCGCCACTGTCAGCCCGGAAAAAAGGCGTCGACCTTGGGGAATATAACCAATCCCGGCACGCGAGATACTGTGAGCAGGCAAAGAACTGATTTCCAAACCGTCAAGCATCACGCGACCGGAGATCAGCGGTAAGAGACCCATAATTGAGCGCATCGTTGTCGTTTTGCCTGCGCCGTTGCGCCCCATCAGACAAAGTATTTCACCAGCCCGAACTTCAAAAGACACGTCACGCAAAACTTGCGCGTCCCCATACCCCGAATTGATGCCTTGCAACTCTAACATCAGGCAGTTCCCAGATATGCGGCTTGCACAATCGGATCGGCCTTTATCTCTTCAGGCGTGCCTTCGGCTAGCATCCGTCCAGTATTCATCACGCTGATCCGGTCAGCGATTGACATCACGACGCTCATATTATGCTCGATTAGCAAAACTGTGGTATTGCTCGAGAGTTCGCGCACCAGAGCGTTGAATTCGGCTATCTCGCTTTCCGATAGTCCCTGTGTTGGCTCGTCCAAAATCAAAAGACGAGGCCGTTGCACAAGACCCATGGCGATCTCAAGCAAGCGTTGGTGACCATAGCTTAGATTTCCGGCGTCTTCCTCGGCCTCGTTGAACAAACCAACCAAATTCAGGACTCTTTCCACGGATTCCTGAACCGCCGCTCCTTGCAGTCGCAATCTCGCAGCAAGAGCCACATTTTCCGTTACCGGCAAACGCGGAAAAACTGAGGTAATCTGAAACGTGTAAGCCATGCCAAAAGCGATGCGTCTATGGGCAGGCCAGTACGTTACATCCTTGCCATCAAATTCCACCGTTCCCTCGGTCGGGGTAATCCTGCCGCATATCATACCTACGAGTGTGGTCTTGCCCGCGCCATTAGGGCCGATGAGAGCCCGGATTTCTCCATTCGAAAGGTCCAAGTCAACGTCGGATACAGCTTCCAAACCGTCAAAAGACTTGCTCACGCCTCGCAGCGACAAGAGGGTCATGGCAGCGCTTTCCACAGTCTGCGGCGTAGCTCTCCGGTTAATCCTTGCGGCGCAAACAGCGTCAAGAGCACGAGAACGACACCCGCTACGAGCATATGAGCAGTGGTCACACTGGAACTCAGGTCGATCAAGTAGAACATGAAAAGAGTGCCGATGAATGGGCCAATCACTGTTCCTGCCCCGCCCAGCAAAACCCAAAGAAGCGGTAAAATCGAATACTGGACTGACGCAAAACTTGCTCCTGCATAGCCGAACAGCAGCCCATAAAATGCCCCCGCTGCTGCCGAAAGCGTGCCTGACAAGATCATGGCGTAAAGTTTATGCCTGTGCGTGTCATAGCCCAGCATATGCACTCGTTCTTCGTTCTCGCGTATTGCTATGAGTGTTCGGCCAAAGCGACTTTGGACCAACAACAAGGAGACCAAAAAGCATGTTGAGAAGAGCGCCCATGCCGCGAAGTAGCGGTTTGTTGGCTGGCTAAGGTCGATCCCCGCCAGGATACGCTGCGCCTGCTGGATCACGAAACCCTCGTCACCACGCGTGTATTCTCCAAAATAGAGAACAGTGAGATATCCAGCCTGGGCAAACATCAGAGTGACAATCATAAATGCAACGCCGGTGGTGCGCAGCGCCAGTAACGCAAGCGCTGCAGAAACCGCAGCGCCCGCCAGAATCCCGGTCAAAAGTGCGGGTGTAGGAGCAAATCCCAGATGCTCAATCGTAAGCGCCATGCCGTACATGCCAGCGGCAAAAAACAAGGCATGTCCTAGGCTGAGCAAACCTGTGTAACCAAAGAGAATGTTGTATCCGACGGCATAGCTGGCCAAGACCATGATCCTTGCCAGATTGCCATGATGATAAGCCGGAAGTACGAATTGCAGCACAAAAAGCAAAGCAAGCAAGCCCAAGTGCACGATTATTATGCGTTGCATGGTACTCATGCAGCGCGCGTTCCAAAAAGGCCCTGAGGTCGAAAGACAAGCACTAGGCCAACAATCAAAGTGGCCAGAATCTTTGCAAGTGTGGGCGAGAAAAAGACGGAAATGATCCCGTCGCTCAGGCCAATAAAGACAGCCGCCAGAACCGTGCCCGGCAAACTTCCAAGTCCGCCGATGATTACTACAATGAAACTCAATAAAAGCGGGTCGCCCCCCATTAAGTAATGTGCCTGTTGAATTGGTACGATCAGAACTGCGGCGAGCGCCGCGAGCCCAGCTCCAATGCCAAAAACCAAAGCATAAATGCGTTCGACAGGGATGCCGAAGGCGAGCGCCATTTCCCCATCCGCCTGTGTTGCTCGCATGATCAATCCCACGCGTGTGCGCGTCATCATCAGCCAAACGCCACAAAGCACTGCCGCGGCTGCTCCGATGACGGCGAGTTTGTACGTCGTGGTGGAAAGTCCCCACGGATAGTAGAACTGAAATCCGTTCTCACCCCACTCGAACCATGGCAAGGCGATGCGAGCATTGAACGGTGGCTCAACTGGGCGTGCTTCTGGACCATAAGTCATCAGGGTCAACTGCTGAATTATGTAGAGCAGACCTATTGTGGCCACGATGGTGCGCTCGGGATCATAGTCCAGTCTTTTTAGGATCGTCAGATCGGCCAGAGCAGCAATTGATCCGACGATCAGTGGCGCTATGATCAGCGCTGCGGTGAACCCAAGTGCAGGGTGCCCGGCGACGTATTGGGCCACAAACCAAGCCAAAACCGCACCGAGCATGAAAAACTCACCATGGGCAATGTTTACCACGCGCATAACGCCAAATACCAAAGACAATCCGACCGCCGTCAGCGACAAAACCGCAGCGCCGACCGCGCCCTCCAGCGTGGCCAGCAATAGGTGAGGGCCAAATTCCATGTGCGCCTACAAGACGATTAGAGAGGTTGCGTGGTGTAATCCACCTCATCCGGGTACAGCGTATCCTCAATCGAGGTTGTGTGCACCTTGACCAGTCTTCCATTCTCGACGCGCGAAATGTACTGATGGCCAAAAACCTGGTGTGTTTTACCATTGAAGATCTTTGCACCCTGTGGATGCGCCTGACTTTCGGGCATCTCACCCATGGCCTCCACCGCTTCGATCAAGGCAGCACGATCACTCGGCCCCTGATAGCCCGATGCCTCCATTCCAGCTTTGATAATGTGCAAAGTTTCCCAGCAGCCAAACATATGTGCGTAGGTTGAAACATCTGCAGGGTCGCTGATCGATGCGCCGTTCTCGTCCACGCCAACTGCGGCGCGGTAGAACTTGTCATGCTCGCTCTGATCGGCCTGTGCGTAGCGAGGATTGCCTTCCCAGAAGTATGTGCCCTCAAGGAATTCGAGACCGGAACTCGACAGATCTACTGCCTCTAAGCTATCTATAAATCCAAATACTTCTGGTCTTGATGGACCAAAAAACTCCCCCAATTCTTTCACAAATGTGAGAACTGCGGGCCCGACCATCACATGGTACAAAACTTCTGTTTCGCGCGGGATATTCGGAAAGTACTTGGTGAAGGACGTCTCCACCGGCGGAATTGCAATCTGTTCCAAAACCTCACCACCCTGCGCCTCAATCGCCGCGGTGAAGAAATCCCGGTGATCGTGACCGAACGCAAAGTCCGGGAAGATCATCGTAACCTTCTTGCCGAGATTGTTAGCCACATAAGGTGCCATCGCTTGCACCTGACTTTTTACATCCGTGATGCCGGGTTGGAGCGTGTATCTGTTAAGTTTGCCAGATGCCACATGGTGACCCTCAGAAACAACGAAGTAGGGGAGTTTCAACTCGCCTGCGCGCGGGGAAGATCCGATCACTACATGGCTGAAGAGCGTTCCAAAACCGACATCACAATCATGAAGGTTGGCAAACTTCTCGACCACTTCCGCACCGCGTTTCGGGTCTGTACCGTCATCCTCCGCCACGATTTCCACGGGCCGACCGTTGATGCCACCCCCATCGTTTATCAATTTGACCGCTGCCTGTGTTGTCCGGTCATACCAACGCCCATATGCCGCGCCAATTCCAGTGCGGTGCACCTGAAAGCCGACTTTGATCGGCGCTGCACTTTGCGCATCAGCAAATCTCGCCCACAATGGCAAACTGGCCGCGCCCGCTAGCGTCTGAATTGCCGCGCGGCGGGTTGTGTTGGACTTGTTCATAACAGACTCTCCCGTTTCTGGGCTGGCTTCTGCCCTCCCGTTAGCTAATTGAGCCCGAAACAGCACTGGTTTGTCCAGCCTTTTAGGCACTCAAGCGCCTCGCGGCGTCGCCAAAAGCCAAAGACCAAGGAATGTGTAGGCGATCATAAACAGCGCGAGTGGCATTTGACCGAGAAAAGCCGACCAAGAGCTTGCCCCGTCTCTGAGTGCGATCCTATGGGCCATCAATACCGCAATGATGTGACCCAAAACCACGGCGCCTGCTTGCGTCAACCAAATGAGTTCAACGGAATTCTGTGTGTTGAAAAACCCTGTAGTGACGAAGAAGTCCTGCAACCCAAGCAAATGCCAACCCTTACCCAATGGATCGTCCAGCATTTTCAAAACATACTGACCATCCACCAGAAAAGCGGTGAGGTAATGCGCGATGTGGTAGCCCAATGCAATTGGCAATATGCTTGGCGCGAAGGCACAAAAGATGTGTGCCATGGGTCGCCTATCCCCGGCAGCTTGCGCCCCGGTCCATAGCGCAAAAGCGAAAATAGAGACGAGTAGAGCGTTTGCTATAACCAAACCAAATATGTTTTGCCAGAACACGAACGATCGCCCGGGAAATTCCAACGGGTTCAACCCGATAAGGTCAATCCACCAGAACGTTTCGTTGATACCATCAAAGCTACCCGTACCCAGTAATACAACACAGAAGACAGCGAGAGAAAGCGGCGGTGCTGCCCGTTTGGTATACTGCCACCCCCAAAGTCCTACTGATTTTTGGCCTGTATTGACGGCCGAAACACCAAGTCGACCGTAGGTCCGCATCAAGACTGAAACGAATTCGCCTCGAACCATCCAACGAGCGCCAAAAAGCGCGCAGAGTACCAGATTTGCAAAAAAATAGAACGCAACTACGCGGGCAAGTCGATCCGGGTCAGTCGGTGCGATATCCGCCAAAAGAAATCCAGCGAAGGCGAGAAATCCAACGAGGGCAGGCCAATATGCGGCATAGCTTGGAAATTTAAACGGCGGTTGTGAGCCAAATACATGCGCGGCCATTGCGCATGGCACTCTAAATGGATCGATCCAGCGCCACAGGTTGCCAAAGATGCCTTGCAAAGTGACAAGTACAATCCAAAAGACTGTCCAGAAAACGAGCGGCATGGGGTTGGCCAACGGATCACGTGGCCCGAAAACTCCCTGCCAAATTAGCCAGAGCATGACCGCTGTTGAGCAAGCACAAGTAACACATTGCCACCGCAAGCGGGGCTTGCGCCAAAGGCGCACAGCATGAAACAAACCTTCGCTGATAGTGCCCGGTAAAAACGCTAGCAACACAACCGTCGCTGCGACCGACGTGACACCTGCCGCGATATAGATGTCGGTCGGTAGTAGAAGGACGAATCCCTGCTCTGACGCGTGGGCAAGAACCATACTCGCACTTACGAAAACCAAGAGGCATGCCACGCCTGCAAGTGCATAACTGCGGCTCATTTTTCGGCCAGATGCCAATCGTCTTACCTTGTTTTAGATCGGATCACGGATCAGGCTTTGACACATGCAATGCACGCCACCGCCGCCTTGGGTGATCATCGATAGGTCGGGATCATAGATCGTGAAACCCAAAGCTCTGAGCTTCTCCTTCAAAACTTTTGACCCTTCTGGCAGAAGCACGCGATCATCGCCCAAGGCCACGACGTTGCAGCCCAATGCGATGGTGTCCTGAAAAGGTACTTCGACAATCTCAATACTCTTAGACTTCAGCCAGGACACGATTTCTGGATCAGTGCAGTCGGTGCAAACCGCAGCTAGCTTTGGCGCGAGCATGACGACCATAAGGTCGATATGCACATAGAACGGATCAATATCTGCTAGTTTCACCTCCCAACCTTCTGCCTCCATCCAACTGGCCACCTGGCGCGCGCCATGCTCCTGCGTGCGACCTTCATCACCTTCCCAGCCGATGAGAACACAGCCCGGTTCGATCACGTTGAAATCGCCACCTTCAAAGGTGCCCGCTGTGACAAAATCGTAAATCGGAATGCCAAGAGACTGATAGGACTCAATCGCGCGAAAATTCTCTCCGCGACGCCACCACTGCGCCATGTGAGTGATGATCGCGCCAAAAGGCGTCATGACAGAACTGTCGCGGGCGTAAACCTGATATGGTAAATGTGGGTCGGGCGCGTGAGTATGCACCTCGACACCCGCACTTTGATAGGCGCTGACCATCTCCGCATGCTGCTTTCGTGCCACCTCGGAGCTGAATGGCACACCGCGTCGAAGAGTTTTTTTGGAAACAGAACTGGTCTGCAGCCACCGGTAATTCTCAATCGGCCCAAGTAAAACGGATCGCAAAATTCCATAGTCAGAGTTCGCACCCCACCCGTTCAGTACGGGCGTACCTCCACCGTCATGACGCGCGCGGAGTGTAAACTGATTGGCCGGCTGATCTTTCATCTCTCTTATCTCCTTGCGCGCAGGCTCATCCCCGCAATTGAAACTGTCAAGCAGCATCACGCCGCAATCTGAACGCTTCGACATGCCGCAACCAATTGGCAAACTCCCGTGTCCGGTTCTCGAATGCCAGATCGGCAGGCGTGGCGCCAATTTGGTTTGCCTTATTCGGATCTTCGGCCACCGACCTCAAGTCTTGCAAATGATCAGAAAAGAGCCCGAACATTCCGCCCGCTTCGATGTAGTCAACAACATCCGATAATCCGAGTTCCGGATGATACTGTGTGGCCCAAACATCAACGCCATCACTGTTGATCGCGAACGCCTGTACGCGCGTATGCGCATTGCCGGCCAGAAGCGTTGCTTGACTCGGAAGCTCTGTAATCTGGTCTCTGTGTACGCACGGTGCTGCGAACGTGCTGCAACGTCCCGACATCATAGGGTGGTTTGCTCCTTCGTTCGTCAGCGTGATGTGTTTTGCTAGACCAACCTCAAGCCCATTGTCGCTCGCCTCAATCATCCCGCCCAGTGCCAAGGCGGCAAGTTGCATTCCATTACAGCTGCCCCAGACCGGAAGTCTGTGGCTCAAGACCAGATCCATGGCATCTCGTTGCGGGGCAACTTCCGGAGCTACCACAGCCCATTTTTCGGCGCCGCCAGTGAAAATGACACCGTCGATCGCATCTAGATCGCTTGAATTGAGAGGCTTCGCAAACGGATTGCGAAGGATTGCCTCTGCCTGAGGTTCTACAGCCGCCAGAGTGCGCACGAACGGCCAAGAGCCCGAAAGGCCCCTTGACACAAGCGTAGGCGTATTCGCCTCTACAATCAGAATTCGTGTCATGCACGCTCCGCTGAAACTGCGAAACGAAACCATGAAATGTCGCCGCCATCAAGTGAGCGCTGATCTTACGGGAACGAGTACGGGCGATCCAGAAGTTGGTCCAACTGTCGCGCAATCCAGCCGCGCGGAATGAAGTGCCCGCGCTCATGAATGTCCAAAGACACCGCACCACGTTCGCAGTTGCGCCAGACGGTGCGCGTAAACACATCGTGCTCCGTGATATCCCAATCACCGATTCTCTCGCCCTCTCCGCAACCCAGCTTCTCACGCCAAAGAGCCACAGGGTACGTCGTATCGCCGCCAGGACCGTAAGGAAAACTAAGTACGGTATCGCTCAAGCCATACACCTGACGCACCTGACGCGGCGCAGTTGAGCATCTTTCGTCCTGTGGCAAGGTACCAGAGATGGCAAGCAGTGCAGCAATATCGGCGCCATCTTCACAAACAAAGCGCCAGGCCATGTTGCTGCCCCAGCTGTAGCCAGAAACGTAAATGCGGCTTTCATCGACCGGGTATCGTTGTTTTACGTCCTCAAGCACGTCGCGTGCGAAATCTACGTCTCGCGTACCCTGATGCCAGAAATCCCATGTCTTACGTTTCCCATTCGGTGCCACAAGAAGTACGCCGCGTCGCCGCGTCGCCCCAGAAATCCTGCCATGTTTTACGATCAGCGTACCTTGCCTTTGCCAACCGTGGAAATGAAACAGAACCGGCAGGGTCGATTTCCCATCCCAACCGTCTGGTTCCTTCACATGGTACGTTCCGGTGCGCACTTCACACGGAACCTGTTCGTGACATTTTTCATTTTCAACGGCGTATGTGGGAAGCGCAAACAGTCCTAAAAAAACGGTCAGCGCAAATTTGCACGAAAGTAAGCGAGTAATTTTCATGATCTGATAGGTAAACAAAGAACCGGCAATGTCATTTCACGAATGCGTATGGATCATTTGGTTGGCATGGGCGTGACATTGTCCGCTGCGAGGCGATTGAAAAAGCCTAGCACCTCATCCTCCGTTGCGTTTGCCACAGCGCCATCGCGCACTTCTTCGCGGGTCCAGATCCAGCTTTGCGCCGGATCATCCCGCATGGCCCAGCCGGGAAAGAGGCGGGTTTTGATTGTGCGGCGTAGCAGAGTGCAGGGATCAACGTGCCGATCATCGCGGCGAATCCGGGCATAGCATTCTTCTACAAGCTTTTCGGGGCCTTCGAGCAACTGAAGATAGAGATCGGCGCGGACAATCAATGCGCCTGTTATGTCATCGCGCTCATTGCACCGTCGCGCGTCGAGCAAAATGCCAGCCAGCATGGCGTCATCAAACCCAAAGGGAAGTGACGCATAGATCAGTTGAATCTGCGACATGTCTCTTAGTTCCGTGTGTTGCTGCCCAATCTTCATACTGGACCTGCGTACAGAGTTAGTACGGATTATGAAAAATGTCGAAAACCCACGCTAACGTGAGAGTCCTCCATGCAACGTTGGCACGTCCAATGGCGCAAATCCGTAATGCTTCAGCCACCTAAGATCACTTTCGAAGAACGCACGCAGGTCCGGAATGCCGTATTTCAACATGGCAAGCCGGTCTATCCCGAGACCAAAGGCAAAGCCTTGCCATTCGTCCGGGTCAATCCCGCCCGCCTTTAGCACTTTTGGGTGTACCATCCCGGAGCCACCGGCCTCCAACCAGTCGTCCCCCTCACCGAGCTTCAGACTGCCACCTTCCCAGGAACAGCGAAAATCAATCTCTGCCGAGGGCTCGGTGAATGGGAAATGTGAGGCGCGGAAGCGGACCTCGATCTTGTCGACTTCAAAGAATGCAGCCGCGAATTCTTCTAAGCACCACTTCAGGTTGGCCATAGAGATATCGCGATCAATTGCTAGCCCCTCGATCTGGTGGAACATGGGCGTGTGCGTCTGGTCATAATCGGCGCGATAGACCCGGCCAGGCGCAATAATTCGGATCGGCGCGCCATGTTCCTGCATCGAACGGATCTGAACGGGTGAGGTATGCGTGCGCAGCACATGCGGCGGGCGGTTATCGCCATCCGAGCGATGGGTGTAGAACGTGTCCATTTCCGCGCGCGCCGGATGGTGGCTTGGAATATTCAGCGCGTCGAAATTGTACCAGTCACTTTCGATCTGTGGGCCTTCCGCGACAGAAAAGCCCATGTCGGCAAAGATAGCGGTGACTTCTTCAGTGACTTGGCTAACCGGGTGAACAGTGCCGTGCGGCCGCGCCCGCGCAGGAAGGGTAACATCCAGCCACTCCTCGCGCAGCCGCGCGTCAAGCTCTGCATCGGCTAAAGCTGCCTTCTTTGCCGCCAATGCTGCGTTGATCTCATCCTTTAGCGCGTTGAGCTTAGGGCCCATCACCTGCCGTTCTTCGGGCGTCATTTTGCCCAGCTCGCGCATTTGAAGGGCAACTTCGCCTTTCTTACCAACCGCCTGAACCCGCAATTCCTCGAGCGCAGCCTCGTCAGCGGCATCAGCAATGGCAGTCAGATATTTGTTGCGCAGATCGTCCATGAAATTCGCCTCATCTTCGTCTAAGGCGGGTTAGCGTGCATGCGGTCCTAGCGCAAGTCAGAGACAAATTCTGCTGTGAATTCACTGTAGCTGTTGGACAGCGCCTTGTGACTGCCTTGCATGAGATGATGAAGTTCAGGAAGTTTGTGGAAGGGCACCTGTGGCAGGCTATGGTGCTCTACATGATACGGCATGTTCCAGGCGAGAAACCGAACAATACGATTGGTGTAGGTCGTCCGGGTGTTTTCGAACATATTCGCCACAAAGGCACATCGACCATGTTCGGCCAACAAATAGAGCCGCAGGAACGGTTGCCCAAGGAGCACCGGAATTAGCCAGACCCAGAGTAGGAATGGAGTAAAAAATAGGCTTACAGCGACAACACCATAGAGTATCAGCTGGATCAGCGCCTCCAATTGAATCTGTAAGCGTTTGCCAGAAGGCACGTAATCGTCATCCGCAGGTTCATACGCGTTTCTGACGATCTGTCGCGCCATGCTCGTCCAGTAACCGACGCCGGATACATATTTCACGTACTGCCAACGTGTCTCTGGTTTTGCACCTGCCAGAAGCTCAGGGTCCTTGCCCGGTATGTTGGTGTATTTGTGATGTGCTAAGTGGAAATGGCGAAACCACTCAAATGGCAGCAGGATCAAAAACCCGGCACCGCGCCCAACCCATTCGTTGAGCCAGGCCGACGCAAAGGGTGTTTTGTGGGTCGCCTCATGTTCGAGCGTAAAGAGGAAGCAGATCGCGACGCCCTGCATGACCAAGGCCACCCACCATAAAGGCCAACCCTGCCATATCCATGTGCCCAGAAATGCTATTAACCCCGCGTGGCCGGCCAAGTGAACCAGACCTGGTTTATCCTCGGTTTCCCTAAGTCGACGCAATACGTCGCGCGGAAGCAATTTAATAAAGGTTCTGTGATCCATGGCCAGCGAACGTTATACGATCCTTCGCAACGGCCAAAGGACCAAATTTAACGGCTTCGACCCTCGTCACCAGTCCGTTCAAATTGTCCGAAAACTTCTTTGTCATGCGCGGCCAAAAGTCGGATGGCCTTTTCGCTTAGTTTTCTGTCTTGAACTTGGCTTTGCGCAGCTTGTCTAACCATTTCTCGCTCATCTCGCTTACGGTTCGAGCAACATGACGCGGAGATTTGACAAATTTATGGCGAGATTCGGGAAATCGATCACGAAATTGTAAAAAAAGAAAACGCCGCCGGAATACCGACGACGTTTCTGTCCCTCTGCGACTTGCAGCTTTTTTTATTGAGCGAGTGCGCTTTTTGCCTGATCGACGATCGCGTTGAACGCAGCTGGTTCGTGAACCGCCAAATCAGCCAAGACTTTGCGGTCTACTTCTACGCCGGCCAGGTTTAGACCATTTATGAACCGCGAGTATGTAAGCGCCTCATCATGCGCACGAACCGCGGCATTGATCCGCTGAATCCACAATGCGCGGAAATTCCTTTTGCGATTCTTCCGATCGCGTGTCGCATACTGATTGGCCTTATCGACGGCCTGACGTGCGACTTTGAAGGTATTCTTCCGACGGCCGTAGTAACCCTTGGCAGCTTTAACAACCTTCTTGTGACGGGCATGGGCGACTGTTCCACCTTTAACGCGTGACATATCTCAACCCTCCCTTAGCGCGAATACGGCATCATTGAGCGGACGATCTTCGTGTCCGGTTCGCTCAATGTCGTCGTGCCGCGGGCGTTGCGAATAAATTTGTTTGTACGTTTGATCATGCCGTGGCGTTTTCCCGCCTGGGCCGTCTTGATCTTGCCGCTCGCGGTAACTTTGAACCGCTTCTTGCAGCTTGATTTAGTCTTCATCTTGGGCATTTCCGGCTCCTCAAGTCTTGGATCGGTCGAATGCGCGACTCGGCATGCCACTTTGGCCGGACGCGCGACTGAGCGCGCCGTATACGCTGTGGTCCAGTTTATGGCAAGTGGAATTAGGTAGCGTGGTTTAAATCACTCAAGTGAGATACTTTGCAACAACCCGGACGATCACCTCAGGAATTTCCTTAACGCTGTAGCCTTCCGGATTTTCACTCATTGCCCATACGACCATCACTCCAGCGACGACAATGGCGAACATTGCAACGCGCGGCGCCCTTTTTTCTGATAAAGCGGAAATCACGGCCGGGATTGAAAAGACTCCCACCACAACGCCTATCGCAAAAATTAAATCGGCATCCATTTTTTACACGCCCTTACTGCTCTGGACGTCACTATAACGCAATTTAACCAGGATCAGTCGAAGAAATTAAGCTTTCCTGACAAGGTGCTACGCGAAGTATGTTTGTCGTGCCTGGAACATTGAATGGCACACCGGCAGTAATGACAATCTGATCACCGGATTCTGCATAACCCTGTTCACGCGCAGCCTGCGCTGCGTTCAAGACCGCTTGCTTGAATCGTGACAGCTGCGGCGTCATCACACAATTCACGCCCCAACTAAGTGCTAGGCGTCTTGCAGTGTCACGCATATTCGTCATCGCCAGTATCGGGACACGGGGTCGTTCGCGGGAAGTCAAAAGTGCCGTCGTTCCTGACTGCGAAAAACAACAGATGGCCTTGATGTCAGTCGTCTCTGCAATCTCACGCGCTGCGGCAACGATACCGTCGGCGACACTTGCGCGCTTAGCGCTACGGGATGCTTCAATAATGTCGCGGTAAATTGGATCATCTTCAACTTCGCGGGCTACATTGTCCATCGTCTGAACAGCCTCGACAGGGAAATCGCCAGCAGCAGACTCGGCTGAGAGCATAATCGCATCGGCACCTTCATAAATCGCTGTCGCCACATCGCTGACTTCAGCGCGTGTTGGCATTGGGCTCTCAATCATCGATTCCAACATTTGGGTTGCAACGATAACTGGCTTTGCAGCCGCGCGACATTTGCGCACCATGCGTTTTTGAAGCGGCGGCACGTTCTGAACAGGAAGTTCGACGCCAAGGTCACCGCGAGCAACCATTATACCGTCCGCTTCTTCGAGGATGTCATCAAACTCGGTAACAGCCGAAGGTTTTTCAACCTTCACCATGATCGCAGCCCGACCATTTACCAAAGCACTTGCCTCTATTACATCACGAGGTCTTTGAACAAAACTCAGGGCAAGCCAATCAACACCCAAACTGCAAACAAATTCCAAGTCTTCGCGATCTTTTTCGGTTAAAGCGGCCAGCGGCAACACGACATCCGGTACATTGACACCTTTACGATCGGAAATGGTTCCGCCAGCCATAACAGTCGTTTCGGCAAATTCGGGACCGCAGGCTTTGACTTTAAGTCGTATTTTTCCGTCGTTGACCAACAGTGTGGCTCCAGGTTGCAAAACCTGGAAAATCTCTGGATGGGGTAAGCAAACGCGTTCAACGGTTCCTTTGGCTGTATCCAAGTCCAGTCGGAAAGATGCGCCTTCAACCAGATCTTCCGACCCGTTCTCGAACACACCAACACGAAGTTTTGGACCTTGTAAATCCGCCAGGATTGCTATTGGGCTATTCAAATCTTTTTCAAGTTTGCGGATGATATCGTGTTTGACCTTTATGTTCTCGTGATCACCGTGACTCATGTTCAAACGAAAAACATCTGCACCAGCTTCGTGTAATTGCTTGATAGTTTCATAGTCCTCAGACGATGGGCCGAGTGTGGCTACGATCTTCACATTTCTATGGCGTCTCATACATTTCCTGTCATTTCGCACATGATGGCGAGCTTACGTTAGCGTTAACGGTTGCGTGGCTTATTACCCAATTCCCTTTCTGTGGCAACTGCCCTAGAGGGTGATCAAAAGAAATGGCAACGCAATGACATACATGCCCTGCGTCGTTGAGGGAGAGAGTCGTCCTGCTGATTGGCTCGTAACCTGCGATCATGCACATAACACAGTGCCAGAGTTCGTTAACAACGGGTCTCTTGGTATTTCTGCCAAGGATATGGAAAGACATATCGCATATGATCCTGGCGCGAGCGGTGTTGCTCGTGCTTTAGCTGAGCAACTAAATGGACCTTATATCGGTGCAAATTTTTCTCGTCTGGTCATCGATCCCAATAGGGGTGAGGATGATCCGACGCTGATTATGCAACTCTATGACGGAACGATAATTCCAGCTAATCGTTACTTGGACGATGAAGACCGCATTGCGCGCCTAGAACAGTGTTATAGGCCATATCACAGTCGGCTTTCGGAACTAGCATGCTATCGGAACGACCCGATCTTAATCTCTGTTCACAGCTTTACACCGCAATTCAGGGGGCGTGCGCCGAGACCCTGGCATGTGGGAGTACTCTATGCCTCAGACGAGCGACTTTCTGGACCCTTGATTGTAGGACTTAAGGCGCAAGCGGACCTGTGTGTCGGTGAAAACCAACCTTACACGGGCGCACTAAAAGGGGACGCAATGGATCGTCATGCGGTTCAAACAGGGCGCTTGCACGCGCTTTTGGAATTGCGCAACGACCTTATTTCGACCCCAGAAGACCAAGTGAAATGGGCTGAGCGGCTAGCTCCACTCTTGCTTGCAGCGGCAAACGACGCAGCACGTTGAATATAGATGACTAGATTGCCGCTTTGCGGCTTTCGTCCAGATAGACTTCGCGCAAGCGAGCCGACAATGGCCCCGGGACACCATCACCGATAGCCTCTCCATCCAACTCAACAACAGGCATAACAAAGGTGCTGGCCGAAGTGATGAAAGCCTCGTCTGCTTGCTTGGCCTCATCAATGGTGAAATGCCGTTCTTCGACCTTCATCTGTGCTTCTTTGGCGAAACGCAACACAGCTGCGCGTGTGATACCATGCAGAATGTCGTTGGAAAGTTGGCGGGTGATGATCTTTCCATCCTTAATGATGTAAGCGTTATTGGACGTTCCTTCGGTAACGTGTCCGTCCTGAACCATCCAAGCGTCATCGCAACCCACTTTCTTGGCCATCATTTTCCCCATCGAAGGGTAAAGTAGCTGCGTGGTCTTAATGTCGCGCCGCCCCCAACGTTGATCTTCGATGCTGATAATCTTGATGCCTTTCTTGGCGGCAGGACTTTCTGCAAGGCCTGGCTTTGACTGAGTGAAAAGCACGACAGTCGGTTCTGTATCCACTTCAGGATAGGCAAAGTCGCGATCCCCAGGCGCACCGCGCGTCACCTGCAAGTAAACCAGGCCATCCTCGATTTCGTTTCGTTTGACCAATTCCCGATGGATCTCGAGCAAACCCGACATCACCGATGGATGCGGCATGTCGAGCTCATTCAGTGAACGTTCAAGCCGAATGCGATGGCCGTCAAAGTCAATCAGCTTTCCACCAAGCACTGAGGTCACCTCATAAACGCCGTCGCCCATCAAAAACGCGCGGTCAAATATGGAAATCTTGGCTTCGTTCTCTGGTAAGTATTCGCCATTCACGTAAACTGTACGCATCGTATTATCCCCATAGATTTGCAGCAGGCGGGTGTACCCCGGCCTCATCAAATGTCAAAGCGGCGTCGCGATCTTCTGCCAAAAGAAGCGGACCGTCGAGATCCGTTACCAAAGCCCCTTGTGCGACCAAGGTTGCGGGCGCCATGGCAAGACTTGAGCCAACCATGCAGCCAACCATAACGCCATAGCCATCGGCAATTGCGTGGTCGCGCAACGCGATCGCTTCCGTCAGTCCACCAGTTTTGTCGAGCTTGATGTTTACGACATCATACTTGTCCTTGAGCGAGACCAGACTTGTTCTGTCATGACAGCTTTCATCGGCACAAACCGGCACAGGACGTTCCATACCGATCAAGGCGTAATCGTCAGCCGCAGGTAGTGGTTGTTCGACCAGCTGCACACCGAGTTTAACCAAGTGCGGCGCGAGGTCGCGATAGACTTCCGCGCTCCAGCCTTCATTTGCGTCGACGATAATCCGTGCGTCCGGCGCGCCTGCACGCACAGCTTCCAGTCTTGGCATGTCATCGGGAGTACCGAGCTTAATCTTCAACAATGGACGAAAAGCGTTTTGCTCTGCCTGCGCACGCATCGCATCAGGACTATCCAGTGAAAGCGTATAAGCTGTGATCTCTGGTCGAGGTGCTGGCAAACCGGCCAACTCCCAAACGCGCTTTCCGGTTTGTTTGGCTTCCAAATCCCAAAGCGCGCAGTCGACCGCGTTTCGGGCGGCGCCCGCGGACAACAGCTCTTGCAACTCTTGTCGTGTAAACTCTGTTGGCAGCCCCTCGATCTCAGCAGTCACTGAATCCAGTGTCTCATCATAACGTGCATATGGCACGCATTCGCCCCACCCTGTAATGCCGTCGCGTGTTGCGCGCACAGTCAAAACCTGCGCCTCAGTCCGTGATCCACGGCTGATTGTAAAAACCTGCGCCAGCTTGAAGACATCCCGGGTGACCGAAATTTCCACTACTCAACCCTCTCAAACGGTGATTAAAGTTCGCGCATGCCTATAAAGCTGCCAGCGCGTCTACAAGCTTGTCCGAGCCAAAACGATACGGATCGGTAGCTGGCAATCCCATGGCGGCTTTAACCTCCGCCAAATAGGCAGACGCGTCCTTCTCGCTCATATGCTGGGTATTCACAGACACGCCGACGACCTGGCAATCCGGGTTGCCGACCTGAGCGAGCGGCAGAGCCGTATCGCGTAAACGCTCCAAACTTGGCGGGGTATAGTCGGGCAGACCGCGCATGTGCTTTCGTGTCGGTTCGTGACAAAGGATAAGCGCATCAGGTTGGCCACCATGGACAAGCGCCATCGTCACGCCGGAGTACGAGACGTGAAACAGACTGCCCTGCCCCTCTATTAGATCCCAGTGGTCCGGATCATTATCCGGTGTCAGATACTCAACAGAACCTGCCATGAAGTCGGCGATGACTGCGTCAAGAGGAACACCACCCCCGGTCACCAATATGCCCGTCTGACCAGTAGGGCGGAACGTAGCCTTCATGCCTCTGGCACGCATATCGCGTTCCATCGCCATAGCGGTGTACATCTTGCCAACCGAGCAGTCCGTTCCGACCGCAAGGCAACGTTTACCCGTGCGCTTCTTTCCGTTTGCGATGGGATAGGCAACGGTCGGCACTCGAACGTCGTGCAACGTCGCGCCATGAGTTTGCGCAGCGGCAACCAGATCAGACTCATCGCGCAGCAAGTTATGCAGGCCTGACGCAAGATCATACCCCATTTCAATCGCTTCGATCAGGACTGACTTCCAAGCCTGCGAGATCACCCCACCACGGTTTGCAACGCCGATCACAAGTGTCTTAGCACCACGGTTGCGCGCTTCGGAGAGCGTGAGGTCTTCTATGCCCAAATCCGCACCACATCCTTCAAGACGGATCTGGCCAACCGCATGTTCAGGACGCCAATCGCGTATCCCAATTGCGACTTTGGCTGCCAACATATCGGGCGCATCGCCCAAAAATAGTAGGTATGGCGTCTCAATCATGTCTGGCCCCCTCGGCAGAATCACAGTCGTGGCAGTTTGCTATGAATTTTTAGCGAAATTCTGCTGAAATACGGCAATTCCCGCCAAGAAACGGAATATCTTTCGAAATTTTGACAAAAGTGACGGAAAAACTTCGCCAGCTTTGCTTCGATGCGGTCATGGTTGTGCAATCGTGACCAACTTGAAACTTGCCCTATTTTTCATTAGCCGAGCATCAACCTAGATGAATCACGAAGATAAAGGACTTCAGAATGAGCTTTCGCCCGCAGCCCCCGGCACCGGCCCGCCCCAACAGATGCCAATTGTTTGGACCTGCATCCAAACCTGAACTGTTTGAAAAAATGGCGGCGTCCGCGGCCGATGTGATCAACCTAGATCTTGAAGATGCGGTTGCGCCTGATGACAAAGAAATGGCGCGTAAAAATGCGATTGAAGCGATCAACGATATCGACTGGGGCAAGAAAACCCTAAGCGTACGTATCAACGGTCTGGACACGCAATATTGGTATAAAGACGTTGTCGATTTGCTCGAACAGACGAATGGCCGCCTCGACATGATCATGATTCCGAAAGCGGGATCAGGCGATGACATTTACGCTGTTGACGCTCTGGTGAGCTCGCTTGAGATTGCCATGGGTCATAAAAAGCCACTGGCGTTTGAGTGCATTATCGAGACCGCGATGGGTATCAGCCATGTGGAAGACATCGCCAAGGGCAGCCCGCGTATGCAAGCGATGAGTCTCGGCGCTGCAGATTTCGCAGCCTACATGGGCATGCAAACCACCGGCATCGGCGGCACGCAGGAAAACTATTACATGCACCGCGAAGGCGAATACTACTGGCCAGATCCATGGCACTGGGTGACGGCGAACATCGTTGCTGCGTGCCGCACGCATGGGCTTTTGCCGGTTGACGGACCTTTTGGTGATTTCTCTGATCCAGAAGGCTTCAAAGCGCAGGCACTGCGTTCCCTAACCTTGGGTATGGTCGGCAAGTGGGCCATCCACCCAAACCAAGTTGCCCAGTGCAATGAGATCTTCACACCAACCGAGGCCGCTGTGAACGAAGCACGCGAAATTCTGGCGGCGATGGAAGAGGCCAAAGCTAAGGGTTTGGGCGCCACGAGCTACAAGGGGCGACTTATCGACATTGCGTCGATCAAGCAGGCCGAGGTGAT
>JBCDDS010000045.1:0-25007 GCA_039180185.1 Pseudomonadota bacterium | reverse complement strand
GGCAGCATCATGCGTCATGTTTCGGTTTCCTCTTTTACGGCGAGTATCGGCCTGATGGCGATCTATGCCGTCGATCTGATCGATCTAATTTTCATTTCGATGCTCGGCTATGAAGAGATGGCCGCTGCAGCAGGCTATGCCAGTGCCCTCATGTTCTTTACCAGCGCAATCAATGTTGGCCTGTCCGTCGCGGCGGGCGTTTTGGTGTCGCGGTCAATCGGCGAAGATGATGAGTTGGAGGCCCGTGAGTATGCCACAAGCACAGCGATGCTTGTTATGCTGACCGGGATCGCCATACCTCTCATTCTGTTGATCAATGTCGAGTTTTTTGTGGGTCTTCTCGGTGCCACGGGTCAGGTGGCTGAACTGGCCGCAACCTATCTTTGGATCGTCGTTCCATTCACCTGGGTGTCGGGCTTGTCTATGGTCGCGGTCGCGGCCTTGCGATGTTACGGTGCAAACCGGCTCGCGATGTACCCTTCGCTTTTCGGAGCGCTGACCAACGCGGTGCTTGATCCTATCTTTATATTCGCTCTCGGTATGGGCTTGTCAGGCGCGGCCTGGGCGACAGTTGCCGCACGCTTCGTAACGCTGGTTCTCGCCCTCTATCCAGCCTTGCGTAGGTACGATGCTTTCGTACATCCGAGTTTGCGCTTGTTCATTCGTGATTTCCAGACGGTGACTCATTTTGCCAGTCGCGCCGTTTTGGCAAATGTGGCCACGCCGATCGGCACAGCGGTTGTGACCCGCGAAATGTCGAAGTTCGGGGCAGAAGCGGTGGCGGGGATGGCTGTGATCGGAAGGATGACGCCAGTCGCCTTCTCCGTCATTTGGGCTTTGTCGGGCGCCATAGGCCCAATCATCGGGCAGAATTTCGGAGCCGGTCACACGGACCGTGTGAGACGCGCATATATGGACGCAATAAAGTTTGTAGCGATCTATGTGCTCTGTGTTTCTTTGATCTTACTGGCCTTCCGAGGCCCGATTGCCGATCTTTTTAATGCCCAGAACCTGACAAGAGAACTTATTTACCTCTACTGCTTTCCCGTGGCACTATCTGCGTTCTTCAGTGGTTCGCTCTTTGTGGCGAGCGCGTCCTTCAATACGCTGGGTCGCCCGTCTTATTCTACGTGGTTGAGCTGGGGGCAGAACACTTTGGGCACTTGGCCGTTCGTCGTCGTTGGTGGGATTTTGCTGGGCGCGCAAGGAGTTTTGATCGGACAGGCGCTCGGGAGCATAATTTTCGCAACAGTCGCAATATGGTTGGGCTGGCGGCTAATCAAGAATCCTCCGCAAGAAAACATGCGACATCGCAGCCACAGCGCGATTTTTGGACATGGTAGCCTTATTGCCCATACGCTCCACAAGCATGTGGGAGATAAATAACTCGAACCAGAGGCCAATAATCTCACGCTGCTTCGAACTGTACATTTCCGTCTTCAAGCGGCAACAAGACCTTAGAGGTTGACTGAATCCTTTACATTGAATTGTGCACGACAGGCGCACTAGGAGAAGAAGCCAATGGAATTCATTACCACGCACCACCTTATTGAGGCCATTGGCTGGCTCGCTGTTGTCTTCAAACTGGCGACTCTTTCGATGAATTCGATGATCTGGCTACGTGTCCTCGTGATTCTGTCATCTGTCTGCTTCATCATTTATAGCGCCTTGTTTCAGATCTGGCCGCTGCTGGCGATCGAAGTTGTCTTGCTGTGCATCAACGCCTATCGCCTCTACGAGCTTATAGCGCTGCGTCGACTCGTGACGCATATGACAGACGATTCAGAGCCCGATTTCTCCGCTGCTATGGCTTACGGGAAAAGATGCGATATCCAGGCCGGCGATGTGCTTTTCGAGAAAGGCGATCCGGTTGATAGCCTTTACTATTTGGCCGAGGGTCTCGTTGAAATCGAGGGGCAAAATGTAACAGTGACTGCCGGAAAGATTTTTGGCGAGATGGCGTTCTTTAACAGCAGTGCCGAGCGAATGGCGACGGTTCGGTGTGTTGAAGACACTGTTGTTTACGAACTCAATGAGAAGCGCTTTACCCGGTTGCAGTATGAAGACCCCAAGTTCGCCATGTCCGTGATGCGCTTGGTCACCAAGCGGCTCGTAGCGAATGCCGCGCAAACGCAAGAGGCTTAAATTTTCAATCCGGTGGATTTTGTTCCTGACCAGCGAACGGACCAAGTGTGTTTTCACGTCGTTTGACTTGCGACACTCGGTTGTGAAGCTCTGAGATCAGTTCTTTCCCGTCCGGCGTTTGTCTCAAGTGCTCAAGAGCAGGGCCAATTAGCGGTTCGACTTGCTGATGAAAAAAGCTCGGGAACTGTTCGACCAAGTCCATCGGCGTCTCGCATCCCAGCTTATGCGCAAAACCGATTTCAACGAATTCGCAGTGAAGCGCACTGATCTTGCGTAAATAGTAGGGATCGGCAATTTGGCCAATCAGATCCGCTGCCCGCACTAACCCGGCCTCGCTACCAAAGTCTGTGTAAGCCGGGTCATCCGGCACTGGAAAGCGCGTGTACTCGATAGCCCGTGCAATACGTTCTGGGTCAATAAAATCTATCCCTGAAAAACGGTTGCTGGCATAAATCTTGCTCCGGTCAACATGGTAGGGTGCGAGGTAGGCATCAGTTGCACCGCGCGGCGGACAAACCTTCTCCCCTGCATCGTTGACGACCACTTCGTTGGACGTGTCCCCGTCGCAAACACCTCTCGTGTAACCAATGTCGTGGCTCAGAAGGGCCAAAATGAAATGCAACCAGTCTTCCGGCTGTACAGCGCTCGTTTTGTGCTTGCCCTGCATGATCTGCTGACCAACAAGCGTGACCATCACCGTATGTTCTGAGTTGTGATATGCTGCGTCGGACGTATTAATCTGTACGAGTGTCTCGCGCGCTGTTTGTTTTAAGAAATCTGCGAACTGCGTCTTCTGCTCAGGAAAAGCTCTTAGGTACGTTTCCGCAAGATGATCGCCAAATGCAGCGGACAACACTGCGGCGGGATTGAACATTATTGCATTCCCAACATCGCCGTAAGGCTCCGAAACAGCCTAGCACAAGTTGAGATCGTATCAACCAACCTAGGAGATTGACAGGTCTGCTTGCACCGACTTCCGGACAACACGACAAAAGTTCTACGCGTTTTGAACTAAAGCAAACGAGTTAACAATTCGTCATACTCATTTGGTCTCCTTCAGGTACTGCGAGGCTGTCGTGTATCCACCAGAAGCGCCATCCACGAAGTGAACGTGATTGTCCTCAAGTATCGATGGGACAATACAGGTCAGCATTGCCTCTGACTGGGTATGCACGCCAAATTGAATGATACCGTCTTCCACACCTTTTTCGAGCAATGATCGCAGATCCGCTTCGGTCGCACTATCGCAATCCAGCGTCATTTTGAGCCCGTCTTCGAATTTTCGATAATCAGCGTTTTCGCCAACTATGCGGCGATATCGGCGGGCGTCAAAGCCGCCAATTTTCAGTCCGGTTTTGATCAGCACCCAAGCAACAAAACTCTCGAACAACGCCTTTCGTCGCGCTTTTCCCAACGAACCTTGCCCGCGTTGCGCGTGCGCCTCAAGCGTCGCCCCAACAGGCGGCCAAGAAACGCCCGGGCCTTCTTTCGCGGACGGATGCCCGTTTGCCTCGAGGCGGCTTGTCCGATCAAGCACACGTGAAACGAACTCCGTGAACATCGACCAAGGCACATTATTTTTTGGTAATACAATGATCGACATGATGACGCCGTTTTTGCTGGGCATATGGCTCCACCGACATGACAATCCGGTTAGATCAGGCATTGCCCCCTGCGGCGCTTCAGGAATTGAATGGTTCCCGGCCTTCATTTGCAGTTCTGCCCAATTGAGTCCTCCCCCAGAAAACATCGCATAATCGACACCTTCGGAGGCTTGGAACCGTGCAACTTTCACGTCGAACCCGGCCGAGCGAACTTTTGAAATGGGAACGATACCGACGCGCAGCTCCATCTCAAATTCCTTATGCGCCCAAAGTTTGACCGCCGCCAATGCGCGGCTGGCGCGATCTTTCCAAGAAGGCGGAACAGCAAAACTGGAGCCGTCTCCACCAAAAACATAAGGAAAGGCAGCCCCTTCATGAGCGTTGATTTGGGCAGAAATGACCGCAGCGCCGATCATATTTACTGTTTTGTATTTTCCATTCTGGACAGCTTCGGTTGATCCCTTGACGTCGGACGTCCCAATCCACCAGTCATTCGGTAGAGGTGAATAGTTTTCGGCGTCAGACATGGCGGCGAAATCGGAGGTCTTGGGTAAGCTCTCGTAGAATAAGAGATTAGTGTCTTCGGATGCCATACTGAACCATAGCTCTGTAGACGCGTCTCGCCCAGACTTTCTGCGTTTGCCTATTGCGGCAAGTCAATAGGCGCGAACAACTCTATTGGATCTGTTAGGCCACGAATCTCGTGCGGCCCACAAGAAAAGAACAAATCAGGTGCCGCGTTTGCGACAGCGGCGGTGGCTAAAATTCGATGCCCAATCGTCTTGGTCAGGCCTTCAATCCGGCTTGCAACATTAACCGCTCCGCCAAGCACCGTAAAATCCAGTCTGCCGGGGCTTCCGATATTGCCATAACTGACTTGCCCGACATTAATTCCCACACCGAAATCCAAGGGCGGCTGGTCAGCCTGGCTTCGATTCTCGTTGAGAGTAGCAAGACCAGACGTTGCATCTTGCGCAGCGCGTGCAGCATTCTCGCATTGTTTGGCGCGATCTACGCGATCTGAAATCGGGAAAATCGATAGGACACCGTCGCCTATGAACTTAAGGACGTCACCACCATGTTCCTCCACGGATTGAACAACTAAGTCAAAATACCCGTTCAACGCTTCAAAAACATGTTCCTCGGTTGAGTTGTCTGACAGCGCGGTAAAGCCACGCAGGTCGCAGAACATGACAACCGCCTCTATCGTTGTGCGTTCTCCGCGTTTTATCGTGCCGTTCCAAACGGCTTCAGACGGCCCGTCTCCGAGATATGTGCGCAAGAGCCCTTTGGATGACTTGCGCATTGTTATGGGTTCGAGAGCACAGGATAATGCAGGCAACGCAGCTTCGATCATCTCAAGATGCTGCGGCAAAAACCCCAGTTGGTCCCGGGTCACAAAGGTACAGCCGTGCAGCGATCCGTCACCATAGTAGAGCAAGGTGGCGTAATAGTCTGTCCCGCCAAGTTCGGCGAACTCCAAGTATGAGACATGGTCGGCTTCCGCATCGAGCTGGCGCAGACTTTTATGCAGAGGCTTTTTGTGCTCCAAGATATACTCGAAAGAACTGCCGACATAGCTGTCCGTCAGCGTGATTTCATGGGTTACATCGTAGCTTTCGGTTTCATCAGGTTTCCAAACAACGCCCCAGGCAATAAGCAAGGGATTGGCAAAACGCTGACCAATATTGGCGCGCCACAGTGGTACACCGGCTTCGATCAATGAAGAGCAAAAATAAGAAACGATTTTAACAGGATCGCCCGAGCGACGGCCCTCTTTAATCATCCAGTCTGTGAGCTTAGCCAAGTGGTCCATACTGCGAAAATAGTGCTGAATTCAGCCGCGCATAGTGTTCAGATTTGATGAAATAACCGAAAGATCTTTCCTCACGCGCTAACTTCTCTGAAATCTTATCGAATGTGCCCGATGCCTCGAGGCCAGGAGAAAAGAAAGGCCGTCCAACTCTCTTGAAAACGCCGGGTTTGGCAGCGGTTTTGAACCTGAAACCGAATTTTTTTGACGGCTGGGTTTACCGGCATGTTCAATCTAGCGTGAAAAGCTCCTGACGTTCTCGGACACCGCGAAGGCGATATTGGCCAAGTGAAACCAGATCAGGAATGCTTTCCAACAACGGTGTGGCGACCTTAGCGGAGATTACAATGGATTGATCCACCGCACTGCACATGCCCAAAATGCGTGAGGTTGTGTTGACCGCGGGGCCGATTACTGTGAAATCGAGTCGGGTTTTGCCGCCGATATTTCCGTAAAGGACATCGCCAGCATGCAATGCCAAGGTGAAATCCGTGATCGTCAGGCCGTCTTTCGTCCTCCGCGCATTCAGAGAGGTAAATTTATCGCGCAATTCCAGAGCGGCCTCGACGGCAACGCGAGGGGCATCAGGAATCTGATCCATGTCGAAAATAGCCAGCAGGCCATCACCCATGAACTTCAATACATTTCCACCATGGTCTTCGACAACATCAACGACTTCTGCAAAGTAATCATTCAGCAATTCAATGATCGCAGCGCCGGGAAGCGTCTCTGACAGTTTGGTAAATCCTTTCAAATCGAAATACCAAATCACCGCTGGGATCGTTTGAGAGGACCCACGGATGATGTCACCGGATAGAACTCTCCTACTTGCATCGCGCCCCATGTACGCGGCTGTTATATCTTCGGCCATAAGCCGGTTGGCCGCGGATTTGAGCGTTAGGCAAAGAGGCGGCAATAGCTGACGCAGAACATTGAGGTGAGCGTCGGCGAAACCGTCTGGCTCATCTGTGGTCAGGGATATTATCACACCCTCTTCGACCTGCATCGGATCCACGGGTGCTGCGTTGTCATCCTGCAAGAACATTCTTTTCGCGGCAAAATAATCTGTTGCGCCCTGCTCGCGAAGATCATCAAAAATGGGGAAGTTCAATTCGGGGTCCGGCACAGTTAGCTTTTGTCTGATCTCTTCGGTGTTATTGCTCAGCAGGTAGTAAATTGGACTAAGCAAAAATTCCTCTGGCGCATCTGTTCTGCGCTCAAAATCTACGCGCTCATTTGTTCCATCGCGGTTCCACCGAAAAGCAACTGAACCGATCTCTGGATGGTGTGCTTGCATGGCCACGCTTACCCGCTGCAAGGGTACGCCGGCTGAAACCAGCCGTTTGCAGCATGCCTCAAGCCAAGTCTCGACGGGCGTATTTTCAAGACCCTGCTGGATGAGCCAATCCGTAAGATCATTCAGCGCCGCAGTCATTTCCCAGTTTTCAACTATTGGGGCTGCCATACTTTCCTCTTCTCGTGATCATGCCAGGCCACCCAGCATGTTCCTCAGCTAAGCCGCGGTTGAGCCAGGTGAAGGCTTTTGCGACTGTCGGCCTATCCCGTACTGGAAAATTCACCGCAGTCTATATATGCAAGAAATCCACCCGTTTCATACAGCGTCATTTGCTGATTTACGGAGCCGACCGCAACACGCTTTTCTGTACTATCGAGAACGCTAGTGACCCAGATCAGCGTATACATCAAGCACGCTGATGTGTTTGGAAGATGCAGAGTTCAAAGTCCCTGCCCTGACGCTGATCGGTCTGGCATCGCGCATCCGCGAGCAAATCCCGTCCGAGGAAAACTCCGAGACGCAGGAAGTCGTGAACTAACCTTGTAAGTCGTTGATCATTTTCGGCCAACGTTCATCTGCCAGCGCGATGTGGTACTGCTCATCTTGCGCCCACTTTTTCTGAATTGCGTCGTTGTAGTTCAGATAGAGCCGTTGGTTTACTATTTTCCAGTTTGTGGCCTGAGTTGAATACAACTTTCCTTTGACAGCGACTGCCCAAGCGCAAAAACCGCCGTATTGGGGCGCGTAGAATTTCGGACGCTCTGCAAACATGTCTTTGTGCAATTCGCTTGCAAATAGCCAAGTTGCACCGTGCCACGTGTATCTGTGGTTGGATTGTCCGACTTGTGGTTCTCCATACTCAAAGTATGCCACAGGGTCGTACCCTCTGATCGCAAATCCATTCTTCACAAAAACTGGGTTCGCTTCGTACTCTTTCGGTAGCAAGCCAAAGCCATTTGTCGCTGCTACGATAGCCACACCGCCAGTACAAATAAATGCCGCTGAGGCAAGGCCTATTTTACGGCGATCGTAATTCAATTCAGCAAACTCCCAAAAAGCGCCCGAAGCACAAAGCCTTGTTAAACTCTCAATGGCATCTTCGGACCATCGGTCAAGGAAATCGGAGTGTGAGCGCGCGACCGTAAAAGACTTTTACGGCTGAGTCGCGGGAGGCAATCATCGCGCACTCACTTCTCTACTCAGATCACAAGGCCTCTTCAGTATGGTGCGATACGCACCCAATTTTCATCACCTTGTGAAATGTGTGTCGGAATGTCCGCACGCCACTTTTCTTGCGCGCCTTCGTGTACCTTTACGTAGAGTTTGTCGTCGACAATTTGCCAAACCTGAGGGTCTCCGGGACGTTTGTAGTTTTGTGACGCAGCCCACGCGCAGTATCCGTCGTATTGAGGTGCAAATGCCGTTGGGTCGGCTACAAATTTATCGCGATTTTCCTCGGAAGAGAAATACCAAACAGCACCGTTCCAGAAATGATGAAACTTGGCACGGCCTGGCACAGGCTCCCCTTCTGTAAAGTAAGACACCGTGTCAAAGCCACCGAGAGCTGTGGCAAGTTGGTTGCCCGCATGTGCTACGCTGGATGCCAGCCCGGCGACTGCAAGCGCGGCTGCCATTGCTACTTTTTTCATTATGAGATCCTCCATGGGTTTACCGGCGCATTTCACAGAAAATTGCGATGTAAACACCGGTTAAAATGTTAGTCATCAAAGTGTCGACTTTGACGCAGAAAATAGTGATGGGAAATTTTCCCATTGTAAATCCCGACGTATTCACAAATAGTTGTGGTCGGTTTAAGTGTTGCGGGCAGGAATGGCAGATGACGACAAAATATCGGTGGAACAATCGCTTACGGCGATTATGGCGCCGTTGGCACGTCTGATGATCGAAAACAACATCATGTTAAATGACGCCCTAACCGTGCTGAAAATGTCTTTGATCGAAGCTGCCAAAGCAAAAGTGCCGGATGCCTCAGCCAGTCATTTGAGCCTGATGACTGGCGTTCACCGCAAAGACGCCAAGGCATACGAGCAGAAGGTTCCGCTGCCCGAGCGCGCATCGGCAGCGGCACGTGTTTTGACGCTTTGGAACAATACCCCAGAGTTTACTGAGAACGGACGGCCAAGATCCCTGACACGGGGCGGTGCTGCTGGTTTTGATGCGCTCGTGAAGTTGGCGAAGGTCGATGCAGCGCCTGCAACGGTGCTGTCGCTGCTGAAGGCGTCTAGAAACGTTGAGGAAAAAGATGGTGAGATACATCTTTTAACATCCGCACTTGTGCCGGATGACTTCACCGAAAAGCTAAAGGCAGCCGTTGCAACGTTAGTCCCGCATCTCGAAATAACCGTGGGTAACGTTGTCGGTGATCCTCCTCAGTGGGACCAAGCTCTAAGGTACTCTCATTTGTCACAAGTTGCCGCACAGACGCTCGAAGAAAAAGCAGCTGAACTATCTCTTGATATGCTGCAGAAATTGAATGCCGAAGCATTGAAACTTCAGAATGACGAAGAAGGTGCAAACCTTTTTGTTGCCGGCACTTTCATCCAAACGAAGGCCCAGGACCAATGAAGCGCTTTCTGGCTACGCTATGCATACTTGTTATTTCGTCACCATTGTTTGGAGATGAAAAGGAAGGCGGCATTATTGGTACGGGGGTTGTCGGCCAGATCACCGGATTGGACGAATTTGAAGTCAGTGGTATGCGCTTCAATCTTCCCCAAAATATCGAGCTCAATGGCGTTGAACGCATGGATGAGCTTCGTATGGGAATGACGCTTGTTCTCCAAGCCGCACCAGATGGCAACGAATGGCAAGCCACGCAAATCAAAAGAATGCCAACCTTGACAGGTCCGAAGACTGGTCCAGGAGAGGTAATGGGCGTTCAAATTCTAGGCGAACTTCCGGATGCTGATTTTGTTACCGTGGACGGTTTTTGGTCAAAATCTGGCGTGGTCGCATCACACACGTCCTCTTCGGTTGCCGAAACCCAAATGGTCAACGGTGTCTATGATGCAACTTCGCGAAAGGTCGGATTGATTAGAGTAAAAGGTAACATCCCAACAGATCAATCTGATGGTAAATTAGTTACCGTTTTTGGTGAGTTCCAAGATGGCGTTCTGATCGTGGAGCGGTTCGACACAGATCTTTTTGTGGGTGTCGCACCTGATCTCTTGTTGGTCGAGGGGTATTTTTCGCCCCCAAATGACGAAAACGAAATCGCATTGAATGGTGTTGCGTACTCCACAATGGAAGCTGAAAACGATTTGGACATGACCCAAAGGGTTCGCCGTTGCTCGCTTAGAGGACGAACTGATTTTTCTTTGAGCGAACTTAGCGAAGATGAGGTCGCAACAATCAATTCATTTTGTGTCAGCGCTTCATCGCTCTAAACGTGTGTCCCGTCCTGTCAACAACCGCAATAAAGTTGGGCCATGTCTCTGGCGATTTGTCCTCTTCCACACCCGTCAGTCTGGGTTTACAAAGAGCCGTCGGTGCACGCCGACGACGCTATTATGTGCGAGACGAAGACCGTGACCGAGGCAAAACCTGTAAGAGTGCCCACCTTGCCCGATGCGCAGACCATTACAGAGGTGAAGCATTGGACAGATCGGCTTTTCTCTTTTCGATGCACACGCCCGCCGTCACTCCGGTTTCGGTCCGGCGAGTTTGTAATGATTGGGTTGATGCAGACCGATGAGAAAACCGGAAAGCAAAAACCGCTTCTGCGCGCTTATTCGATTGCCTCTCCGGCTTGGGATGATGAGCTTGAATTTTATTCGATCAAGGTTCCAGATGGCCCTTTGACCAGCAGACTGCAGCACATCAAACCCGGCGACGAGATCATCCTGCGCCCCAAACCCGTTGGCACTCTAGTTCATGATGCCCTTTTGCCAGGCAAACGTCTTTGGCTGTTTGCGACGGGCACTGGATTTGCACCATTCGCGTCGCTTCTTCGAGAACCACAGACCTACCACGATTACGATGAGGTTATTCTGACTCATACCTGTCGCGAGGTGGGCGAACTTGAATATGGCAGGGAGCTCATCGAAAGCATCCGCAGCGATGCGATGCTTGATGAACTGATCGGAGAAGGGTTTCACAAAAAACTGCGCTATTATCCGACGACCACACGGGAAGAAAGCACCAAAATGGGCCGGATTACTGATCTAATGCGTTCAGGCGAAGTGTTTGACGAGCTTAACGTTGATCCACCTAAGCCAGAAACTGATCGCGCTATGATCTGTGGTAACCTTGCGTTCAATCTTGAGCTTAAAGAACTGCTAGAAGAATACGGCCTGCGCGAAGGTGCTAACTCAGACCCAAAAGAGTATGTCGTCGAAAAGGCGTTTATCGATTAAGGCAAGGGTCCGAGACCTTACAAAATTCGGTCCCGCTGCAATTTTTTGCTAAGAACTGTTTAAGATTTTCATTCTCCGCCCATGAGCGGCCACAATTCGGTAATCATCCGACAATACTTTGCCTGTCATCTGCGCCGTGAGTTTTGAAGAACGACGTGGAGGCCAATGACTATGCGGAAATGGGGAGGCGCGCAGTGGTTGTGGACGCGCTATGTTATGGCTTTGGCATTCCTGGTCGTGCTGTTGGTCGGTGGACACCTGCTGCATCTCCAGGTGTTGGGAGAGGGCGCGAAAGACGCGGAGACTGTGGACATCAGTGGCCGCCAGCGGATGTTGAGCCAACGTATCGCTGGATTGGCTCAACACTTGAAAGATCCGGTCGAACGATCGAGCTACGAGGCGTCTCTGCTGGACGCATTGGAGGTCTTCGAGAATTCGCATGCGTTACTGCTTGAGAGATCCGTCGATTTTCCATCCGCGCACAAAGTTTACGCGCTTGGAAGTGAGTACGGCCTAGACGCACAGGTACAGGCTTTTGCTGATGACGTGCGTGCAGCTGTCGCCATTGCCGCAGGTGAACCAGAGCAAATCAAACTGATCCGCAAAATAGAAATGGCAGCTCTTGCACCTCTCCTGTTGGAGCTGGACAATGCCGTAAAGGCCTTTGCGTCCGATGCAGAGTTGCGTTTGGCAGGTTTGGAGAGGTTGCAAAAGGTAGCGCTTTTCCTGGCACTCGGACTGCTGGCGCTGGAGGGTTTATTCATATTCTGGCCCGCGCATCGCAGTGTGATGTCCGCTCTTCGCGCGGCCGAAGGTAGATCAAAACAGTTAGAACAGCGGAACAACGAGTTAGGCCAAATGACCCTACAGCTTGAGCATTCTGCTCATCATGACCAGCTGACGGGTCTTGCAAATCGAAAGAAGTTGCACGCTGATCTCAAGGCGCGGCTAAAGACCGGGGCTAAGCGTGAGCAGCGCCTTTGCGTTATGCATGTGGATTTGGACCGTTTCAAAGAGATCAACGACACGCTCGGCCACCCTGTCGGGGACGCAGTTTTGCGCCGCGCGGCGGAAATCATGAAATCCAGGTTCCGAAAAGGCGATCTGGTAGCGCGAGTTGGTGGAGATGAATTTGTTATAGTCGCGAACATAAGCGATGGCGCCAGCACCAAGGAAGAGGCGCGCAGCATTGCCGAACGCATGATTGCAAGGATCCGCGAGCCCATGATCATCGACGGCAACAAGTGCATGGTTGGGGCAAGCGTAGGGTATGTCATCGTCGAGGATGATAGCGGCGATTGTGATCGCTTAATTGCTGACGCAGATATCGCTCTCTACGAAGCTAAACGTGCCGGTCGAGGGATCGCAGTGGCATTTGGTCCGAATATGCGGAGCGAGATCGAAAAACGCTACGCTCTGATCAGAGATCTAGAGCGCGCAATCGACAACAACGAATTCGTGCCCTTTCTTCAGCCTAAGGTCGCCTTTTCGGATGGTCGCGTTCAAGGTTTCGAAGTCCTTTCCAGATGGAACCACCCTCAGAGAGGTGTTTTACTTCCAGGAGACTTCATCGATTTGGCTGAAGAGACAGGGTTGATCACTGCTATTGACCAACAGGCCGTCCTTGGAGGTCTCGATGCCTTAGTCGAACTGCGATCGCAAGGTTACGACGTCCCGACGCTAGCAGTGAATGCATCTGCGTCGTCGCTACGTAGCGG
This sequence comes from Pseudomonadota bacterium, assembly GCA_039180185.1. Classification (GTDB taxonomy): domain Bacteria; phylum Pseudomonadota; class Alphaproteobacteria; order Rhodobacterales; family Rhodobacteraceae; genus Roseovarius. Next base: position 12,054 of record JBCDDS010000045.1, on the reverse strand, counting down.
TGACTATGTGTCGGACTTCAACATGGCATTGGCGATGCGTGGATTGACACCGGAAGACATCAGAATTGAGTTTGTGGAAAACACCGTAATTGCCGATGATAGCGATAAAGCCCTTGAAGTCTTGAGAGAACTCACCGCCGCCGGATTTAAAATCGACATCGATGATTTTGGTACCGGCTATGCCTCACTCTCCATGCTATCGCGATTACATCTGTCTGGTTTGAAAATCGATCGTGAATTGGTCAACGATCTTGATCAACACAAGTCTATGCAAGTTGTTGAGGCTATCGTGGGTTTGGCCAAAGGCATGGAACTGGAGGTCATTGCCGAAGGTGTCGAAACACCCACGCAGTTCGCTAAGCTGAAAGCTGCTGGATGCGATACGGCTCAGGGTTTTGGTATTGGAGAACCTATATCTGTTGCAGACACCATATCCTGGTTGGATGCTTACTCGGCGCAGCCTTATGGCGCCGTGGGTTAATAGGTGGTTCGCCGTATACAAATAGCCGAAACAGTTCAGATGAACGTCACTGCTGATTCTTTACGACAAGAAATCTGGACGCATCGTCAGCAATGAGAGTGCGGAAATCATACGCATGTTTGATCGTCACGCCTCATAACTCGGCAGCGTCTGGCCAGCCGGAGAAAGACTAAGACATTATCCCGATGACCCTGGATTACAGAGCGATACATCGACGTTGAACGAACGCATCTATACCAAACGGCGCATACAAAGCCGGTTTCTCGTCAAGTCAATCGGTGTACGCGAACGCTTTTGCAATCATTCATGAGTGCGGCCCACAAATTTCCGCAGTGCGGGCCGCTCTTGTGAAAAATTAAATACCCAACGCTTCTTTGATGGCATCAAGTGCCGATTGAAGAAGCTCAGGGTTGTCTTGCGCTGATTGCAGGCTGGCTTTCAAACCAGATTTCTGTAACGCACCGAGGTCTGACCCGTCGATCATCTCTGTGACTTTGTTCAGGTCAAACCCATCCAATGTGAGCAAATCAGCCAAGCTCGCGGTGTCGTCGGCAGCGGCTTCCGCAGTAGTTGCCGTATCAGCCGCAGCATCACCTGCTGAAGCAAGCTCTGTATCATCACCAGCAGTTTCTTCAGTGGCTTCGGTCACAGCCTCTGTCACAGCATTTGCTGTATCCGAAACGGCGTCTGTTGCTGCGTCAACGGCCTCTTCGGCTGTATCCGCAGCAGCTGATGCACCATCTGACACGGCATCGCTGGCAGCATCGCTGGCGGCGTCTGCCACATCGGACGCTGTATCGGCAGCAGCAGCCGCCGTGTCTTCGGCAGCATCCGCTGCCGCGCTCGCCGTGTCAGCTGCTGCATCAGCAGCCGCGCTTGCGGTATCGGAGACTGCGTCAGTGGCATCACTCGCGGCGTCAGATACAGCGTCAGTTGCAGCGCTTCCTGTCTCTTCCACATCGGATGCAATCTCTTGAGGCGACTTTCCCGTAAAAAGCACGTAGCCTCCGATCAAAACCGCAGCAGCCACAATTATCCACAACAGGTTTTTCATCATCCATATCCCTTACTAGCTTATTTTTTTGCACTCGCAGAAAGTGCGTGTTTCACTAGGTGTCAAATGCTGATGCGAAAGGGAAGCCTCAAGGGGAAATTGGCGCTAATCGGCTCAGATCAGCCTATTTTGTCGCTTGAATCACCCCAGCAGCACCGCTACGGTACGACTTCAATTGGAAAAACCTTAAAAGGACCAAAACCATAGCCCGAAGACCCCACAATGCGCCCCCAACGCGTGAAACTGGCCCTCGTATCAATGACAGAATTACTTCCCCGGAAATCCGCTTGATTGGAGCGGACGGTGAAAACGTGGGTGTAGTCTCGCCTAACCGCGCAATGGATATGGCCGAAGAAGCCGGTCTAGACCTTGTCGAAATATCACCAAACGCGGAGCCGCCTGTCTGCAAGATCATGGATTTCGGCAAGTATAAGTACGAGCAGCAAAAACGGGAATCTGAGGCCCGCAAAAAGCAGAAAGTGATTGAGGTTAAGGAAATCAAGTTCCGCCCCAACACTGACACGCACGACTACGACGTGAAAATGCGTAATGTTTTTAAATTTCTAGAGCACGGAGATAAGGTTAAAGTTACCATGCGTTTCCGCGGTCGCGAGATGGCGCACCAAGAACTCGGTCGCGAACTGCTCGAACGGGTCGCAGAAGATGTTGAGGGCGTTGGCAAGATTGAAAACATGCCTAAAATGGAAGGTCGCCAGATGATCATGATCATCGGTCCTGCCGGTAAATAAATACCTGAAGTCTCACTTTTACTATCTTTTTATTGTACCATCGTGTGGCCGCTTTCTGTAGCGGCCTGATTAAAGCGAAGTAAGTTCAATTAGCGACGACATCGCAATATGTGTTCGCGATTTTCATAGTTGACCCAGGTTCGCGCTTTTTGAGCAGTACCAGTGTGCCTGAGAAGGAGAACCCTTAAAATGCCATATATTACAAGGCTAACCGTCGCGTTCTTGATCTCAGCAATCCCGTTGTTTGTATATAGTGCCGAGCGCGGCTCCGACGGTCAGGTCAACATTCTTTACTGGCAAGCGCCGTCTATTCTGAACCCCTATCTCACTGGCGGCATCAAGGATATCGAGGCTGCAAGCCTAATATTGGAACCCCTCGCCCGACACGATGAAGCGGGCGAAATGGTGCCCTGGTTGGTCGAGCAAATTCCGACGGTTGAAAATGGTGGCGTCGGGGAAGATTTGACATCCATCACTTGGCTTCTTCGCGATGATATCGTTTGGTCGGATGGAACACCGCTCACATCTGAAGACGTGAAATTCACCTGGGAATATTGCACCGCAGAGGGCGGCGGCTGCGCACAGCTTGAGAAGTATGCAGGTATTTCAAGCATTGATACGCCGGACGCGCATACCGTTGTGATCAATTTCGAGGAACAAAAACCCTTCCCCTACGCCGCGTTTGTTGGATCGACCTCTCCGATCCTGCAGCAATCGCAATTTGCCAATTGTACAGGGCCACGCGCGCCGGAATGCACGACAGAGAACTTCGCCCCCATCGGCACAGGGCCATTTGTGGTTGAGGATTTCCGACCCAACGACGTCATTTCCTATACCGCCAACCCGAACTACCGCGACGCATCGAAACCAGCATTCGCACGCGTAGTTTTCAAAGGCGGCGGCAGTGCAGAGGCCGCTGGTCGCGCTGTCTTGGAGACCGGAGAGTTTGACTACGCCTGGAACCTGCAACTGGCGCCTGACGTTCTCGACACAATGGAGGCAGCGGGCAAAGGCACCGTCGTGTCAGCCTTTGGCACGTTGGTGGAACGGATCATCATCAATCTTACCAATCCCGCGGCGGAGTTGGGGGATGGGCGTGCGAGCATCGAGCATCCTCATCCCTTCCTGAAAGAGAAAGCCGTGCGTCAGGCGCTTTCGATGGCGATTGATCGTAGCTTGTTGGTTGAGATCGGTTATGGCCAGGCGGGGCGCATAACTTGCAACATCCTCGCCGCACCCCAGGTCTACGCGTCCACCGCCAATGACGCCTGCATCACGCAAGATATTGCAGCGGCAAAGACGCTGTTGGATGAGGCGGGTTGGATCGACGGCAACGGCGACGGCGTGCGCGAAAAAGACGGCGTTGAATTGCGCCTTCTCTATCAAACCTCGACCAATGCGGTGCGGCAGGATTTTCAGGCCCTGATCAAGCAATGGTGGTCAGAGATCGGCATTGCCACTGAGCTTCGCAACATTGATGCAGGCGTCTTCTTTGGCGGTGATCCGGGCAGCCCGGACACCTATCAGAAGTTCTTTGCCGATATTGAGATGTATGCCAGCAGCTTTGATGGCACCGACCCGGAGGCGTATCTGGCGAGCTGGCTCTGTGATCAGGTGCCCAGCATGGATAATCAATGGCAGGGCAGCAATATACCGCGCTATTGCGATCCGGCCTATGACGCGCTGGTGGCAGAGATGAAGCGCACCGGTGCCTTGGAAGATCGCGCGAGGTTGGCCAAAGCGATGAATGATATGCTGATGCGGGAATTCATCATGCTGCCGCTGGTGCACCGCGGGCGGGTGTCAGCGCATGCCAACTCTCTGGGTGGTGTGGTTCTGAACACCTGGGACAGCGAGCTATGGAACATCGCCGATTGGTACCGGGTGAAGTAACCCGTAGGGTGGGTGAAAACCCACGCGCCGTTGCTTCAATCATCCACAATGACGCAGGGCCGAAACCGCAACGCCATTGTTTTTAGCTGAGCCGCCTCAATCGCCAGTTTGAGCCGATCACTGAAGAAAACTCTGTCCCGGATGCGACGATCCATCCATAGATCAATACCGCTCAGGGCAGAGGGTCTAACCGCCAGAACATCATCACTCCCATACCCCCCCGCCAGGTTCCTGTGTTCCAAAACTCTTTGATATCTTCTGATCTCTCAGGCACAAACGCATCCTGATACTCAAGGATATGGATCAGAAAGAACGGCCCCTCATCCGCAGGACGCGGTGTTACTTTGTCATATTCATACAGAGGCATTTCGCGAAACGATGTCGCGCCAAGGTCAAACTGCTGCAGAACATCGCAAAATCGTTTAGAGGCGAATACATAAGGTGCATTCACAAATAAATCGGTCCAATTTCTTTTGTACTTTTCCGGCAGATCGTAGAACTTTAAGCGCAGACCGACCGGATAAGCCATACTAAACCCGGGGCCAACCGGTTCACCGCTGCTGTAACTGTCGTGGCAGGCTAAACGCTTCGGGTTATCTTCGGTATTCATCATGATATTGATTTTGCGATACATGTCTTCGGTCAAAAAATCCGAATTCCAGATTTTAATGTCGGAGTTTGGCATAGTCCCTCGCGCACGTTTTGGGCGCTGCCGGTCGCCTCAAACATCTGCAACACCTCCACAACCATAGCGATGGTTTGCCGCAGATTGTCAACGTGAAGTGACCCACGTTGGTTGACAAAAGGATACCCACCGCGCCCCTGATCCCCTATCTTGTCCCAAGAACGGGGCGGGACGCAGAACGGCATGCTGACATACACAATTCGGCGACTGATCCTGGCGGTGCCGACCCTGCTGTTCATTGCGCTGGTGATCTTCATGCTGCTGGAGCTGGCCCCCGGCGATCCCATGGCACAGGTGCCGCTGACGGTGCCGCCCGAGGTGAAGGCGCAGATGCGCGAGGCTTTGGGTCTGGGCGAGCCCTCCCACATCCGGTTCTGGAAATGGCTGGTGCAGTTTTTCTGGATCGAGCCGCAGGTGTTCATCGACCATTTGCTTGGGACCTCACTGTCCGAAGGCAAGCTGCGCGTGATCAGCTGGCAAACCCGCTCCCCGGTGATGGATGTGGTGGTGCAGCGTCTGCCGCAAACCCTCTGGGTGGTTGGCAGCGCCTATATCCTCGGCATTCTGATCGCGCTGCCGATCGGGGTCTATTCCGCCTATCGCCAGCATTCGGTGTTCGATCAGGTGGGAACCTTTGTGACCATGATTGGCTACTCGATCCCGCCGTTTTTTACCGGGCCATTGGTGATCTTTTTCTTCGCCATTCAACTTGGCTGGTTTCCCTCGATCTATGACACGACACACCGCGTGACGGATTGGCAGAGCTTCACCGTGCAGCTTCAGCAAATGGTCATGCCAGTGATGGTTCTGGCCCTTCAGACCACAGCGCAGATCAGCCGGTATATGCGCGCCTCCATGCTCGATAATCTAAGCCAGGATTATGTGCGCACGGCGCGGGCCAAGGGGCTCTCCGAGGCTGTGGTCGTGATGCGCCATGTGCTGCGCAACTCGATGATCCCGGTGGTTACGGTCATCGCGCTTGGAGCACCCGCGATTTTTGGCGGCGCGATCATCACCGAACAGGTTTTTTCAGTGAACGGGATCGGTGCACAGCTGATCGGTGCCATTCAGGCCAATGACCTGCCCACGGTGCATACGCTGACCTTTATATTTGCCGTGCTGATCGTGCTGGCCAATCTGCTGGCCGATATCCTTTACGGGATGCTCGATCCGAGGATCCGCTATGACTGAGCTTGCCCCTTCCCGCTCCTACTGGGCCGATGTCTGGCACCGGTTCCTAAAACACCGCGGCGCTGTGGCGGGCATGGCTGTTTTCATCGCGATCATCATTGCGGTGCTGATCGGGCCGTTCATCTGGCCCATCGACCCCACCTTCATCGATATCCGCGCGCGCAATCAGGGCCCAAGCTGGGCGCATCCCTTTGGCACCGATCAATTGGGCCGCGACACGCTCTCTCGCGTGCTTTCTGGCGGACGTACCTCGATGGCGGTCGGTGTAAGTGCGATGCTGCTCGCCATTGGATTGGGCACGCTTATAGGCGTGGTTGCTGGATTCTTCCGAAGGCTCGATGGGGTATTGATGCGACTGACGGACCTGTTTTTGTCCCTACCACTTTTGCCGCTGCTTCTGGTGATGGTGATGCTGTTTCGTGAGACGCTAAGCGCTAGTTTCGGCACCGAAACTGGGCTGTTTCTACTGATCGTCGTCGCCATAGGCGTTACCAGCTGGATGCCCACGGCGCGGGTGGTACGCGGTGAGGTGCTCTCAATCAAGGAGCGGGAGTTCGTGTTGGCAGCGCGCTCAGCAGGATCCACCAACAGGCAGCTGATCACGCGCCATATTCTGCCCAATGTGATCTCTCCGATCATGGTTTCCGCGACGCTTGGCATTGCCAATGCGATCATCACAGAAAGCGCGCTTTCCTTTCTCGGATTGGGCTTTCCACCGGACTTCCCAACCTGGGGTCGGCTATTGAGCGACGCGACGGTCTATCTGCGCGACTATCCTGAGCGCGTGTTCTGGCCGGGGCTGGCGATTTCGCTTACGGTTCTGAGCGTGAATTATATGGGCGACGGTCTGCGCGATGCGCTGGACCCCAGGACACGAAAAAGATGACGATAGCAAAACGGATCGCCGACGCCCGCCTGCGTGGAGAAAAGCTTACCCAATATCCCGGTGATCCACCGGTTGATCTGCGCGCAGCCTACCGCGTACAGCAGGAGATGGCTGATCATATGGGCAGTCGCGTCGTAGGCTGGAAGGTCGGGGTGACCTCAGACGTGGCACAAGATACGCTCGGCGTCGCCCATCCGCTGGCTGGTCCGCTCTTTGCCGATCTGGTTTATGATAGCGGTGCGGTGATTGGCGTCTCGGAGCATGATCAACGCATTGTGGAGCCTGAGATCGGCTTTCGCGTGGGCGTTGATCTTCCTCCGCGTGGCGCGGCTTATGACAGGGACGAGGTGTTGGCGGCCATTGACGCTGTGCTCCCGGTCATTGAGCTTGTGAGCAAGCGCCTGCCCGGCTGGCTAAAGGAACGCGCCGAATGGATTGTTGCCGACGGAACTTACAATCAGGCATTGGTCGTGGGCACGCTGTCGCCCTTCGCTGAAGCCATATCAATAAAAGAAGAACAGGTTCGTGCCTTCGAAAATGACATGGAAATCGACAATGGCGTGGGTTCCAATGCTCTGGGTGACCCGCTGAACGTCATGGTTTGGCTGGCCAATCAGCTTAACGAAGTGGGTCAGCACCTTCGTGAGGGTGATATCGTGGCCACGGGTCTGGTCACTGGCCTGATTGTCGCCAAAGCCGGCAAGACTTATCGCGCCGATTACAGCACGCTTGGATCAGTCGAAATAACTCTGATCCCGCGATGAAACCTAAAGAGGCATACGCTGTTCAATAACTCCCGCCCACCAACTGCACCCGACCGGTATCACTTCGTCATTAAAGTTGTACTCGGGGTGGTGCACCGGCGCGCTTTCGCCGTTGCCGACTAGGATATAGGCGCCGGGACGCTCCTCGAGCATGAACGCAAAATCCTCACCCCCCATGACCAGTGGCGCATGATCGCATTGACCGGACACTGAACGCGCCACCTCGGCGGCAAACTCGGTTTGCTCCTGGTGGTTGGCCATTACCGGGTAATTATGTTCGTAATCGAGCTTGACCTGCGCGCCGAAGGCTTGTCCGGTATGGTCACACAAAGCTTGCATGCGCTTTTCGGTCAACGCCCGGATATCTGCACTGAGCGTGCGTACCGTGCCCATCATCGTCACCCGCGCCGGGATCACGTTGAAGGTGTGCGAAGAGCTTTCGATGGAAGTGACGGAAACCACAGCCTGTTCAATCGGATCGGCATTACGCGAAACGATGGTTTGCAGCGAGGAGATCAGCTGTGCCGCAATAACAGTTGGATCAACGGTTTCATGCGGTTTGGCGGCATGGCCACCTTTGCCATCGACGATGATATCGAACTTGTCGGTCGCAGCGAAAAACGGTCCTGGCCGGATAGCAAACCGTCCAGCTTCCACGCCAGGCCAATTGTGCATGCCATAGACCTCTTGCACGCCAAATCGCTCCATCATCCCATCCTGACACATTTCACGGCCGCCGCCGCCGCCCTCTTCTGCAGGTTGGAAGATCACGATCGCCGTGCCATCGAAATTACGCGTCTCCGCCAGGTATTGGGCCGCACCCAAGAGCATCGCGGTATGCCCGTCATGCCCGCAAGCATGCATGGCGCCATCAGTATTCGAGGCATAGTCCAGCCCGGTTTCTTCATGGATCGGGAGCGCGTCCATATCAGCCCTCAGACCAACGACCTTGCCAGAACTATCCGCCCTGCCCTTAATAACACCGACAACGCCCGTGCGCCCGATGCCCTCCACCACCTCATCACAGCCAAAGGCCCTCAGCTTTTCTGCCACTAGAGCGCTAGTCCGATGGGTTTCGAATAGAATTTCAGGGTTCTGATGAATGTCACGTCGCCAAGCGGTGATGTCATTCTGAAGCTCGGCAAATCTGTTTTTTACAGGCATGTGTTGGCTTTCCTTATTCGTATTCGCGGGGCGACGTCAAAACATGATGGCCCGGGCTGATCTCTCGATAAACCGATGGCTCTGGGTCAAAGTCCAGATGATGTACCGCGGTCGGCACGGGTTTGAAATTCAAATCCCGCGCGCGGCGCTGTTTCGGGTCGGCAATCGGTACGGCCAATAACAAAGCCTTGGTGTAAGCATGCTGCGGGTTTTCAAAGATGGCGGCGCGTGGCCCGATTTCGACGATGCGCCCTAGATACATCACCGCCACGTCATGGCTGATCCTTTCGACAACCGCCATGTCGTGGCTGATGAACAGAAACGACATATCCATGTCGGCCTGCAGTTCCAGCATAAGATCGAGAACACGCGCTTGCACCGAGACATCGAGCGCACTCACCGCCTCATCGGCGACGATCAGTTTTGGACGCGGAGCGATGGCGCGGGCAATGGCTGCGCGCTGGCGCTGACCACCGGACAGTTCATGCGGGTAACGACGCAGTAAGTCGCGCGGCAACCTTACCTTATCGAAGAGTGTAGCCACCATGTCTTCAACTTGCGTGCCACTTGCCATGCCGAAATTGCGCAATGGCTCGGCCACCTGTTCAAGCAGGCGCTTTTGAGGGTTGAAGCTGCCGAATGGATCTTGGAACACCATCTGCATGTTCCGCCGCATCTGCCGCAGGCCTTTGTCGTCAAACGCAAGGATGTTCTGCCCGCTGAGGCGTACCCTGCCGCTGGTCGGTTCAATTAATCGCAGGATTGCTCGCCCGGTGGTCGACTTTCCGCATCCGGATTCGCCGACGAGCGACAGGGTTTTGGTTCGGCCCAGGTTGAAAGTCACATCCTGCACAGCATGCACCTCTGCCGTAAGACGGCGCATCAAACCACCGGCAACCGGGAAGCGGCAGGTGAGGTTTTCGACCTCTAAAAGTGGCGCCGTGGCGCGCTGTTGCAATTGTGTCGGCAAGCGCAAATTATTAGCCCTTGCAGGCAGTTTCGGCCCCGGTGTACCGCGCATTTCGCCCAAACGCGGCACAGCATCGAGCAGCGCGCGCGTGTACGGCATCTCCGGCGCACTGAATATCCGTTGCACCGGTCCCTCTTCGACTTTACGCCCGTTCTGCATGACGACAACGCGATCCGCCATCTCGGCCACAACAGCCATGTCATGAGTGATGAAAATAACGGCCGCGCCGGTTTCCTGTTTAAGGCGGTCAATCAGGGTCAGGATTTCCGCCTGAATGGTCACGTCGAGCGCGGTTGTCGGCTCATCCGCGATCAAGAGCCGGGGACGGCAGGCGAGCGCCATAGCGATCATCACCCTTTGGCGCATGCCGCCGGAGAGTTCATGAGGATGTTGCCCCAAGCGCTTTTCAGGTTCTGGAATGCGGACCTCTCGCAATAGATCGAGCGCTTTCGCACGCGCCTCTGCGCGACTGCAACTTGTGTGAAGTCGTAGCCCTTCGGTCAACTGCCGCTCTACCGTGAACACCGGATTAAGTGCGGTCATCGGTTCTTGGAAAATCAGACTGATTTCGTTGCCGCGTATGGCCCGCATACGATCCTGAGTTTGCGCCGCTAAATCCGTTGCGGCCAGATCATTGCGATCAAAGAGGATTTGCCCTGCTCGCATATCACCGCCACTGAATTCTACCAGACGCATAAGCGCGAGCGATGCCACTGATTTGCCAGAGCCTGACTCTCCGACAACACATACAGTCTCGCCGGGGTTTATATCGAATGAGAGCTCTTGTACCGCTTCCACCGGGCCATCGGCCGTTTCAAACGTGACACGCAAGTTTTCGATGCGCAGAAGTGGAGTATCGAGCATGATCGAAAGCTAGGCTCACGATCGGTTTGCGTCAAATGCAAGGTGTTATTGGCCTTGTGTTTGCGACGGCAGAAGAGTTGTCACCCCGACCGATGCGGCTCTGGCCAGATTTTCGTCAAGCGTCATTGGAATGTATTCGCCCCGGCGCCAAAGTCGCGCCATGTCATCATAGTGCCGGGACAGGAAATGGCCAGACTGGCCAGTTGAGATAATGAAAAGGCTGCTGTCGGGATCGGCAAAATCATAAACACCACGGTACCCAGCCCCGTGCACGTTGTAGAATGGGTTCATTCCGCTGCCCTTAGTGCGCCCACGTTGCAGCGTGTTGTCACCACCCGAGGTCGACTGCCGAATGTTGACGAAGTATCGCAGGAAGGGCTGATCGCCGAGCACCTGGTGGTCATGCGTTGCCTGATGCACATCTCCCCAACGCAAGCTTTCAAGTGCTTGGCCGTAGCGTTCATCAATCCAAATCAAAGCCTCGTCCAGAGCAATACGAGAGACATCAGCGCAGGTCTCTACCGGCGTAGACAATTTGACGTCGCACCACGCAGACGCCCCATCGATATTGCGGAACACGCGTTCGATAAAAAGTGGATCAGGATGACGGAATTCGTCTGCCAACGGTCCCAGCTCATCAACGATCAATTTGCGCTGCAATTCTCTTATCCAAGCAGCATAAATAAGAGGCTCTGGTAGATGCTCGTTCATCTCACCGTTCCAATTGGAGAGCAAGTCGAGCGCGCGTCGCCGCAGTCTTTCTTGTGTTCCCTCAGGTGCAGCCTCGCCGGTAAACCAAAGGTCCTTGCCAATCAAAGGCAAAAGTGATCGCGCGGTGAAGCTAACCGTATCAAGCTGCGCCTCAATAAAGCTGTCGCGAGTATGGACCTGTCGCGTCTGCATCAACCGACGCCAACGGAAAACCCTCTGCGTGTCGCCCCAGTGATAGCTCACATGGCGTGGAAACGGCCGATCAATTGTCTTGTTGTTCGTATTACCAACCAGGCCGCCTGCCGGGCCAACAAATTCAGGATTTTCATCGTACGGCAACCAACCCTTCCAACGATTACGTTCAATCCAGCCCCGGCTTGGATAGCGGCCCTTGCTTTCATGCAGAATGGACCGTTCTGGCATGCGACCGACGGTTTTCATCGCAATCGTATCCTGATCCACGAGCACCAGATTTTGCGATGGCGCTATAAATCGATCTCCGGTTCCTAACGCTTCCTCCACTGATTGCGACTTCATCAGCGCCATGGCTGCGCTTATTGACGTGTCCTGACCAGAAAGCGCAGTCCACGCGAGTGAAACAACGTGGCCGCGCGGCGTAATTTCGGCGATGTTGAAGTGGCT
>JBCDDS010000044.1:0-25463 GCA_039180185.1 Pseudomonadota bacterium | reverse complement strand
GGCCTGCCCGGCATCGCAGTGCCCGCAGGGCTTGATGACAAAGGCCTGCCGCTTGGCCTGCAGTTAATCGGACGACCCTGGGAAGAGGGTGATTTGCTCAACACAGCCTACGCGCTGGAACAAGCTGCTGGTTTTGTAGCCAAGCCCACGAAATGGTGGTAACCTGCGCAAAAAGCAAAAGGCAGGATGTAGCAGATGCGATTGACAGTTTGTCTGGCGGTGGTTGCAGGGCTGGCTGCATGCAGCCCGTCGATCCCCGATAGTGGCGCTGGAATAGGTGGAATACCTGATCCTGGCGTGGGTGTAGGCTTCACCGATCCGGCAGTGTTGGCTCAGCGTCGCGCAGCGCGCGAAGCGGCATTGCGTGGTAATGCAGTGCCACCCGCTGGCGCGATTTCGGATGAGCAAACCACAGTTGGCCAACCGGTCACGGCAATTCGAACAACGTCAAGCAACGGGTCTGTGACGCCTACTGGAGGACCCCAATCCGCTTCCACAGCCGCTGATTTAGCGCGTGAGACAGAGGCGCGTTTGGCAGAAACAGCGGCCAATTCGGGACAGGCTGTGCTTCATGCTAGCCCTTCCAATCCGGCACCTCAGACTGTTACATCACCCACCGGTATTTCTGAGGAAAATGACTTCAACGCCGTTGGTAACGAACGCTCAATTGAAGCAGATGCTGCGCTTATCGCGCAAAATCGCGCGCAGTATCAGGTTGTGCAGCCAACAGCGCTGCCAACGAGGAGCAACGCGGGTGGACCCAACATCGTGGAATACGCACTGAAAACCCGCCATCCGGTGGGGCAAAAAGTCTATACCCGTGTCGGGCTAAACAAAGAAAAAAAGTTTCGTCAGAACTGTGCACGATACCAATCCGCCGACTTAGCGCAGGAGGACTTCCTTGCCAAAGGCGGGCCGAAACGCGACAAGCTTGGTCTTGATCCTGATGGCGACGGCTACGCCTGCAATTGGGATCCACGTCCATTCCGTAATGCGTTAGGCGGCTAAGACCGGTGCGCGTTAAGCCGATTTGGCGCCCTTCTCCAAATTTTGGCATACGACGTGGAGATGCACGCCCCGAACTGATCGTTATTCACCATACAGCTATGAAGAGCTGCGACGCGGCTTTAGAGCGGCTTTGCGATCCGGCTTCAGAGGTTTCCGCACATTTCCTCATTTCTGAAAAGGGTGAGGTATTTCAGATGGTTGAAGAGCATGCACGCGCCTGGCATGCGGGACAGGGCAGCTGGAAAGGTATCACCGATGTGAATTCCCATTCCATCGGTATTGAGCTCGATAACTATGGCAATACTGCATTTTCCGAGTCGCTTTTAGTGGCTTTGGAAAACCTGCTTCAAGAATTGCTTAAACGTCATGGTATCGTACCTGACGGGGTTATAGGTCACTCCGACATGGCACCGGGTCGTAAGTTTGACCCTGGTCCCCACTTTGATTGGAAAAGACTTGAGCAGAAAGGCTTGGCTGGCAAACGTGGGACTTTGAGATTTGATGCAGAACCAAACACGGCGACGTTTCGTGAATTGGCGCAAAGCGCGGGTTACACCGCAGATGTGGATGATGAAACGCTTCTAGAAGCCGTACGCTTGCGTTTTCGCCCATCTGCGACCGGCCCACTGGCTGCCGATGACTACTCTCCTTTAATGCCAACAACTTGACAGCGACGCGTGTCACACCCTAGACCACGGTTTGCGCGGAGGGCTGGACGGCCGCGGCGCCCTCGGGCGACGAGGAAAGTCCGGACTCCACAAGGCAACGGTGCCGGGTAACGCCCGGCCGGGGCAACCCGAGGGAAAGCGCCACAGAGAACAGACCGCCTGCAATCCGCTTCGCGGACCGCACGGTAAGGGTGAAACGGTGGAGTAAGAGCCCACCGCGGGACGGGCAACCGGACCGGCATGGCAAGCCCCACCGGGAGCAATGCCGAATAGGGATCGCTTATGGGCCGCCTTGGCTCGCGGTCCGGGTTGGCAGCTTGAGCCTGCGGGCAATCGCAGGCCTAGAGGAATGGTCGTTCACGACAGAATCCGGCTTACAGGCCCTCCGCGCTTGACGATCCAGCCTTCTCTTTGCACGGTCAGACAACGAATTCTGAGGTACCCAGCTTGTCCAGCCAAACCGCACTCCTACAAAATACAGAGGCCCTTCTGGGTAATCTGATTGCATACCCGACAGTCTCTGAAGATACCAATCTTCCGCTGATCCATGATCTGGCGAATAGATTGGCCGATTTAGGTGCAAGGGTAGAGCTTTTCCACGATGAATCGGGCGAGAAGGCTAATCTCTTTGCAACGCTTGGGCCTGATATAGATGGTGGGATCGTACTTTCTGGTCATAGCGATGTGGTGCCGGTGGCCGATCAGGACTGGGCCTCAGACCCGTTCAAGATGGAAGAACGTGACGAGCGACTTTACGGACGCGGATCATGCGACATGAAGGGCTTCATCGCCGCCTGCATGGCCATGGCACCGGAGTTCGCGCGACTTGAGCTCAAACGCCCACTGCATTTTGCCTTCACCTATGACGAAGAAACCGGGTGCTTTGGGGCCAAGGCTTTGGCCAAGATCCTTGCGAAGAAAGAAACCCGACCCAGTGTTGCTTTGATTGGCGAGCCCACGATGATGAAGGTCATCGATGGGCATAAGGGATGTCATGAATACACGACGCATTTCAACGGCTTGGCTGGGCACGGCTCCGCCCCTGCTAAAGGCGTCAACGCGGTGGAATATGCTGCCCGCTATGTGGCGCGGCTGATGCACTTGCAACATGAGTTACGCGCTCGTGCGCCGGAGGACAGCCGATTTGAGCCCCCCTGGAGCACGATCAATGTTGGTGGTTTGCAAGGGGGAGTGGCGCATAATGTGATACCCAGCACCGCGCAAGTGGAATGGGACTTCCGCCCGGTGCAACCGTCTGACCAAAGCTTCGTCAAGAATGACTTGCAGCGCTACTGCGATGAGGAGTTACTGCCTTCGATGCAGTCGGTGTTTGCCGATGCCTCGATTAGCACAGAGGTGATTGGCGAGGTGGAGGGGCTGATGCCCGCAGAACCAAGCGAGGCGCGTGAGATCGTGATGGCGCTGACCGGGGCCAACAGCACCGGCACCGTGGCATTTGGCACGGAGGCTGGGATTTTTCAGCAATTGGGGATGTCTGCCGTGGTTTGTGGCCCCGGCTCGATCGATCAGGCGCATAAGGCTGATGAGTTTGTGGAACGCGATCAGTTGGCGCAGTGTCTGAAGATGCTGAGTGGTCTTAAAGCAATCGTAAGCTGAAGCGCTTCTCAAACTCTCTCAAAGGTCAGGTAATGCGGTGCGCGGCCCTCGCGTAAAGCTTTCTGCTCATAGCGTGTGGAGATCCAGTCGTCCCACGGGACTCGCCAGTCCCGGCAGCTTTCGCAAAGCCAATTAAACTGATGTTTTGGAATTACTTCGAGCGCTTGCCGAACGTAGTCAGGAATGTCTGTCGCCACGCGTAGCACTGCCCCTTTCCGCATCACCTGCGCCAAAGGTTCAAGGTAATCAGGCGTTACAAACCTTCGTCGATGATGCTTCTTTTTCGGCCAAGGGTCGGGGTAGAGCAAATAAGCACGTTCCACGCATCCCTCCGGTAAAACGTCAAACAGGTCACGCACATCTCCGGGATGAATGCGGATGTTGTCTTGCCCCAACTTGCGGATCTTACCCAATAGCATAGCCACACCGTTGATGTAGGGTTCACACCCGATAAAGCCCACATCCGGATTTGCCGCTGCTTGATGCACGAGATGCTCGCCGCCGCCAAAGCCAACCTCAAGCCAGAGCGGGCGATCTCCAAACAATGCTTCCAAATCAATCGGCTCTCGTTTGGGGTTAATGTCCCACCCAACTGCGCCTGGCGATAGACCCACCAAATCTTCGTCAAGCCATTCCTGCTGCGAGGCGCGCAGCTTATTGCCCTTCGTCCGGCCATACATATTGCGCCAAGGCGCGCCAGAAGGATGTGCAGGTTTTTCAGCCATTTTCTCATCAACACCCATGCCGGAAAACCGGCACAGGGCTTATCGTTCAAAGCTTAAACGGCTTTCTTCAGCGCGTCGACCAGATCTGTCTTTTCCCAGCTGAAGCCGCCATCGGCGTCCGGCTCACGCCCAAAATGGCCATAAGCCGCTGTACGCTGATAAACCGGCTTATTCAGCTCCAGATGATCGCGAATTCCACGCGGTGTAAGGTCCATGACACTTGCCGCGGCGCGTTCGATTTCTGCAGGGGGGACATCGCCAGTTCCATGTGTGTCGACATAGATTGACAACGGTTTAGCGACACCGATGGCATAGCTGAGCTGAAGCGTGCAACGTTCGGCCATACCTGCGGCCACGACGTTCTTGGCAAGATATCGCGCCGCATAGGCGGCAGATCGGTCCACTTTCGTGGGGTCTTTACCAGAGAATGCACCACCGCCATGTGGCGCTGCACCACCATAGGTATCTACGATGATCTTGCGCCCTGTCAGGCCCGCATCGCCATCAGGTCCGCCGATTACGAAAGTACCGGTTGGGTTCACCCACCATTCGGTCTTATCAGAAATCCATTCAGCCGGGAGCACCTCTCGAATGTAGGGTTCTACAATGGCGCGCACATCATCGCTGGTCTGATCTTCGCTGGCGTGCTGCGTCGAGAGGACAATCGAAGTGACCTCAACCGGCTTGCCGTCCTCATACCGTAAACTGATCTGGCTTTTGGCGTCGGGTCGGAGGCTCGGCTCCTGCCCCGCTTTGCGCACCTCCGCCAGTCGTCGCAAAATCGCGTGGCTAAACTGGATCGGTGCGGGCATCAGCGCGTCAGTTTCATTGGTCGCGTAACCAAACATAATACCTTGATCGCCAGCGCCTTCATCGCCGCGTTCTCCCGTTACGCCTTGGGCAATATGCGCCGACTGTTCGTGCAAAAGGTTGGTGACTTCGCAGGTGTTCCAGTGGAATTTATCCTGTTCGTATCCGATGTCTTTGATGCAGTCGCGGGCGATGGATTCGACGCGGCCCATGTAATCGCGCAGCTTGTCCGCATCAGAAAGGCCAACCTCCCCGCCGACAACAACCCGATTGGTCGTGGCGAAGGTTTCGCAAGCGACGCGCGCGTTCGGCTCCTCAGAGAGAAACGCATCGAGCACTGCATCGGAAATCCGATCACAGACCTTATCGGGATGGCCCTCTGAAACAGACTCAGAGGTAAACACATAATTATTTCGGGACATGATTTGCTCCATTAACAAAATGCCCGCCACGTCAGGAAGCCGTTGTGGCGGGTGTCGCGCCTGCATATGCACCACGCTATTCCGCGTCAATCTTTAACTTGCCGCGCGTTGCTTTCTTGCAGAGATGAAGGACAAAAGCATAAGCGTCGAGGCAAATAGAATAATGGGGCCATCGCCGACACGCGCATAAATCGTCTCGGGCAGCGATGGTGGAAGTGTAAGATCGAGAAATCCAGCCTCACCCAGCGCAATACTGCCGGAAAGGTCACCTGCCCCGTCAATCATAGCCGAAACGCCGGTATTGGCCGCACGTATCATCGGCAAACCTTGTTCCACACTGCGCAAACGCGCCTGCGCAAGGTGCTGATAGGGTCCGGATGCCTGACCAAACCAAGCGTCATTGGTGATCATCAAGAGCATTTCAGCCCGTTCTGGCGCAGCCAAAAGATTGCGCGCAAAAACGCCCTCGTAACAAATCAACGGCAATGCAGAACCCAATTCACCAATGTCAACCAACTCAGGCCCGGGACCCGCAGAGAATCCGCTCCCATTGGAAGCCGCAAGGCCGGATATGCCCCAGCGTGATAGCGTGTCGCCAAAGGGCATATATTCGCCAAACGGCACCAAATGATGTTTATCGTACTGAGCACTGATTTGCCCCGCTTCATCGAGATAGATCAGTGAATTGAAGAACCGGCGGCCTTCGTTGCGCCGCAGGCCAAGCACCACAGGCGTACCAGCTGCAGCACGGTGAATGATGTCTAGCGCCGGACCGGCGTTGTCCAACATGTACGGGATTGCAGTTTCCGGCCAGACAATCAGGTCGGGACGACCCTGATCACCTGATGCGGCAGTGAAATCCACCTGGCGCTTAAAGAAAACTGGGATCATTTCGGGATCCCATTTTTCATGCTGAGGCGCGTTTGGCTGCACGATCCGCACGATCGGCGCATCTGGACCTGCAGCTGCATTAGGTTTCAGCGCAAGCCCTCCGCCATAAAGTGCTCCGAAAACAAGGATTCCAAGCGCTCCGAAAGTCCTATTGTCTGAAATGAAGTGCCAAAGGATGACCGACGCGCCGAGAACAATCAGAATCAAAAGCAGAGCACCGCCCCAACTGGCCCAGTGAAGTAGGGGCGAGGCGATCAAAACGTGGCCAATCTGCGCCCAGGGAAAGCCGGTGAATAAAGTCCCGCGCAGCACTTCAAACAGCACCAGACCGGCAATCCATGGCAGCGCACCACCGCCAAAACGTCGCGCAATCCCAAAAGGAACGGCCCAGAAAAGCCCCATGCCAATGCTCAAAAGTACAATCGCAAAAGGCGCCATCCATCCGTGCCGGGCGAAATCGACAAAAAACGGTTCAACAATCCAGTTTAGCGCTAGCGCGAAATAGCCAATTCCTGCTGAAAGCCCCAACATGGTCGCCTGGCGCCACGTCGTGGTCGACAGATACAGTCCGTATAGTAGCGCCAACGCTGCGATGGTCAGCGGCCAAAGCTCCCAAGGAGCCTGCCCAAGAGCAGCAACCAAACCCACGCAAACCGCCCCGAGAAAACGGAGAATGGGCCGCGCTTTGATCAGTTTTTGGGCCAAAGCAGCGGCCTGCGACATGCCTATTTGACCTTTTTCGCCGCGGGCAGACTAACCCGCAGTCGCTTGATACGTCGCGGATCGGAATCCAGCACCTGCATTTCGACACCGCTTGGATGTTCCACGATTTCACCGCGCACAGGCACCCGGCCAAGCAACATAAAAATCAACCCGCCAAGCGTGTCGATTTCTTCTTCATCAACCTCTTCGGCATCAGTAAGAGACAACCCGATCTCAGCCTCAAAATCATCCAAAGGTGTCTTGGCTTTCGCCACGTAGCAGTCAGGCTTTTCCTTAACCCAGAAATGTCCTTCATCAACATCGTGCTCATCGGCAATTTCACCGACAACCTGCTCTATCAAATCCTCAATGGTCACAAGGCCATCTACGCCGCCATACTCATCAATCACCAAAGCCATATGTCTCCGCTCCGCCTGCATTTTCTGCAACAGAACACCGATAGACATGGATGGCGGCACGTACATCAGCGGGCGAAGAAGCTTCTTCAAAGAGAACCGCCCGCCACCGCCGTTGAAGCCATGTTTGAGCGCCATGTCCTTTAGGTGTGCCAGTCCGACAGGAGTATCAAGCGTGCCGTCATAGACTGGCAATCGCGTCAGACCGCTTTCACGAAAGGTTTTCACCAGCTCATCCTTGGTGATGTTAAGCGGCACAGAAACAATGTCGGCCTTGGGTATGGCCACATCTTCAACCGAGAGTATCCTGAGATTACCGAGACCTGGTCCCGTTGTCTGCGGAACAAGTTCTTCACTTGTATGCGTTCCATTGATGCTTTCAGGCGCGCCGAAGGCTCCAAGAATACGGCTGAATAATCCAGCTTTGTGATTTTCAGTATGGGTTAAACTATGGCTTTCGCCGTCTGGGTCCTCCACCTGCGCGCGATGCGCCGCGCTAGAGGATGCGTCTATATTGTCGCCCATTGGTCCTTTCCGATACGAGGGGCAGCCCCGGAGAATCTAATATGGGTCAGCTACACCCAGTTTGCCAAGTATCTTCGTCTCAATTTGTTCCATAAGCGTGGCATCTGCGTCATTTTCGTGATCGTATCCAAGGAGGTGCAAAATTCCATGGACCAAAAGGTGCATCACGTGATCCGGCAGCGGTTTTCCGGCTTCTTCAGCTTCTCGAATGCAAGTATCATAAGATATCGCGATATCCCCCAATTCTGAGTCTTGCCGAAGGTTTGGGGGTTTGGGGCGCAAGCCAGGCGTTTCTGCGCTTCGTTCTGCACTTGGCCAACTTAGGACGTTTGTAGGTGATCCTGCACCACGAAACTCTTTGTTGAGAATGGAAATGCGAGCGTCATCACACCCTAAAAAACTGATCTCGAACGGTTCGGACATTTCGTGTTCTTCAAAGACAGCTTTAGCTGCACGCTCTGCCAATTGCTCAAGCTCGAGTGCTTTCCAGCGCTCATCTTCGATCAAAGTCTCGACTTGCATAGCGACGGTCAGGACGGATGCTCTGCGTCATAAGCCTCAATAATGGCGGCAACGAGCGGATGGCGAACGACATCCTTGGAAGTGAAATAATTGAATGAAATCTTCGGGATATCTTTCAATATTCGTTCCGCATCATGCAATCCCGACGTAACGCCACGCGGCAAGTCAACCTGACTGCGATCGCCAGTGATGACCATACGGCTGCCTTCGCCCAGACGAGTCAGAAACATCTTCATCTGCATAGATGTTGCGTTCTGCGCTTCATCAAGTACGACAAAAGCGTTGGCGAGCGTGCGACCGCGCATAAAGGCAAGCGGCGCGATCTCTATCCGTTTTTCCTCAATGAGCTTACCAATCTGCTTGGCTGGCAGAAAGTCGTTCAACGCGTCATATAGCGGTTGCATGTAAGGATCGACCTTATCCTTCATGTCTCCCGGTAAATAGCCAAGCTTTTCACCTGCTTCTACCGCTGGACGGCTAAGGATGATGCGGTCGACATGACCCATAATGAACATAGACACACCGGCAGCGACCGCGAGATATGTCTTTCCCGTGCCCGCGGGACCGATACCAAACGCGAGATCATTTGAAAACAGCGACTTTACATAAGCTTTCTGAGCATCTGTACGCGGCTCAACCGGCTTTTTGCGGGTCTTGATCTCGAATCGCTCGCCCGAGAACATCTCCAACTGGTTTTCGGGATCGACCACGTTGGCCGACACACCGACCATTCTCAATTCTCTATCCACATCACCGTATTCGACGCTACGGCCTTGCTCCAACCTTTGGTAAAGAGCGCTGAGCACGTCTTTGGCCAGACCGGACGCATCAGGATCACCGATAATTGTCAATTGGTTGCCACGGCGCAGGATTTGCACTGCTAACGATTTTTCGATTTCGGCAAGGTTGCGGTCGTATTCACCACAAAGATCGATCAAAAGGAGATTGTCAGGAAACTCAACGATGGTTTCATGGATGTCCGCCGGGTCTGTCTGCGGCGTTAGCACGTTGGTGACCAATCAAGACTCCTTTGCAATCGTTAGCCTAATCGTGCCAATTTACGCGACTTGTGACAAGGCTAAGCATCTTTATGTTTAGCAATTGAAATAAAAATGCCGCGATACGACGTCTCGCGGCATAATTTTCAATCGATAGGTTGGAAAAGATCAAATCGGATCTGGGAACGGTGAACCATCCTTAAACGGACCAGTAGCAATCGTAGGTGGCGCAACTGTGCCTGAACAAACCGGTTTTCCTTTACGGTCGAGACGCGCCGAAAGATAACCTTCGACGCCGTCGTCAATTATCCAATGCTCACAGCCATTCGGATCGACCCAAATTCCAGCCTGAAGCTCGGTTAGCTCCTTGCTGTCGAAAAATTGGTCTACAGTTTTGTCCGTTTTTTCGCAGGCACCAAGAATTCCAATCAGGGAGAGCGTAGCAATAACTTTAAAGAATTTCACAGCTTAACCCTCTCCCTGGCACACTATTTCAACACGGCGATTCTTTGCTTGTCCTTCGCGCGTGGAGTTTGTTGCACGAGGTTGACGCTCTCCAAGACCGCGTACACTTGAGACGTTGGCGCCCACCTCTCGCGCGACAGAAGCAACTGCATTCGCACGTCGTTTCGACAAAGCAAGATTGTAGGCATCAGAAGCCCGGCTATCAGTATGGCCCGTAATGACAAAAGAAGCAGCCGATGACGCCTCGAAAAAATCCTTAAGACGTTGACGTCCCGCAGCGTTGATCCGGGCGCTATCCGTGGCAAACATCTGATCTGATTCTACCACACCGCATAGATTGCCCCGACGGCATACTGGAATGCCGTTCCGATCCGTGTGCGGTGTCATGAAGCCTTCTACGCCATCATCAATGACCCAGTGTTCGCAACCGTCAGGATCGACCCAAATGCCCGGCACATAACGCTGCCCAAATACTGTTTTTTGACCATCTGTATCCAGAAGTTGCGCTTGTGCTTCTGAGGCGACGATCGCGATACTCAAAAATGCTGCAGCAAACCCGCTAGCGGACTTTTTGAGCGCACGTGTTTTAGGAATGGCTTGCACCATATCTTTCATACGATTTACCCCCACAACCCACCCTGAAAGAGAGGTGGATATAATACGTGAGTGGGAGCGTAGCAAAAATCGAAGTTGAGTAAAATGCACTGGTTAAGCGACTGTGATCAATTACGAAACAAAAATGCGAAATCGCTGTTATGGTTGCCAGAAAAGAGGCTTTTGAACCCGAATGTCACGAAATTGCTATGAGAATTTTTTTGCCATTCCCCTCTATCCAGAGGTGACAATCCGACCTTCGAGCGAATTTGCGCCACTTTTGACAATCTCTGCCTGTACCAGATCCCCTGCTTTGAGCGATGCATCCTTGATATGAACTGCATGTAGATAGTCAGATTTTCCAACCATCTGATCCGCGAAACGTCCGGCTCGCTCAATAAGAACACCCACTTGACGCCCAACCATTGAGTCCTGAATTTCTCTCTGCTGCTTGGTGATCAAAGCTTGCAACCTCTGCAGTCTTTCGGATTTGACATCTTCGTCGAGTTGTTCTCGTTCAGCAGCAGGCGTTCCCGGGCGAGTCGAATACTTGAAGGAGTAGGCATAGCCGTACCGAACCTCTTTGACCAAATCGAGTGTTGCCTGAAAGTCTTCCTCAGTTTCTTCTGGGAAGCCAACAATGAAGTCACCGGACATCAAAATGTCGGAGCGAGCCGCTCGAATGCGCTCGACGAGACGCAGATAACTTTCCGCCGTATGTTTGCGATTCATGCGCTTGAGAATGTGATCGCTGCCTGACTGCACGGGTAAATGCAGGTAAGGCATCAATTTTGTACAGCTGCCATGAGCCTCGATTAGGTCATCGGCCATGTCGTTGGGGTGGCTGGTAGTAAAGCGAATCCGTTCTAGTCCATCGACATCGTTAAGCGCCCAAATAAGCTCCGCTAGGGTCCAATCCTTTCCATTAGGTCCAGCTCCATGGTAAGCGTTAACATTCTGCCCCAGAAGCGTGATTTCTCGAACACCACGCGCAACTAAATTATGCGCCTCATCCAGTACCTTTTGCACAGGGCGGCTTGTCTCCGCGCCACGTGTGTAGGGCACCACGCAAAAAGCGCAAAACTTATCACAGCCTTCCTGAACTGTAAGGAATGCCGCTGGAGCGCGTTTAGCCAACGGACGTTGCTTAAGTTTAGCGAATTTGTCTTCAACAGGAAAATCTGTATCGAGCGCCTTTTCTCCGCCGCGCGCCTTAGCCTCAAGTTCTGGCAAACGGTGATAACTCTGCGGACCAACCACCAAGTCAACCAGCGGCTGGCGACGCATAATCTCTTCGCCTTCGGCTTGTGCCACGCAACCCGCAACGCCGATTTTTAGATCAGGACGCTCGGTCTTTAATGCACGAAACCTGCCCAGCTCTGAATAGACCTTCTCCGCCGCCTTTTCTCGAATGTGACAGGTGTTGAGCAGGATCATATCCGCATCATCGGGTTTATCCGTTTCAACGTATCCGGCTCCGCCCATGGCCTCCGCCATACGCTCGGAATCGTAGACATTCATCTGACACCCGTAAGTCTTTATGAACAGCTTTTTCGTATTTGGCTTATTCACACTCTGTTCCTTTTCGGACGTCTCAAGCTAGTAGACCGAGATCAACTGGCTATAACAAGTCCGCCCTGACTTGCAATGCTTTGTAATTTATCCGACTTTGGCATCAACACATAAGGTAAACGATGCAGTATCCAAACCTTAAATCGCTTTTGAACAGTGGTGATCTTCCAGCAGGCAAAAAGCCGGTTGCCATGATTTTTGTTGAAGACGACCTGGAGATTGACTCCACGCTTCGGCATCACCTGGATACGGGCTTTGATACGCTTCTTGTCTTTGCACCTGATACGTTCAATTTGGCTCAGGACGTAAATGACAAAGTCGTCCGGATCAGTTTTGATGTGAGCGCCGACGACGATTTCGTCTATGCCGTCAATCAAGTGATCGAAGCTTTGCCAGACCGTTGGCTGTACTATTGTTTCAACGCAGAGTACTTATTCTTTCCGTTTTGCGAGACCCGCAGCATTACCGAAATGCTTGCCTTTCACACAGAAGAACGCCGGGACGCGATGCTTGCCTATGTGGTTGATCTCTATGCTGGCGATCTGAACCAAAACCCCAACGCTGTTTCATTGGAAGATGCGCATCTTGATCGATCAGGCTACTACGCTTTGGCACGCAATGACCCAGACAATCACAACCACCCAAGAGAACGTCAGCTGGATTTTTTTGGGGGGCTTCGCTGGCGCTACGAAGAGCACATTCCAGTAGAACGCCGCAAAATCGATCGGATTGCGCTGTTTCGTGCCAAGCCCGGATTAAGACTACGTTCCGATCACACTTTCAGTGACGAAGAATACAACACATATGCATGTCCTTGGCATCACAACCTGACAGCATCGATTGTATCGTTTAGGGCTGCGAAAGCGCTAAAACGTAATCCTGGGTCAACTTTTGATATTGAAAGCTTCACCTGGCACAATTCAGCGCCATTTGAATGGCACTCAAGACAGCTTTTGGACCTCGGGCTTATGGAGCCCGGGCAATGGTTCTGAACGACGAACTGTATTCTTGTTGTTCACTGGTCGTGGCTTGGGAAGTGTTACGCTGGTAATGATCAGACCGCAAAAACACATGTCACTACTCTTTTTGTTTCAGCTTCAGCAGCGCATCGGTGATTGGATCTTCGCCACCATTGGCGGGATCACCACCAAGACCAAAATTGGCCATCGCTGTTAGATAACCGTTGCCTTCTTGGTTATTCGCGAATTCAAGAGCATATGTTAGTGTGGCTCGCATGCCGTCATGTACGGACGGTGCAATCTCAGGTTCGCGCCAAATGACCGTAAGGCCGAGACCAAAAATACCCAAGGTAACCAGCCGTGAAAGTCTGCGAGCTCGGTTGGCTCGAGCCTTAAAGCGTTCCTGACGCAGGGTTTGAGGATCACGCGAAAAATTCATGATTAACGAATCGCAATCATTCATGGCGATTCTGAGGCACAAAGCAGGTTAAATCCCGGCGAACATCTAAAGTTGGTCTGGCTGCGGCATGCCCAAAACGTGATAACCACCGTCGACGCGAATAACCTCACCGGTCGTGCAAGAGCCAGTCGGTGAAGCAAGGTATACCGCAGTACCACCAATGGCCTCTAAAGTGGCATTAGCGCGCAACGGCGCATTCTCTTCGGTATGTCGAAACGTGCGTCTCGCGCCACCAATGGCCGCTCCGGCGAGCGTCTTCATAGGACCCGGCGAAATCGCGTTCACACGAATACCATCCGGGCCCAAATCATTCGCCAGATAGCGCGTAGTGGCTTCCAACGCTGCCTTGGCAACACCCATCACATTGTAGTTGGGTACGACGCGATTTGAACCTTGATAGGTAAGGGTAAGAAGCGTCCCGCCGTTTTCCTGCATCATAGGATGCGCGCGACGAGCCACCTCGATAAACGAATAAACCGAGATATCCATGGAGTGTTTGAAATTGCCACGCGATGTATTGAGAAATCGACCGGTGAGTTCGGATTTGTCCGAGAATGCTATTGCGTGCACTAGAAAATCAATCGTCGGCCATTTTGCAGCAAGAGTGTCAAATGCAGCGTCAAGTGAGGCATCGTCCGTAACATCTACATCCAACAGCATGTCTGAACCAAGAGACTGCGCCAGAGGTTCCACTCTCTTGGCAAAAGCGTCTCCTTGATAGGTGAATGCGAGTTGTGCTCCTGCCTGATGCATAGCTTGCGCAATGCCCCACGCGATGGAGCGATCATTGGCTACGCCCATTACCAGGCCGCGCATGCCGTCCATAGGTCTATTCATTCACTGTCACCCGTCATATCGACTCATGAGCATCGAGCCGTTCGTGCCGCCGAAGCCAAAACTATTTGTCATTACCGTGTCGAGGCCCGCCTCCTCGACGAGCGCTGTTGCAACTTCTTCAGGCCTCACAGCCGTATCTAATGTGTCTACGTTGATGGAGGGAATTATGAAGTCGTTCTTTAAAGCCAAAAGGCAATAGATTGCCTCTTGTGCACCGGTCGCACCCTGCGAGTGGCCAGTCATCGACTTGGTGGAACTGATCGGCGGAACGTTCCCCTCTCCAAATATACGTCGTACAGCTTCCACTTCTCCGACATCGCCAACCGGCGTGGATGTGCCATGGGCGTTAATGTAGCCGACTTGCCGGTTTTCTGTCAGCTGACCAAGCGCAAGGCGCATCGCGCGCTCGCCTCCTTCTCCAGAGGGCGCCACCATATCGTGACCGTCTGATGTGGCCGCATAACCAGTGACTTCAGCATAGATCTTGGCACCGCGCGCTTTTGCATGCTCGAGCTCTTCCAGAACAACGATGCCTCCTCCACCAGAGATCACAAATCCGTCGCGATCAGCATCAAAGGCGCGGCTCGCCTTCTCTGGGGTGTCGTTAAACTTTGAAGACATAGCGCCCATCGCGTCAAAAAGACATGACAAGGTCCAATCAAGCTCTTCCCCACCACCAGCAAACATCACATCCTGTTTTCCAAGCATGATCTGTTCTGTCGCATTCCCAATGCAATGCAGGCTCGTTGAGCATGCCGAGGTGATCGAATAGTTCACGCCTTTGATCTTGAAGGCGGTCGACAGATTGGCAGATACGGTTGAACACATCGCCTTGGGTACCGCGAATGGACCAATGCGCTTTGTGGCGCCCGTTTTAAGCACCGTTTGGTGCGCTGCAAGCAGCGCAGATGTGGAGGGGCCGCCCGAACCAGCCACAATGCCTGTGCGCGGATTGACTATGTCAGCCTCTTCCAAACCGCTGTCGCCGATCGCTTGTTGCATCGCAATATGCGCATAAGCCGCGCCGGGTCCCATGAAACGCAACGCGCGCTTGTCAATATGCTCAGTAACATCGATGCTGATTTCGCCGGCAACTTGGCTACGAAATCCATGCTCTATCATTGCCTCGTTGGCACGCACACCGGACTTGCCTGCTTTTAGCGATTCCAGAACCTCATCCGCATTGTTTCCAATACTCGAAACGATACCAAGTCCTGTGACGACGACGCGACGCATTAGCTTTCCCTTTGAGCCAAAGTGTTCGGCATTCAGCTTTCTGCCTGCGCCAGGCCAACCTTCATGTCATTGACTTCGCAGACAACCTCACCGTCGGCTTTCACGACACCGTTGGCAACACCCATTTTCAATCTGCGATCAATTACCCGCGTGAAGTTAACCTCGTAGGTGACCAATTTTCGATCTGCGCGGATCATACCTGAGAGCTTCACCTCGCCCGCACCAAGCGCAAAGCCTTGGCCTTGCCAGCCACGCCAACCAAGGTTGAAACCCGTGATTTGCCACAGACCATCCAGCATCAGACAGCCGGGCATCACCTCGTTTCCCGGGAAATGGCAAGGAAAAAACCAAAGGTCCGGCACGATATCCAGCTCTGCGATGATATGACCTTTGCCATGCTCGCCGCGATCAGCACTGACATCGGTGATCCGGTCCAGCATCAGCATTGGTGGGGCTGGGAGTTGCGCATTTCCGGGCCCAAAAAGTTCCCCCTGCGCACATTTCAGCAGATCTTCCTTGTCGAATCTGCTCGGGAAATCGGCCATAGGGTCGAGCCCTCTTCGTTAGTCGTTGCGTTACAAGACCCTCTATCACCCTGAAAAACCATCGCGCAAGCCCGGCTGAACGTTACTTTGACACCGAATTTATTTGAAATCCTCCAATGATGCGCGCTATATAGAAGAACTAGAAGGAAATCATGATGTCGAACGCGCAGGCTATCTCACGCGGGACAAAATGGCTTTCGGGCGCTGGACTGCGCCCAACACGGCAGCGCGTGGCGCTTGCCGCTTTGCTGGTTGGGGACGGTAAAGACCGCCATGTGACCGCAGAAAGCCTGTTCGCCGCCACACGGGAAACCGGAGACAATGTGTCATTGGCCACGGTCTATAACACTTTGCGTGCGTTCTGCGACGTTGGCCTGCTACAGGAAGTCACGGTGGACGGGTCAAAAAGTTATTTTGACACCAACACCCATGACCACCCACATTTCTACTGGGAAGATGAAAACAGGCTGACCGATGCGCCGTCAGAGCAACTCGAAATCAGCCGCCTGCCGGAAGCACCATTGGGTGCAGAGATTGCCAGCGTCGATGTGGTGATCCGGCTGCGTCGCACCAACGATTGATCTAAACTAATGCGCGCCGTTTGGTACGAAGCGTTCGGACAAGCGTCCGACGTGCTTACCGTAGATTCAATGCCTGTCGCTGATCCTGGCCCTGGCGAGGTGTTGGTCCGGATGAACTACTCCGGTGTGAACCCATCTGACGCAAAGGCGCGTGCTGGTGCGAGGCCTGGGGTCACAAAACCTGCATTTGATCGCATCATTCCGCATTCTGATGGTGCAGGCGTGATCGAATCGGTGGGCGATGGCGTTGATGCGGCCCGTGTAGGAGAGCCCGTCTGGATCTGGAACGGACAGTGGCAGCGCGCCTTTGGCACAGCGGCAGAATACATCGCTTTGCCGTCGGAACAGGCTGTCGGCCTGCCCGGAGGTGTGTCGCAAGAAACAGGAGCAAGCCTCGGCATTCCTGGATTAACCGCCTGTCACACCGTTTTCGGGGGCGGCGACGTGGCCAGTAAGACCTTGCTCATATCCGGAGGGGCAGGTTCCGTGGGCTACAACGCGTTGCAATTGGCGAAGTGGGGTGGAGCGAAAGTGCTCACCACCGCTTCTCCTACTGCATTCGATGATCTGCGTGCAGCGGGAGCCGATCATGTCTTCGATTACCGCGACCCCGACCTCGCGCAAGAAATCCTTGAGGCGTCAGACGGTGGTATCGATCGCGCGATTGAGGTGGAGTTTGGCCAGAACGCCGCACTTCTGGGCGAGGTGATGAAGCCGCTGGGGACAATCGCCACCTACGGCTCCGGCAAAAACATGACCCCGGAACTGCCTTTTGGTCCGTTTCTTTTCAAAGCGTTAAAGGTCGAAATTACACTGATCTACATCCTGCCGCCACCAGAACGGACGGTAGCGATCAAGCGGCTGCACGACGCGCTTCAATCCGGCGCGCTTGTCCCGGAAATTCACTCCGTTTTACCGTTGGAACATTGCGCCGAGGCTCATGAGATCGTCATGACGCCGGGCCGGCGGGGCTCTGTTCTTTTGGAATTGTAACCGGCACATTTATCTGGTTTCACTGCCCTCTCAGTCATGTAAATCTAGTGCCGACTGAGAATGCTGAGACATGAATATGCCAATCACCACATGTATCTTTGACGCCTACGGAACACTCTTCGATGTAGCAGCCGCCGCACGCAATGTGGCCGGTGAACCGGGGCGCGAAGATTTTGCCAAGCACTGGCCTGCCATCGCCAACCACTGGCGCCTGAAGCAATTGCAGTATACCTGGCTGCGAGCGGTTATGCGCCAGCACACCAATTTCTGGGAGGTCACGCAAAACGGGCTCGATTGGGCCTTGGAGGCCGAAACTTTGGGTGATGACGCAAGCCTCCGCGCGCGTCTTCTACAGCTCTATTGGGAACTGGATGCCTACCCGGAAGTGCCGCACATGCTGGCAGCTTTAAAGGCGGCGGGAAAAAATACGGCGATCCTCTCCAACGGTTCACCGGATATGCTTGAAGGCGCAGTGTCTTCTGCCGGAATCGGTGAGGTTCTGGATGATGTGCTCTCTGTAGAAAGCGTCGGTATCTTCAAACCCGCGCGTGTGGTGTATGACCTGGTCGGTGAGCGCTTCAACTGTGATCCTGACGAGGTTCTCTTTGTCTCATCAAATGGCTGGGATGCAGCGGCGGCGGCCGGTTATGGTTTTACCACCGCATGGGTCAACCGTGCGGGTGAACCGATGGACCGCTTACCGGCAAAACCCACGTACGTCCTTTCCGATCTCACCACCATTCCGGATTACGCTACCTGATGCCACGTTTTACCACTTCTGACGGGCTTTCGCTCCACTTTGAAGACGATGGCCAAGGGACACCGGTACTTTGCCTGGCGGGGCTTACGCGAAACAGCGACGACTTCAACTATCTCCTGCCGCATCTTAAGGGTTACCGCGTCATTCGCATGGATTATCGCGGACGCGGGCAATCGGACTACACCGATGATTTCATGAGTTACAACATCCTGCGCGAAGGCCAGGATGCGGTGGAGTTACTCGATCATCTGGGGCTGGCGAAGACCGCGCTCATCGGCACCTCACGGGGTGGATTGATCGCTATGGCGCTCTCCGTCACAGCACCAGAGCGGCTTTCCGGCGTGGTTCTAAACGATATCGGTCCAGAAGTGGCGCCCGAAGGAATCGCGCGGATTTTTGACTATGTGGGGAAGATACCCCCTTTTGCCGATCTTGATGAAGCGGCTGAAGCGGTCGCGTCGGGTCACGCAGATGGCTTTCCGGACGTGCCGTTTGAACGCTGGCGCGAGCAGACCGAATTCATGTGGGATAATGCTTCGGGTGGCGGAATCGCTCTGCGCTATGATGCACGGCTGCGCGATGCGATGATCGGACAGGCCGGTACGGGCGATGCGCCCGACCTCTGGCAGTTGTTTGACGGACTCAAAACCCTGCCACTCGCCGCAATTCGTGGAGCGAACTCTGACCTATTAGCGACTGAAACCTTTGAAAAAATGCAGGAACGCCATCCGGAGATGATCTCCGCCACCGTACCTAATCGCGGACATGTCCCGTTTCTCGATGAACCAGAAGCGCTCGCCGCTATTCACGCGCTTTTGGAGCAGACGAAATGAGCTCTATCGAGATGATCCGCGCGGCGGCCGAACGGCTTAACGGGCATGCGCGCCGAACGCCGCTTTTGTCCTCGCCCTTTCTAGATGAGATCGCAGGACGCAAGGTGCTGATCAAGCCGGAATGTCTGCAACACACCGGTAGTTTCAAGTATCGTGGCGGTCGGTCGGCGGTGTCCGCGCTGGATCCGGAGGTGCGGACCAAAGGGGTTATCGCCTTCTCTTCAGGCAATCATGCGCAAGGCGTGGCATTGGCCGCGAAGGAGTTTGGCACACCGGCCGTGATCATTATGCCCGCCGACGCCCCTGCCCTTAAAATCGCAAACACCCGCGCGCTTGGGGCAGAAGTCGTCCTGTATGATCGCGCTGGTGGCGAAAGCCGCGAAGCTTTGGGTGACGCACTTCAGCAAGAGCGGGATCTGACGCTGATCAAACCCTATGACGAGCCGCAGGTGATTGCCGGACAAGGGACCTGCGGATTAGAGATTGCGCAACAGGCGCAGGACCAAGGGATAAAAACCGCTGATGTACTGGTCTGTTGTGGGGGTGGCGGGCTGACCTCCGGGATCGCCATGGCTCTGGAAGCCGACGCGCAGGGCCTGCGCGCCCGTCCCGTGGAGCCGGAGGGATTTGATGATGTGACGCGGTCTTTGCAGTCTGGCCATATCGAAACCAACAACGCGCAATCCGGCAACATCTGCGACGCCATTCTAACACCGGCACCGGGCAGCATCACCTTCCCAATCATGCAACGTCTGTGTGGGCCAGGCATCGTGGTGAGCGAAGACGAGTGCCTGCGCGCCATGGCGCTGGCATTCCAACGATTAAAACTTGTGGCGGAACCCGGTGGCGCAGCTGCCCTCGCAGCAGCCTTGTTTCACGGTGATCAGATCGAGGGGGATGCAGTTATCTGCACGATTTCCGGTGGCAATGTGGACACTGAGATGTTTGAAAGAGCGCTAGAGACAGCAGCAGGCTAAGCCATGACCGAATTCACCATCGCCTCTTTCAACGTCAAAAACCTGATCGGGGCGGAACAGGAATATTATGAGTTCCAGAGCTACACCGAAGAGGAATACGCCTGGAAGAAAGACTGGATGGCGGATCAGCTTTTGACGCTGGATGCTGACATCGTCTGTTTTCAGGAGATCTTTGAGGAGGCCGCGCTGCAGGCGGTTGTCGATGAGACAAGTGCGCGAGCAAAAGAACTCAACAGCTCAACGATTCCTGATAAATCGAAGCGGTATCATCGCAAAGCGATCTTCCGAAAGCTCGCGGTTGGGCCTTATGATAAAGCTGCTCTCGCATTTGCCCACAACTCCGCCGACACCGGCGAACCTGGTCAACGCAGACCAGGCTTGGCAATCCTGTCGCGCTTTGGGTTTGAGGGAAAACCAGAGATCATTCAGGATCTTAAAACCCCGCTCAGGATAGATTTTCCACCTCTACGCGGCATGGAAGGCAGTCATGACGCAGGGCATTACACGCTGGCGCGCATCTCCCGGCCCATTCTCAAAGTGCGCATTCCGGTCGGTGATCAGTTGGTGACCGTGTTCAATTGCCATTTGAAATCGAAGCTTGGCGAGTATGTGAAGCCTGCAGGCGCGGAGTTTGCTCCCGAAGAGGATATCAACCAGTACGATCCAGTTGGCCGCGCCCTTGGTGGACTGCGGTCGGCGCTGCGACGGATGGCGGAGGCTTGGGTGCTGCGCCGAGAGATTGTGAGCGAGCTCCGTAAAGGACACCCCGTAATGGTGTTGGGGGATTTTAATGACGGGGAACATGCTGTGTCCTCCGAGATCATTACCGGCGAGAGCCCGTTCAAAAACTACGCCTGGATGCTGCGCCACGATGCCAAATCGCGTAACGATCGCTACAGTGAAGACGAGAATGAGCAGATCACAGGTGACATAGAGCGCGTTCGATTGCATTCAGCCGAAAAGCTCTTTGTCCGAAAATCGTTACGCGACATGGTTTATACATCGGCCTTCGGTGGGGTTTATGAATCGATTGATCAAATTTTCATGTCCCGTCACTTTCACCCAGACAATCTAGATCGGATTGGTGACATGACCTATTTCAGCGTCTTTAATGACCACCTTACCGACGGGTCACACCCCGAGGCGCCATATAACAAATTGGCCTCCGATCACGGTCAAATCATGGCGCATGTGCGTATGCGCGGGCAGGAGTAAACCGGTGAACATCAAGAAATGCATCGTCTTATCAAGTGATCACGCCGCCATAGGTCTACGGCGAGCCGTTGCAGATCACATAAAGTCCAAAGGCTTCGACGTATTGGACATCGGACCGACAACGACTGAGAGCACACACTACCCCGAACATGGCGCCGCAGCTGCGCAGAAAGTATCTTCCGGAGAATGTGACCTTGGCATAATCCTTTGCGGTACAGGTCAGGGCATCATGATGGCGGCCAACAAAGTCAAAGACGTCCGTTGTGGTGTTTGTACCGATGTCTTTTCGGCACGTATGATAAGAGAGCATAATGATGCGAACATGCTTGCCCTAGGCGCACGTGTTGTTGGCGAAGGATTAGCCCTGGAAATCGTGGACGGGTTTTTGAGCGCTGAGTTCGAGGGCGGCCGCCATGCCACACGCGTTGATATGATCAAAGCTCTC
Source organism: Pseudomonadota bacterium (assembly GCA_039180185.1). GTDB lineage: Bacteria > Pseudomonadota > Alphaproteobacteria > Rhodobacterales > Rhodobacteraceae > Roseovarius. The sequence continues at coordinate 3,687 of JBCDDS010000044.1, read as the reverse complement.
GAAGACTAATCGACGCTACTCTTTCTTAACCGGTGCACCACCCACAAAGGCATTTCCGTCGACGTAATTGCACGGTTCTTCCTGCATCTGAAGGTGTAGACCGTCATTCTCATAAGGCCGCGACCGCGCCAGATCCTCGTCTATCTCAATGCCAAGCCCGGGCGTTTCCGGCGGCGAGATAAACCCGCCTTCAACCTTTATGCCACCCTTGATCAGCGCGCTGTGATACGGGCTCTCAATAGTTTCGCACATCAGGATATTCGGAATGGACGCCGCCAAGTGAATATTTGCCGCCCATTCGACCGGCCCGGCATAAAGATGTGGCGCCATTTGCGCGTTATAGACCTCTGCCATCGCTGCGATCTTCTTGGTTTCCCAAATACCACCCGAACGACCAAGCGCAGGTTGCAGGATATTCGCCGCGCCCATCCTAAGGACCTGGGCAAACTCTGCCTTGGTTGTCAGGCGCTCGCCGGTTGCGACCGGAATGGAGGTGGCGGCGGCCACTTTGGCCATTTCTGCAATATTGTCGGGTGGGACTGGTTCCTCATACCAGAGCGGGCTATAGGGCTCGATCGCCTTTGCCAAACGGATTGCTCCACCGGTCATAAATTGCCCATGGGTACCAAAGAGGAGATCAGCTCGGTCGCCTACTGCCTCTCGGATTGCCTTACAGAAGGCGGCTGAGATGGAGATATCGCTCATCGCAGGCATGTGTCCGCCGCGGATTGTATAGGGCCCTGCAGGATCAAACTTTATCGCGGTAAAGCCTCGATCAACGCAATCGAGCGCCGCTTCCGCTGCAAGTTCCGGCGAAGTCCAGAACGCGTCCACGTCCTGATGAGCGAGGGGATAGATGTAGGTGTAGGCACGGATGCGTTCATTCATCCTACCACCAATTAGCGCCCAGACAGGTCTTTCCCTTGCCTTGCCAAGGATATCCCAACAGGCGATCTCTAACCCGGCAAACGCGCCGATCACTGTCAGATCAGGCCGCTGGGTAAAGCCCGCCGAATAAGCCCGGCGAAACATAAGCTCGATGTTTTCGGGGTTCTCGCCCTGCATATGACGCTCAAAGACATCCGTGATAACGCTACGCATAGCCTCCGGACCCACGGAGCTTGCATAGCATTCCCCCCAACCGGTTATGCCATTGTCCGTCGTCACCTTGACCAATATCCAATAGCGCCCACCCCATCCCGGTGGTGGTGGGCTTGTTACAACGATATCAAGGTCTTGAAGTTTCATATTCAAGCACTCCTATTGGCGCTCTAAAGGTAGGCAGGCCTAACGCAGCATAATCACATTGCGCCGCGCGTTACCGGATTTGGTGTCGGCGATGGCGTCGTTGATCTGATCAAGCCGCCAGCGGTTGGAGATCAACTCATCCAGTTTGAGCCGGCCCTGCTGGTAAAGATCAACCATCCAAGGGATATCGCGTTTGATCACCACATCGCCCATTTTTGAGCCGACCATCGATTGTCCCGCAGATGCAAAGTTACCGGGTTCATAGGTGGATTCGTCACCACTGGCAGGCATGCCCACCATCAACACCTGACCACCGCCTGCGATATATCGAGGCGCCTGATTATAGGCTTTGGCCACGCCCACAGTTACAAATACTGCGTCCGCGCCCCGTCCCATTGCTGCCTTGGCAGCACGCCAGGGCTTATCCTGACTTGCCAACACGCCATCGGTCGCCCCGAAGGACCGCGCGTCTTCAAGTTTCTCCTCGCTCATATCAACCGCCACAATACGCCGTGCGCCGGCGATGCGCGCGCCCTGGATAGCATTGAGCCCAACACCGCCTGCTCCGATCACAACCACGTCCTGTCCGGCACTGAGTTTGGCCGCGTTGACAACGGCGCCTATGCCCGTGACCACGCCGCAAGCCAGAAGACTGGCAGCGTCCATGGCCATGTTGCCAGGAATGCGAACGACCTGAGAGTGATGAACCACAACGGCCTCGGCAAATGCGCCGCATGCCATGGCTTGATGCAAAGGTTTACCATCTGCCAAGGTAATCGGCCCCTGTGCAGTTCCATCATAGGCGGTCTCACAGCCCGTAGGGCGCCCTGCGCCACAACTCGGACACTGACCGCAGGCGCGGATCAACGTGACAACGACCGGGTCGCCGACAGAAAGGCCCGTCACGCCATCCCCAAGTGCTGTAACCCGTCCTGCCGCCTCATGGCCGTAGACCGCAGGAAGGTCGCCGCCCCAAGCCCCATCGGCATAGGAGATATCGGAATGACAGATCGCGACTGTGTCCAGATCAACCTCGACCTCACCCGTTCTAGGCGCGCGCAAGTTGATATCCTCGATTTGCAATGGATCACCAAACTTATGGCAAACAGCGGCTTTGATGCTGCGCATGTGGTCCTCCCAACGCTTTCGAAGCAGCCTGAGCCTGATTTCTGCGTCAATTCAAGGCTGAAACCGACCTCAGGTGACGTAATCCTCGCTTTTCCGCTGCGGCGCACCGCGAAAAATGAGAAAGCCAACGACCGTTAAAGCGAATGCCGCGAGGAATGGTGCCCCAGGCAGGAATATTGGCGCGCCCTCTGCGGTGAAAGCCGCAAAAATGGAGGTCATGGTGATCGGCGCAAATATCATCGCCAGTGCCCCGACGGAGGTAAAAATACCCTGAAGCTCACCCTGAGCATTCTCTGGCGTCTGCTGCGACATGATCGCCTGTAACGCCGGGACTGTCATCGCTGCGAGCGCGGAAAACGGGATTAGGATAAGTGCAGCTGTGCCATTGCTGATGAACCCCAGCACCGCAAAAGACACGAGCGCGAAGAAGAACCCGATCTGAACGGTGGTGATTTCGCCCAATCGCGCAATGGAGATCCTGATTAGCCCTCCCTGTACCAAGGCCATTGAGACACCGAAGACTGTAAGCGACAAGCCGATCATCAACGGGTCCCACGCGAACCGTGCGGTGGCAAAGTACGACCAGACGGCGGGATAGGTGTTGAAGGCCAGCTGATAGAGCAGCAGCACCAACAATAGGCGCCCCAGACCAGGAAGTGCTCTGATCTGGCGCAGGGCACCGAAAGGATTGGCACGAGAAAGCCGAAACGGTCTGCGCGTTTCTTCAGTGACGCTTTCGGTCAGGACAAAATATCCAAATACAAAGTTGGCAAAAGCCAGCGCCGCCGCGGCATAAAATGGAGCGCGCACATCAATATTGCCGAGCAAACCACCAATCGGTGGGCCTAAAACAAATCCAAGTCCCAGAGCCGCGCTGACCAAGCCAAAGCTCGCCCCGCGTTTTTCGGGAGGTGAAGTGTCAGCCATATAGGCCGCGGCAGTGGATTGCGTGGCGGCTGTTATTCCTCCCACGATCCGACCAACGAGCAAGAGCCAGATGCTGCCCGCCACGGCCATGACTAGGTAATCAAGCGCCATGACGAAGAGCGAGACCAGCAAAACTGGCCTGCGCCCAAACCAGTCGGATAGATTGCCTACCAGAGGCCCGCAGAGGAATTGCATAATTGCAAAGCTGAAAGATAAAAGCCCGCCCCAAAGCGCTGCATTTGCCAAAGCCCCGCCTTGAACGTCGAGGATCAGTCCGGGCATAACCGGGATGATCAGCCCGATGCCCATCGCGTCGATCATCACCGTGAGCAGGATGAAGACAACAGGCAGGCGAGACGTCATGAAAAGCCAATCAAAGCAGCG
>JBCDDS010000043.1:0-25543 GCA_039180185.1 Pseudomonadota bacterium | reverse complement strand
GATAGTAAAAGACCGCTGGGCCCAGAGCCCACGATGCAAACCTGTGTTTTGATATTCTGCGTCACGATCTGATCCTAGAGCGCATCCGTTTCACTCCGCAACACTGTGCGTCAATGCCAGTTTCGAAACGCAGGACGTGTGAAAACAGTTGCCCCTCGTGCGTCCCGTCAGGACAGCCCCAATGCCTTCCGCTTTTGTTCAGCGAACCCTTGCACAAGACGGTCAGCCAATAGCGCCAAAATGACCATAGCGCCGCCGGAGGCGATACCGAGCCCAACGTCCGCCTGACCAAGCGCAAGATAGATCGACTGTCCCAATCCGGTGGTACCGATCAAGGCGGCGATTACGAGCATGGCAAACGCGTATAGAATGGTCTGATTGAGCCCCAAGAGAATTGTCGGCACAGCATAGGGCACTCGCACCTCCCACAGGGTCTGCGCCGGTGTTGCGCCACTCGAAACCGCCGCCTCAATAAGCTCATCGGGCGTGGTGACCACACCCTGCTGCGTGTAGCGGATCATCGGCACAATGGCGTAGGCGCAGATCGCGAGAAAAGCCGAAAATTCGCCGATCTGGAAGAACATCAGCACCGGGATGAGGAAGACAAACAGCGGTATGGTTTGCAGCATATCGCATATCGGTCGCACAAAACGCCATGCCATTGGGCTAACTGCGCAAAGCAGGCCAATGGCACCGCCGAAAATGGCGCACGCCACCACGGCAATACCCGATAGATACAGCGACAGAAGTGCGCGATCCCAAAGTCCAGAGATCAGAACCAGCCCCAAAAGGATAATCGCAAGCATCGCCAAACGTCGCCCGCCAGAGGCGTATCCAATTAGGGCTGAGCCAAATAACACCATCGGCCAGGGCAGTTCCGCGATACCTGTTTCAAAAATCACGGCAGCGACCACAACCAGTCCCGCCGCAATCGGCGCACCACGCCAAAGCAATATAATCCCGGCAAGCACCGCGCAGCCAAGGAAAACCAAGCTCATATTCGCGGTCCATGTAAAGCCCCAGGTGAAAGGGAGAACTGCTCCGTCCAGACCAATACGCAAAGGCAGCATGACAAAGAAAAGCGAGTTGTTTTTAAGGCTGTCAAGCCATGCTCCATTTTGGGCAGTGAAATTACCCAGTCCCGCGTCAACCGCATCGGCAACTTTCTCAAAGGCTGGGTCTGGCAGACCCGCGCCGAAAAACAGACTGAGCGCAACGGCAATTGCTATAATTATTGCCGAGATACGCCAGTCATTGCGTCGGCGTTCCGTGGCCAGCGCGCTACTCATGCGGTCGATGACGATGGCAAAAACCACGATCACCAAGCCAGCCAAAAGGCTTTGACCGAAAAGTGCTTTACGCATTGTTAGCAAAACTTCCCAGCCAATATCGTTGAACCCTCCAATCACTGCCGCGATGATGACCATGGACAGTGCGGCCATAAGGCATTGGTTCACGCCGACCAGGATTTGGGTTTTTGCCGAAGGCAGCTCAATTAGGAAAAGCTGTTGTGCACGGGTGCCGCCGGACATGACAGCAGCATCTTTGATATCGTCGTCCACGCGTTCCAGACCCAGCATGACATTTCTGGCCATAGGAGGAGCGGCGTAGATTGCAGAGGCTATCAGACCCACAACCGGACCAAAGCCGAATAACACGAGCAAAGGTGTTAAGTAGGCAAAGGTTGGCACTGTCTGCATGACATCTAGCACGGCTTCCAACGCATTGCGTACTCGTGGCACCTCATAGGCCAGGATGCCTATGGCCAGTCCGGTCATCAGCGCCAACGGCACGGAGACAGACACCAACGCCAGTGTATTCATGCTCTCCACCCAGTAGCCGGAAAACAAAACGAAACTGAGCCCTGAGAGACCCAAGGCGGCCATGCTCCAACCACCAAGATACCAGCCAAGCGCGGTCACGAGCCCAATGAGCAAAGGCCATGGCGTGCTGACCAAAAGCCAATTGGCCGCCGACATGGGGTATTGCATCAGATCAGAGAACACGCGCGCAACTGGTTTGAAGACATCCAGGAACCATTTGACACTCACACCAATCCATTCAGTTGCTGGCACCGTGAGCACATCAGGCCATTTCGCTATCCAAGGTACCATTGGCGCGAGGATAAGGCTCAAAAGTCCTATTACTGCGGCGCCAAGAGCAGCCTTTGCACCAGGTGTGAGACTGCGAAGCACCTACTCCGCCTCAACCTTCAAAGCGGAGGCAAGCTCACTTGGTTTAACGTAGCCCACCATGTTGCCCGCATCGTCCCAAACCGGTACCGGATCATAAAGAGACATGCATTTTGCAAGCGCCGTATCGATGGTCATGTTGACGCGGAGCTTTGGATCATCGGGCATGTCCGGCGCTTCTTCGCGCGGCTGCATGACAGAGGCGACTTGCGCGTGCTGACCCTTAGCGACATCCTTGGAAAACTCCGCAACATAATCATTTACAGGATTCAGAACGATATCGGTGGGCGTGCCGATTTGCACGATGGCACCGTCTTTCATAATTGCAATACGGTCGGCGAGTTTCAGTGCCTCCGTGATGTCATGGGTTATAAAAACAATGGATTTCTGCAGGCTTGCCTGAATGCGCAGAAATTCATCCTGTAACTGCCGCCTGATCAATGGATCAAGCGCCGAGAACGGCTCATCCAGAAACCAGACGTCCGGGTTCACAGCAAGTGATCGCGCAATGCCGACACGTTGTCTTTGCCCACCAGAGAGCTCTCGCGGATAGGCATCTTCACGTCCGTCCAGCCCCACCAGCTCTATGACCTCAAGCGCACGTTTGCGGCGTTCCGCTTTGTCCTTGCCCTGCATTTTCAGGGGAAAGCCGACGTTTTCAGCCACTGTCATATGAGGGAAAAGACCGAAGTGCTGAAACACCATGCCAAGCTTATGCCGCCGCAGTTCCGTCAGGCGTTTTTTTGAGGCGCGTAGAATATCCTCCCCATCGATAAGGATTTCGCCAGCCGTCGCCTGCACCAAATGAGAGATACATCGGATCAGCGTCGACTTACCGGACCCGGACAGGCCCATGATGACGAACAACTCGCCATCTTTTACTTCAAACGTCGCATCTTGAACCGCTGGGATGAGCCCCTTTTCGCGAAGAGACGCTGCCGCTTCACCGGCGTCGTCGCCATGCGTCTTTAAAGCGGATGTAAGCGCTTTCTCTGGCTCATCACCAAACACCTGCCAAACCCCATTACAGGCTATGGCAGGTGCTTCACCCTGTTTCATCCCCACGCGTTGCGACCTTTAGTTGGTGGCCGCGTCTACGATGGGTTTCCAGTCTGCTTCATTGGCGTCCATGTAAGCCCCAACCACGTCTTCGATGGATTTCCCATCGACGTCGATGGCACCCATCATTGGTTGTTGCGCCTCGGTGCTCAGACGATAGTTGGTCAGGATTTCATGCGCCGCAGGCCACTTATCCTTCATGCCGGGCCATGCGGTTTTGAAAATCCGCGCTGGCAGGAAGTCACAATCGCTCGTAGCGTTTGGGTTCGGTCCCCAAGACGCATCCTCATAGCACGCGGCTGTGCCCTCGGGCAGGGCCACGAATTTCATGTCATAGGCCGACATCGCCCAGTGAGGCTGCCAGAATGTGATCAGCAATGGGCTTTTCTTATCCGTGGCGGCACGAATTTCAGTGATCAGTGCGCCTTCGGACCCCGCAGGCACCGCTTTATAGGGCAGCTCAAGACCCGCCATACGGTCTGCACCTGGAGTTCCCCAGTCCGCCGGATAGTCAACAAGGCGTCCTTGTGGCAGCGTTTCTGCCGTCGCAAATTGCGCCGCGCAATCCTGCAGAGCTTCCCAAGCCGGCAGGCCTGGGCATATTTCCGCAACATGCGCCGGGTAGGCGATACCTTCGCGCGCGTTCAGACCGAGATCGCTCAACTCTTCAACCTTACCAGCCGCGGCCATTTCACCGTACTGCTCAGAGACGTTGGATTCCCAAATCTCCATAGCGCCGTGAATTTCGCCATCCGCCATAGCTTGCCACATGTTCATGTAGCCGGCGGTGACGTATTCCACCTTATAACCGGCAGCTTCCAGCATGCGACCCGCCACATGTGTGCTCACATGTTGGCCTGTCCATTCGTTGATCGCTAGTTTGATCGGCTCGTCTACAGCGCCCAGATCAGCCGCATTCACGGCCCCCGCAATGGAAAGTGCGGACAGTGCTGTTAGTATATTTTTCATTTCGCTCTCCCTGTCTTAGCGATTGGTACTATAGTGAAGTCTTGCACGACGTTAAGGCCCAAATTAAGCTATTTTGGACATGCATTTTACATGAATGGACAAAAGCTTGGCAAAGTCCCGTGCGCAATTTCACATTAGAATTTTCGTAACTCCCAGTTTCAACATGTCCGCAACAATGGGATTTGTCGACCCTTTTCGCGCCGTGAATTACCTCGAAGGCGTTTCGCTGTTTTCGTGGGAGTTTGTTTCCCAGAATGGAGGACCATGCGTCGCAAGCAATCTCGCCACAATCGACACCGATCCGGTTACAGAAGACAAAAACGCAAAAGACACCAATTTGCTTGTGATCTCTTCGAGCTGGAATCCAATCAGCCATGGCAGCCCAAAAGTGCTTTCCATGATCCGCCATGCGGCGCGGCGCGGCGCCACAATAGTTGGTATCGATACGGGTGCTTTTCTCGTCGCACATGCTGGGTTGCTAAGGGATCGAACAGCAACGGTTCATTACGAACATATTGATGCTTTTCAAGAGTTGTTCCCCGATACTGAGACAAGCGAGAATCTTTATGTGTTTGACGAAAACATCGCCTCTTGTTGCGGCGGCACAGCATCGACCGATTTGGCGTTGATGATCCTCCTTGGCTTACATGGCACAACTTTGGCCAATGCGGCAGCGCGATACATTTTCCACCCCGGCATACGCAAAAGCGGTAGTCCGCAGAATCCGCAGGATCTCGAACCACTGGGCGCCACTGTGCCAGACATGATCCGTCGCGGCATAAAAATCATGGAAACCAATCTAGAGGAGCCGGTCTCAATCGCCGACATTTGTAATCGACTGAACGTATCGCAGCGACAGTTCAACCGGCTTTTTGCGCAATATATACGCAAGAGACCGGGACTTTATTACCGCGACATTAGGCTGGACCGTGCGAGGAGCCTCGTCACTCAAACAGACATGCCGATGTCAGAGATCGCTTTTGCCTCGGGATTTTCCAGTCACGTCTATTTCAGCCGTGCTTACAAATCTCGATTCGGGCTGCCGCCCAACAAGGATCGCATCGAAGGTAGGATACCATTTGAGTTCCGAGCCTGGCCGATGCACCGCAAAAGTCCTGCACAAAGCAAATAGGCTAAAAAGTTTAAATCAATGGCGATTCATTCATAGACTGTAGATTTGTGAAGGGCGATATTTGCGGAGTAGCTACCGGGACCGGTCCCAATGCCCACAATTTGTTTTGCGAGGTAAGCCATGAAAGATCCGCCATCGGCAGACGAGTTTCACTCGATCAGCGACGGATATCACCTTAATGCATCACGATCCTATTCGTTGCGCAAAGAAGCCTATGTTCAGGATAACTGGTACAAGGCCGATTTGGAGGGTGTATTCGCACGCAACTGGATTTGGGTGTGCCATGTTGAAAAGCTACGCAAGTCCGGCTCTTACGTAACTGTCGAGGTTGCCGGACGACCGATCGCAATTGTGCGCGATCGTCAGGGTGAGCTTCGAGCTTTCTACAATGTCTGTAAACACCGCGCGCACGAGCTTCTCCGCGGCGAAGGACGCACCTCTCGCATCATGTGCCCTTATCACGCCTGGACCTACGGCCTTGATGGTAAATTGATCGTCGCTCCCGAAGTAGACTCACTTATCGACTTTGACAAAAACGAAATATGTCTCGACCAGGTGCAGGTCGAAGAGTTCTGCGGCTTTATTTTTGTCAATCTTGATCCGGACGCCGCGTCGCTGTCGAAACAGAGTGGTAATTTGGAGATGGAAGTGCGCCACTGGGCGCCAGATATAGACAAACTGACTTTCAGCCGCCGATTGCAGTATGACATCAGGTCGAACTGGAAGAACGTCGTAGATAACTTTTTGGAGTGCTACCACTGTCCAACAGCACACCATGATTTCTGCGATCTAGTGGATATGGATACCTACAAGGTGACCACGTATGGCATTTATTCCAGCCACATGGCCGACGCAGGCAACAAAGAGAATACCGCCTATGACGTCTCCAACGCTACGGTGAAGACGCACGCAGTCTGGTGGCTTTGGCCCACAACCTGCCTCATGCGCTATCCGGGACGGTCTTCGATGATTGTGCTCAATATCATTCCTGCCGGACCAGACCGGACGCTGGAAACCTATGATTTCTTCTTGGAAACCGAAGAACCCAATGAGATGGAAATCGATGCGATGCGTTATCTCGATGAGGTGTTACAGGTCGAAGATATCAGTCTGGTCGAGAGCGTGCAGCGTGGCATGAACACGCCAGCCTTCTCGCAAGGCCGCATCGTCAACGACGAGCACGGCTCCGGTCAATCAGAGCATGCGGTGCATCATTTCCATGGGCTGGTGCTCGACGCTTATCGGAACATGCAGGCATGAGCGCTGCCCCTGCCAGACCACTGATCGATGGTCAGGCAGTTTTGCTGGTAATCGATATTCAGGCCAGCACATTCATTGACGACAATGCTGTTGATCGGTCTATCCCTAACATGCCAGGCTATCGTGGTCGAATGCTTGCCGCTCGCGGTTTGATCGACGCGGCTCGGGGCGCGAGGGTGCCCGTTGTTTTCATTCAAGAGGCACATCGGCCTGACCTGATCGACTTTGGTCGTGAGCTTGACGGTACAGAAACGGTGCATTGTCTGGAGGGCGAGCCGGGCACGGAACTCGCGTTCAAGGAAATGGGCATTTGCCCCGATGACTATGTCATTAAGAAACGCCGCTACTCCTGCTTTTTTGGCACCGACTTGGAAATTCTTCTCAAAGGGTTGAAGGCGCGCACTCTACTGCTCTGCGGTGGCCTGACGGATGTGTGCGTGCACTACACCTTCGTCGACGCACATCAGCATGATTACGTAACACGCGTGATCGAAGATTGTGTTGCGGGATCAAGCGAAGCGGCGCACGAGGCCTCGCTTCGGGCTATGGACTACCTACAGAGTGGAGCAGTTCGCACACGGAATGAAACATTGCGTGCGTTGCAAGATGGAACAGGAGTAAAACGTTGAGTTTTGATGCCCAACCTGGCCTGAGCTCACGCGTATTGAGCCTCTCGCCGATGCGAGCAAGCGATTTTGAGCAGTTGGCGGAGGCTGCCAGCGACCCGGGTATCTGGTCCGGCCACCCAGTCAAGGATCGTCACAAAAAACAGGTGTTTCGCGACTATTTTGAGTTCCTGCTGAACACTCAGGAGACACTTGTTGTCAAGTCATCGAATGGTGAAATGATTGGCTGCTCGCGCTTTTACGTCCCGCCAGACTTGCCCGACGCAATGGGCATCGGTTTCACCTTTCTGGTGCGTGCTCATTGGGGTGGCGAAACTAATTTTGAACTTAAGCGTCTGATGGTCGGGCATGTTCTAAAGAGCTTTCCCTCCGTGTGGTTTCATATTGATCCCAGCAACATGCGATCGCAAATCGCCACACAGAGGCTTGGCGCGGTGCACCGTTATGACGCAACGCTCATATTAGGCCCCACCCCTGCCGCCTGGAAGTGCTATGAACTGACAGCTGACGCATGGTCCAACACCTGCGATGAACGAAGCGCATGAACAGAACACCAAACCTTGTCATCATAATGGCCGACCAACTCGCCCCGCACTTTTGCGGGGCTTACGGTCATAAAGTGGTCAAGACGCCCCATATTGATGCGTTGGCCGCGCGCGGGATGCGCTTTGATGCCGCTTATTGCAATTCTCCGCTTTGCGCGCCTTCTCGCTTTGCGTTCATGTCCGGTCAACTGATCAGCCGGATTGCGGCCTATGATAATGCGTCGGAGTTCAAGGCCTCTGTGCCCACCTTCGCCCATTACCTCCGCGCGTTGGGGTACCGTACCTGCCTGTCCGGCAAAATGCATTTCGTAGGGCCAGATCAGAAGCATGGTTTTCAAGACCGGATTACCACCGACATTTACCCTGCTGATTTTGCCTGGACTCCAGATTGGGAGGCCGCCGATGAGCGGATCGACAAGTGGTACCACAACATGCAAACGGTCAAGGAGAGCGGCCCGGCGGTGGCGACGTTCCAGACCGATTATGACGATGAGGTGGGCTTTGCCGCACGACGCTGGCTGATTGATCGGGGACGTGACCGGGCCGCCGGGGATAAAACGCCCTTTGCCATGGTCGCAAGCTTCATTCACCCCCATGATCCCTATGTGGCCAAACCCGAGTTCTGGTCGCTTTACAGCGACGATGAGATCGACATGCCGGAGTTTTTCCTTTCGCCAGAGGAACAAGACCCGTTCTCTCGCCGGATCATGGACGGGATAGAGGCAAGTTACGTGCCGCTGACCGAAGATGAAGTGCGCCGCGCGCGCCGCGCCTATCTGGCCAATGTCAGCTACTTCGACAGCAAGGTCGGTGAGATCGTCAAAACCCTGGAAGAAACGGGTGATCTTGAGCGTACGGTGATCATCGTTACCGCCGATCATGGCGATATGCTCGGAGAGCGCGGTCTTTGGTACAAGATGAACTTCTTCGAACACTCCGCACGGGGACCACTGATCATGGCGGGCCCTGGCGTGAAGCAGGGTGTGGCGTCCAATGCCTGCTCGCTCGTCGATATACTGCCCACACTCATCGAGCTTGCTGGAGGCGACGGGGCACCGCTTGGAGAGCCTATAGACGGGCGCAGCCTGATGCCATTGGCGCGTGGCGAGACGGACCCTATCGATGAGGCCATCGGTGAGTATTGTGCCGAGATGACCCCCTACCCGGTCTTCATGATCCGGCGCGGTCCGCTCAAGTACATTCACTGCGATCCAGATCCACCACAGCTTTACGATTTGGCAATTGATCCGCTCGAAAAGATCAATCGCTCCAGCGATTCAGCATATGCAGATGCCACAAAAGCCTTTGCAGAGGAAGTCGATAGTCGCTGGAACAGCGATGCCCTGCGCGCCGATGTTATCGCCACGCAAAAATCTCGTCGCATACTGCATGCCGCGATGGAAGCAGGCGCTGGCGAGCCTTGGGATTACAACCCGCCCTCGGACGCTTCAGAACAATACGTTCGCAATCACATGGATTGGACGGTAGCCGCAGCGCGTTACCGCTTTCCTCCACTAAAGGAGTCCCCGGAATGACAAAGCTGCAAGGCAAGGTGGCGCTGGTCACAGGCGGGCGTGGCGGCATCGGCCGCGCGATCTGTTCCAGATTTGAAGACGAAGGCGCAACCGTCTTCGCCGCCGATCTCAGCGCGACGGGTTCACTTGAGGATGACGCCAGCAGCGCGGCCTTTGTTCAGCTTGATGTGACTGATGAGGCCTCAGTCAATGCCGCGATGGATCACGTCGCTCAGGCCCACGGAAAGCTCGACATCCTTGTCAACGCTGCCGGAATCGAGATCGAGAAAACCATCGAAGAAACAACGCTTGAGGAATGGAACCATTCTTTCGCTGTGAACGTGACAGGGACGTTCCTGACGTCCAAATACGCTCTGCCTTTGATGCGTAAAGCAGCGGAAGACGGCGCTTCTGCCTCACTCATCAACTTCGGCTCCTACGACGGGTTTATCGCCGATCCTGGCCTTGCCGCCTATTGCGCCACCAAAGGCGCGGTGCATGCGCTGACGCGCGCCATGGCCTGCGATCACGGGCCCGAGGGCATCCGGGTGAATGCCATCTGCCCCGGATACATCGACACCCCGATGCTGCAAAGCTTCTTTGACGGGGATGCGGTGGGCGGTGGCGGCAAAAGCGTAGCGGACCTGCAGCAGGAAATGCGAGAGGTGCACCCCTTGCGCACCTATGGCACGCCGGAAGACATCGCCAATCTGGTCAACTGGCTCGCCTCCGACGAGGCACGCTATGCTTCGGGGCAGCTCTGGGTTCTGGACGGGGGGCTGTCAGCACAAGTCCAGCAGATGCGGCTTTGAGCGAAGGGTTTGAGACCATGCTAACTGGCGGTCACCCAAATTCTCTGGGGCGAACGATTGAGGTCGTCGATGCCATCCTTGCAGATACGCGCCGCATGCAAGAGCTCTTTGACTGTTACAAAAGCAAGGATGAAGTCGTCCGACTACGTACGTCAAACGCAATGCGCCGCGTGCAGGCGGAACGCCCCGACCTGATAGGGCTGTATATTGACCGTTTGATCGAAGAGATAGGCGCACTCGATCAAGCATCGGCGCAATGGACGCTTGCAAAACTTTTTCAGTCTGGCATGGCTGGCATGAATGACCAACAACGCGCTGCCGCAGTGGAAATCGTAAAGCGAAACCTTGCAGAACATAGCGATTGGATCGTTCTGAAAAACTCCATGCAAGCGTTGACCGAATGGGCGATCAATGATGCAAACCTGGGCAATTGGATGAAGCCGCATTTGAAGCGGTTGAGCCAGGACAGAAGAAAAGCCGTCGCTCGTCAGGCCGAAAAATCCCTCCAAACCCTAGGGAGAAATTAGACGCCATGAATAAATCCGTCATCATCACCTGCGCCCCAACTGGCGGCATTCACACTCCGACTATGTCCGAGCATCTGCCGATCACACCCACAGAGATTGCACAGGCAAGCATTGAGGCCGCCGAGGCGGGCGCGGCGATCATCCATCTGCATGCGCGCAACCCGGAGGATGGCCGACCTGACCCCTCCCCCGAGCTTTTCATGGACTTCCTGCCACGTATCAAACAAGCCACGGGCGCGGTGATGAATGTCTCCACCGGTGGTGGGCTTGGTATGAGCCGTGAAGAACGGTTGCGCGCAGCGCTGACCGCCAGCCCGGAAATGGCCAGCATGAATATGGGGAGCATGAATTTCGGCATCTTCCCGATGCTCAATAAATACAACGAGTGGAAGCATGACTGGGAGCCTGAGTTCCTCGACATGACCCGCGATTTTATCTTCCGCAACACATTTGCTGATCTTGAATTTGCCATGAAGGAGCTTGGCCAAGGCCACGGCACGAAGTTTGAGTTCGAATGCTACGATCTGGGCCATCTCTACAATCTGGCCTGGGTGGTTGATCAAGGCTGGGTCGAGGCACCGTTTTTCATACAGATGGTATTTGGTATTCTGGGTGGCGCGGGCGCAGACCTTGAAAACATGATGCATATGCACGGTATCGCGCAGAAGCTTTTTGGTGACAGCTATGAGTGGTCCGTGCTGGCTGCAGGTCGTCACCAGATGCCGTTTACAAACCAAAGTGCGCTTCTTGGAGGCAATGTCCGCGTGGGGATGGAGGACAGTCTTTACATCGGCCCCGGGCAAAAGGCCAAATCAAGCGCAGAGCAAGTGCAAAAGATACGGACTATAATAGAAAGCCTTGGGCTTGGGATTGCGACTCCGGAAGAGGCACGAACAAGACTGGGGCTTAAGGGTGGAGATCAAGTGGCGTTCTGACGCGCCAGAAGGGAGAGATTATGCAAACCGATATGTTGATCAATGGCGAGTTGGTTGCAGGCGACGGTGAGGCGATCACCGTGCTCGATCCAGCGACCGAGGAAGAGATCGCATCGGTGCCCGAGGCATCGTCTGAGCAGATTGAAGCGGCGGTGAGAAGTTCTGCCGAGGCATTTGAGAACTTCAGTCGGACAACACCCGCAGAGCGCTCGGCTCTTCTCTTGCAGATCGCCGATGCGCTGGAGACCCATCAGGATGAGCTCGCCGAATTGGAAAGCCTCGATGTCGGCAAACCCTGGCCCTCAGCGCGTGACGACGAGATGCCCACGACAATTGATGTCTATCGTTTCTACGCCGGTGCCGCACGCACCATGTCAGGCTCTGCCGCAGGCGAATATGTTGAGGGCTTCACCTCCATGATCCGGCGTGATGCGGTCGGGCCAGTGGCGGCGATTGCGCCTTGGAATTACCCAATGATGATGGCTGCGTGGAAGCTGGCAGCTCCAATAGCGGCCGGATGCAGCATCGTGCTGAAACCCTCTGAAATCACACCACTTTCAACGCTAAGAATGGGTGAAATCCTTAACGATATCCTGCCCAAGGGCGTGCTAAACATCATTCACGGGCGTGGCCCAAGCGTCGGGGATCAGTTGATCAATTCTCCTCAGATGGAGGCCATCACCATTACCGGCTCGCCCCGCACCGGCATGGCCGCAATGCGCGCCGCCAGCAACCAGATCAGACACGTGCACCTGGAGCTCGGTGGCAAATCTCCAGTGATCGTGTTTGATGATGCCGATTTAGACGCAGTTGCTGAGACGATCCGTTTCGGCGCCTATTTCAATGCCGGTCAGGATTGTGCGCAGCCGACGCGCATCATGGTGCAGGACGGCGCCTATGATAAACTGGCGGCAGCTGTTGAGGCGCAGGTCAAGGAAATCCAGATTGGCGCGCAAAAGGCGGAAGGTACCGAGATGGGCCCGCTTGTCTCGGATGCGCAGCGCAAACGCGTTGCGGCATTTGTTGACCGGGCCAATAGCGGCTGTGAGGTGCTCACAGGCGGCACGGACGCCGAAGGCAAGGGATACTTCTATCAGCCTACAGTTCTGGCCAATGTGGATGCCAAGTCAGAGATCGCCACTGAAGAGGTCTTTGGTCCCGTGGTAACACTCTCGCGTTTCAAGGAGGCTGATGAGGCCATCAAGCTCGCCAATTCAAGCCCCTACGGGCTCGCCTCCTCTGTCTGGACGCAGAATGTGGGGTTGGCGATGAATGTCAGCAGCCGCCTGCGCTATGGCTTCACATGGGTGAACACACATGGCGTTGCTACGCCTGAAATGCCATGGGCCGCGATGAAAGGCTCTGGTACAGGCTGTGACATGAGTGTTTATGGCCTCGACGCCTATACCGCTATCCGCCACGTGATGATCGCCCATTGATGCAAAAGCTATCGGGCAAATACGCTATGGTGACTGGCGGACGGCAGGGTATCGGCCGCGCGATTGTGGATGCCTTCACCAAAGAAGGGGCCGACGTCTGGACTTGCGGTCGCGGTGAACGGCCAGACGATCTGCCAAATTCGTGTGGTTGGTACACGCTGGACGTAGGTGACAGCCAGGCGGTGAACGCTTTGGCAGAGGTGATGGACGGATACATCGATGTTCTGGTCAACAATGCCGGCGTTCAGGTTGAGAAGAAGGTTGTCGATAGCACAGATGACGACTGGGACGCAGTAATTGGGGCCAATTGCAAAGGCGTTTTCAACATGTGCCGTGCCATCATTCCGAAGATGAACCGCGGTTGCATTATTAATATCGGTTCGATCTCCGGCCAACATGCCGACCCGTCCATGGCACTCTACAATGCATCGAAAGCCTTCGTGCACGGTCTCACCCGATCGATTGCGGTCGACTATGGCCATCACGGCATTCGTTGCAATGCGATCTGTCCGGGTTGGATTGAGACGGGCATGTTGGAAGCCGGCTTTGATCTCGCGCGCAATCCGAAGGCCGCACAAGCCGATGCAATTCTTCGCCATCCAGTGGGCCGGTTTGGCAAGCCCGAAGATGTTGCTTCAATGGCGGTCTGGCTGGCTTCTGATGAGTCTAGCTTCGCGTCGGGCCAGCTTTTCACAGTCGACGGCGGGATGACCGCGGCCTCGCCGCTTAATCCGGGGCTGTTTTGATGTCGGATGTCAAACATACCACCGTTCTTGGAGCGGGGACCATAGGGGCGAGTTGGGCTGCGCTTTTTCTGGCCTCTGGGCGCTCTGTGGCCGCGTACGATCCTTCGCCAGAGGCTGAAACGTACTTGCGCTCTTATGTCGAGCGCGCATGGCCCACGATGGAAGAGCTTGGTTTGACCAAACACGGAACACCGGATGCCATACGCTTTCACGTCACTGCTGCGGAGGCCTCTGACGGTGCTGATTTCATTCAGGAAAACGTGCCCGAACGCATTGCGATCAAACACGCGACATTCGCAGAGATTGAACCGGCGGTGGGTGAGAGCACCGTTGTGGCCAGCTCTGCCTCTGGTCTTACTCTGGGCCAGATGCAGGCCGGGTGGGCCAACCCGTCACGTTTCATTCTGGGCCATCCGTTCAATCCGCCGCATCTCATCCCGTTGGTTGAGGTCATGGGCAACGAGCAGACCGCAGATGATGTCATTCCCGCAGCCGAAGCTTTCTACGCCGATATCGGCAAGACCACGATCCGCGTAAATAAGGAAGTGCCCGGCCACGTGGCCAACCGCCTGCAGGCGGCAATCTGGCGAGAAGCGATACACCTCGTGCTGAGCGGCGTGGCCAGCGTGGAAGATGTTGATAAAGCCGTTTCTGCCGGGCCGGGCCTGCGATGGGCTGCGATGGGGCCGACGACACTGTTCAGCCTTGGCGCGGGGGACGCGGGGCTTGAGGCGTTTTGCGCTCATTTCAAAGATACATTCAACGGCTGGTGGGATGATCTGGGCGCGCCTTACCTCGATGAGACAACGACGAAAGCTCTGGTAGACGGCATGGCCGAAGCCGCAAAAGGCCAATCGACGCCAGAGCTTGCAGCAAAGCGCGATGCGCTTATTCTGGCGATGCAAAAGGGGATAAACGCGGTTCGAGATAGATGACTGCTAGTTTTGCAGAACTTAGCAAGACACTGAGCTATGGCGATCTGCCGAAACCGCTTCTTCAGGTTCTTCGCCGCAGCTTTCTCGATACGATCGGCGTTGCCGCCATCGGCTCTCGCACCGAAATGTCCCAAATCGCCCGTAAGGCGGCGTTGGCCATGTTTGGCACGGGAAGCTCCGGCGGTGCCCGGATGCTTTTTGACGGCAGGTCGGTTAGCCAGGCTGGTGCAGCGATGGCAGGAGCCTTCACAGTCGACAGCATCGACGCACATGACGGTACCACGCCGAACAAGGGCCATGCCGGATCGGCGGTTTTTCCTGCACTTCTTGCCATGGCCGATGCTTTGCGTTTGGAGGGAAAGGCGGTCAAAGGCGAAGATTTCGCCACATGGCTCGCGATAGCCTACGAGGTGAGCTATCGCGCCGGCAAGGCGCAGCATGCGACCTGTTCGGACTATCATACGTCTGGCGCATGGACGGCTGTGGGCGTAGCCGCTGCGGTTGCGCGCATTCTGGGCGGCGACGCAGAAATGATACGCCATGCGGCCGGCATAGCTGAATATCACGGGCCAAGAAGCCAAATGATGCGGTGTATAGATCATCCGACCATGCTGCGAGACGGGGTTGGCTGGGGATCGCCGTCTGGCGTCACGGCAGCCTATCTCGCGAAAGAGGGTTTTACCGGAGCGCCAGCCCTGACCTGTGAAGGGAAGAACGCACAGTCATTTTGGGAGGGGTTGGGCAAGACTTGGTTGACCGTGCAAGATACCCACTACAAGGCATATCCATGTTGCCGCTGGGCCCATCCTGCGATCGATGCGGCACAAGAGCTGATGAAGACGCATGACTTAATGCACGAGGATGTTTCAAGCGTGGACATCCACACATTCCACTACGCAACGCGTTTGGCTGGTCATGAACCCAAGACGCTTGATGAGTTCAGCTATGCCATTGCCTTCCCAGTGGCCGCAATGATTGTGCGTGGTCAAATAGGGGCAGAAGAGCTAACGCCAGACGCGCTCAACGACCCTAGCATCTTGCGGATCAGTCGCGCGACAAATCTGATTGATGATCCTGAGCTCACAAAGCGCAGTGTGGAAAAACGCTGGGCGCGGGTAACTTTGCATTTGACGAACGGCAAAAGTCTGGGCTCTGAACCCAGAACACCGCGTGGCGACAGTGATCAACCACTCAGCGACGCGGAGATTACACAAAAATTTCATCGCTTTGCGAATCCGTTGATAGGCGCAAAATCTGCATCCGATATTGAGGCGCTTACAAAACAATTTGACCTATTGGGTGCTCAAGATTTCGGCCAATTGCTTGATTTGTGCCTGCAGCCGCCAAATTAGCAGCCGTCAAAGCAAATAAGCTTCAAATTAAGGACTTTACAGAACGCAGTTAGGTTGGAAGTATGGCCTCGGGGAGAATAACGCGTTTGCTTAAGGATCCGAGAACGGCGGATCAAAATAAAGCTAACAAACACCTGACGCGCGTTTCATCTAACTCAATGGTGCACAAGCAACCGGGAGTAAGGATTGAAAATCATCTAACTTAGAGCGGCATTCACGACCGGTTTCTTGCGAAGCCGGGCGCAAGACATGCTGTTCGACTGACAAAAATAACTTCAGGGAGAAAATAATGTCAGACATGAAAAAGAATGACCCAAAGTTCAAACAACTTGGTCATGCGGACAACAAACAGTTGTTCGAAATGATCCATCGTGGCGCTTCACGGCGCGATGTTTTGAAGTACTTCATGGCGTCTGGTGCCACGTTGGCTGCATCAAGCGCGCTGTTCGGCAGCGCTACAGAGGCGATCGCGGCCACACCAAAACGCGGTGGCAAGCTTATCATGGCCGGTGACCAGCACGGTCCGAACGACACGCTTGACCCAGCGCTTTACACCTCTGCGGTCGACTACTTCCGTGGTCGTATGTTCTATGGCTCGCTGACACGCCTGACAGAAAGCCTGGGCTGGGAGCCTGAGCTTGCCGAATCCATCGAGGCCAATGCTGACGCTACCGAGTGGACCTTCAAGATCCGTCAAGGCGTGGAATTCCATGACGGCAAAACACTTACGGCAGACGACGTTATCTACACGATGAACCGTCACCTCGGTGCGGACAGCATTTCCAAGGCGGCCTCGCTTGTTGCTATGGTCGACCGCTGGGAAAAAGTGAACGACTACGAGGTGAAGGCAGTCCTGAATTCACCGAACGCGGACCTGCCCATCGCGCTCGGCACGTTCCACTTTAAAATTCTGCAAGATGGCGCCACTGACTTCTCGACCGCTGTGGGCACTGGCCCGTACAAGGTTAAAGAGTTCTCACCAGGTGTGCGCGCAGTCGGCGAGCGTTTTGAAAACTTCTGGGGCGAAGGTGGCTACCTCGACGAGCTGGAACACTATGGCATCGGCGACTCCACTTCTCGTTTGAATGCGTTTCTCGCGGGCGACATCGACGCGATGGTCAACTTACCACCGAAAGCCATCGGTCAGGTTGAGAGCGCTGACGGCAAAGAAGTTTGGTCTTTGCAGGCGGGTGCTTACGTAAACATTACGCCAAGGCTGGACATGGAACAATCTGCAAATGTGCATCTGTGGAAGGCCATGCAGCATCTGCAGGATCGTCAGCGCCTGCTTAAGGGCGTTCTGAAAGGTCAGGGTTCGTTGGGTAACGACCAACCGATCAACGCGGCCTATTTCGACCATTGCCCAGACATACCGCAGCGTCAACTTGACCCAGATCAGGCGAAATTCCATTGGGAAAAATCCGGTATCGGGTCGACGCCAGTGCCAGTGGTTTGTGCTGAAGTTTCACCCGCTGCGGTTGAGCAATGTCTCTTCATGCAGCGTGAAGGCCAGAAAATCGGTGCAAATTTCGACGTGAAGAAGGTGACAACCGATGGCTACTGGGGCGCGGTCTGGCTCAAAGAGCCGATCTGTGTAGCGTCCTGGAACATGCGTCCAACCGCCAACATCATGATGACACTGGCGTTCAAGGGCGACGCGGCCTGGAACGAGACACGTTGGAAAAACGACAAGTTTGACCAGCTTCTCGTTGATGTCCGTGGCGAAGTGGACCCTGATGCGCGTCGTCAAAAGTACTGCGACCTGCAGACCATGATCCACGAAGAAAACGGCATGTCACTTCCAGTGCACCGCAACTATGTGGATGCAGCAGCGAGCCATGTGAAGGGCCGCACCAGCGTGCCGCTCAACAACTTTGGCGGGGCGGAAGCACCTGTCACATTGTGGCGTGACGCCTAATCACCACTGAGCTTTGCGGCCTCGCCTTTACGGCGGAGCCGCACACAGCCAAATAATAAGAAAAACAGGGGACATCTCTTGCTGTCGTTAATTATAAAACGGCTGGGTATCGGGCTCATCATCGTATTTGCAGTGTCGATCATCATTTTCTTCGGTACGAAGATCCTACCAGGCGATGCAGCACAGATCAGGCTCGGTCAGGAAGCCACGGAAGCCAACGTTGCCGCCATGCGGGAACGGCTTGGTCTGGATAAGCCATACTACCTTCAATATCTGACTTGGCTCGGCGATTTTGTGCGCGGGGATATGGGTGTCTCGCTCGCCAGCGACACGCCAATCACCTCACTTATCGCGGATCGCTACATCAACACGGTCTACGTGGCCGTTCTGACAGCAGCGATCGGCGTACCCATATCTCTAACACTGGGTATTCTTGCGGCGATGTTTCCCGGCTCGCTTTACGACCGCATACTTACGTTCGTGTCCGTCTCGCTGGTGGCAGCACCAGAATTCTTCACTGCGACGTTACTGGTCTTGTTGTTTGTTTTCGTGCTCGGGGTCGGCAACGCGGTGGTCGTGGGGTCTGCCGAGGGTAAAGGATTATTCGAGCTGATTGCGCATTTCGCCCTACCAATCGCCACCCTGAGTTTCGTCATCGCCTCACAACTTATCCGTATGAGCCGCGCCGCAGTGCTCAACGTAATGAGCTCTCCTTATATCGAGATGGCGATTTTGAAAGGCACGCCGCGCAGACGCATCATCCTGCGGCATGCGCTACTCAATGCAATTGGCCCAATCGTCAACGTCATCGCGCTCAACCTTGCCTATCTGGTGACCGGCGTGATCGTTGTGGAGGTTTACTTTGGGTATCCGGGCCTTGCGACACTCATCGTACAAGCGGTGCAAACCCGGGACTTCGTGCTGATCCAGGGCCTCGGCATGATCTTCTGTTTGACCTACGTCATTCTGATGCTGGTTGCCGATATCGCGGCATTTGCGTCCAACCCGCGACTGAGGCACCCGAAATGAGAGATCTCGAAGAACAACCGCATTTCGTGGCGCCCTATGATGAGAGCGTATCTTTCGATGAACTTCCCGATGCGCCACCAACGCAGGCCTACCGTCCGACCATCACCGGCTGGATCGGAATTATAATAACATCCTTCTGGCTTTTCATTGCCATCTTCGGCCAGTGGCTCGCGCCCTATGGCGAAAACGAGCTACCTTTTCCAGACGATTACAGCGAGTTTCAAGTGCCGAAAGAGGGCGCCACGCTGGGCACCGATGTAGAAGACCGTGATGTGATGTCCCGGATAATGTACGGCGCGGGTCGCACCATCGGCATTTCCGTTGCAGCAACAGTTATGGCTTACTTTATCGGTGTGGTTTTGGGCATCGGTGCTGCTGTTTCTGATCCCAAGGTCGACATGGTGGTTAGTCGGATCAACGATGCTTTTCTCAGTTTGCCTACGATCATGCTCGGGCTTGTCGTGGTGGCCGCTGTCGGCTCTTCGATACCGGTACTAATTGTAACTGCCGGACTCATATACGCTTCGGTGGTCTATCGCCTTGCCCGCGCCATTGGCATGGAAATCATGGTGATGGATTATGTCGAGGCGGCCAAAGTGCGCGGTGAAGGGCGTTGGTGGATCATCACGCGAGAGATTTGGCCAAATGCGCGCATGCCGTTGATCACCGATTTCGGGCTGCGGTTGATTTATGTGATCCTCTTCATTTCTTCGTTGAGCTTTCTCGGCCTTGGCGTGCAACCGCCACAGGCGGACTGGGGTTCTATGGTGCGCGAGAACCTCGGAGCGCTGCAATACGGCGACTCCATGCTGGCCGTAATCGCCCCTGCCCTGTCGATTGCGACGCTTACCGTTGCGATCAACATGGTCGTCGATGATGTCTCTGCCCACGGCGGTGGCAAGTTGGCAAAGAGGCTCTGATCCATGGCGAGAGACATGCAATCCTCTGACGAGCTGGTGTTTGAAACTAAGGATTTGGTGATCAGCGCCGTACGCGATGACGGCTCTGAGCTTCAGATCGTTAAGGGCGTGAACTTTCAGGTGCGCCGTGGCGAAGTTGTGGCGCTGATTGGTGAAAGTGGTTCTGGCAAGACAACGATTTCTCTGTCCGCGCTCGGCTACTGCAAACCCGGGCTAGAGTTTGCGGGCGGAGAAGCGCGACTTCTCGGCCATAACATTGCAGGAAAAAGCACTGATGAGCTCCGCGATCTACGCGGTATCAACGTAGCCTATTTGGCGCAGAGTGCGGCAGCCACGTTTAACCCATCGCTGCGCATCAACGAACAGGTGACCGAAGCGCCCGTACTGCACGGCACCAAAACCCAAGCCGAGGCAGATGAAAAGGCGCTGGCGCTCTATCGCGCGCTCGATCTACCCGACCCGGAAAACATCGGCGAGCGCTATCCGCATCAGGTCTCAGGCGGGCAGTTACAGCGCTTGATGGCCGCAATGGCGCTTTGCGGTGATCCGGATTTGTTGGTGTTGGACGAGCCGACAACAGCGCTTGATGTGACAACGCAGATCGAGGTGCTCAAGGCGTTCAAGAAGGTGATCAAAGAAGAAGGTGCCGCGGCAATTTACGTCACACATGACTTGGCCGTCGTGGCGCAGATCGCCGACCATATCGTGGTACTTTATAATGGCGAGGTGAAAGAAGCCGGGCCGACCGACACGATCATCAATGAGCCGCAGCATCCTTATACAAAGCGCCTGATGGCGGCGATCAATCCGCTGCCAGATGCGGATGAACTCGAAAACATCAAGCATGAGAATCCAGCGGCGCTAGAGGTGCGTGATGTTGATGCAGGTTATGGCCAAGGACCGAACGGAATGCCGTTGGTCACGATTCTGAAGGACATCAACGTCACGGTCCCCAAGGGAAAAACCGTCGGAGTGATCGGGGAATCCGGCAGCGGGAAGTCAACGCTTGCGCGGGTAATGGCAGGGCTTTTGCCTCCCCATCGCGGTCAGGTTCTTATGAATGGAGAGGCATTGGCCCCGGGTGTTAACGGACGGAGCCGGGACGACCTGCGCAAAGTGCAATTCGTATACCAAATGGCAGATACTGCGCTCAACCCGCAGCAAAAGATCCGCGACATCCTGGGTCGCCCGCTGACCTTTTACCACGGCCTGCGCGGTTCGGCGCGCAATCAACGTGTGCTTGAACTGCTGGAAATGGTGGAGTTGCCCGCCCCCTTTGCACAACGCTACCCGCATGAGCTTTCCGGTGGCCAAAAGCAACGGATCAACCTGGCCCGTGCTTTGGCGGCAGAACCTGATGTTGTGCTGTGTGACGAAGTGACATCAGCCCTCGATACGATTGTCGGTTCCAACGTGATCAGCCTGCTGCAAAGGCTGCAGGATGAGACGGGCGTATCATTTGTCTTTATCAGTCACGACTTGTCGACGGTGGCTTCCTTCGCCGATGAGATTGTAGTGCTCTATCAAGGTGAGGTGGTGGAGAAAGGACCCGTTGTCGATGTTCTGTCGCCGCCATTCCACCCGTATACCGAGTTGCTAATTTCCTCTGTGCCCGAACTGCGTGTCGGATGGTTAGAGGAAACCTCTGCATCGCGGGAGAAGCTCGGAGAGTAGAATCGGAAGACAACAATCACGCGTTGGTTGTCGCATTTTAACGCGTGTTTCATCCTAATTCATGGAACTCGTTTTACCATTTCGCGCGACCACTTCATTTGTGCGTTACAAACGGCCCAAAAGTACATCAAAACAATTGGACAATTCTGTTTACCGGATTATCTTGCGCGCTATTCGCCGAAAGGCGGTAGGGATGGGTTTAAACCATGCCCGAAAAGACAAACTCGGGAGGAAAAATTGTCTAAATCACTAAATCGTAGAAAATTCTTACGCGGTTCGGCGCTGGTCGGTGCGGGCGCTTTAGCTGCACCAGCTGTTCACGCAGCCGAAGGCGTGACAATGAAAATGCAAGCGGCATGGGGCGGCGGCATCTTTCTTGAAAACGCGCAGTCCTTTGTAAACCGCGTCAACGAGATGGCGGGCAGCGGACTCACCATTGAATTGCTGCCGGTGAACTCGGTTGTGAAAACCAGCCAGATGCAAGACGCCGTACACCGCGGCGTTCTTGATGCAGCACACTATGTGCCTGCCTACTGGTACTCAAAAGAAAAAACCGCCTCACTCTTCGGCACAGGCCCATGCTTTGGCTGGTCGAGCCAAGAAGTGCTCGGCTGGGTCAACTACGGTGGCGGTCAAGAGCTGTTTGATGAACTTATGGGCAAGCTTGGCTTGAACGTTGTGTCGTTCTTCAACTCGCCTATGCCTGCTCAGCCACTGGGTTGGTTCAAAGAAGAGATCAAAGATGCAAGCCAGATGAACGGTCTAAAGTACCGGACAGTTGGTCTTGCTGCTGACGTTCTGCTCGAAATGGGCATGTCCGTTGTGCAGTTGCCTGGCGGTGAGATTCAGCCCGCTATGAAATCAGGCTTGATCGACGCAGCAGAGTTCAACAACCCGACCTCTGACCGTGACTTCGGCATGCAGGACGTGTCCAAGCATTATCACTTGGCTTCGTTCCACCAGAGCCAAGAGTTCTTTGAGGTTACCTTCAACAAGGACAAATTCAATGCATTGTCCAGCGAGTTGCAGGCGATCATCAAGTACGCCTCCGAGGCGGAAAACTCCAACTTCTACTGGAACAACACGAAGCGCTATGCTGACGACCTGAACACTTTGACATCGGAACAAGGCGTCAACGTGTATCGCACACCAGACAGCGTGATGTCCGAACAGCTCAAAGCTTGGGACATCGTTGTTGACCGAATTTCAGCAGAGGATGAGTTCTTCGCGAAGGTTATCGAAAGCCAGAAGGCTTATGCGAAGACGGTGATGAACTACCTCAACCTCAATCAGCCGGACTACAAACTGGCCTACAAACACTACTTCGCATAAAAGCGATTACATGACTTTGATCGGAGGCTGCGTCGCGCGGCCTCCGTATCGTTACGACGCATGGGTTAGGGGACAGCCGTGATCAAGACAATTCACGCCATCGAAGGGTTGAGCCAATGGGTTGGCAAAGCTTTCGGGTGGTGCATCCTGATACTGACCCTGTCAGTGTCATACGAAGTATTTGTGCGCTACGTTCTGAACGCGCCCACGGTTTGGGCCTTCGACATGATGGTGCAGATGTACGGCGCGCTGTTTTTAATGGCCGGGGCTTACGCTTTGGCGCAGGACACCCATGTTCGCGGTGACGTCCTTTACCGTTTGTTTTCTGTGCGTTGGCAGGCACGTATTGATTTCATCCTATACATTATCTTCTTTTTCCCCGGCATGATCGCCCTGTTCTGGTACGGCTGGGAAATCGCTTCAGATAGTTGGCGTTTCAAAGAGGTTAGCTGGAACAGCCCTGCGCGGATTCAAATTTACTTTTTTAAAACCCTGATCCCGGTCGCGGGCCTTTTGCTTATGATCCAGGGGTTTGCGGAAATGATGCGCTGCTGGATTGCGATGCGCGAAGGTCATTGGTTACCTCGTCTGGACGACGTGCGCGAAACTGAAGACATGCTTATGGAGATGACACCGGAAGATCTCAACGTCATTCCGACGCAGGATGAGGAGGCACGGAAATGACCGATCCTCAAGTCGCCATCCTCATGCTTTGCCTGTTCATTGTGCTGGTTTTGCTGGGATTCCCCATCGCGTTTACCTTGATCGCAATGGGCGTAGCGTTTGGCTACTACGCCTACTACACCGGCGCACCGGAAAGCATCGGCGATATCTTCAACAACAACATTTTCTATCTGCTGAACCAAAACACCTATTCGGTGATGGAAAACGACACGCTGGTCGCGATCCCGCTCTTCCTATTCATGGGATACGTCGTGGAGCGCGCCAATATCGTGAACCGCCTGTTCTTCTCGCTCTATCAGGCAGCGCATAACCTTCCCGGTTCGCTGGGTATTGCAGCACTGATGACCTGTGCGGTGTTCTCGACCGCCTCTGGTATCGTGGGCGCGGTGGTCACGCTTATGGGCCTTTTGGCCTATCCGGCGATGAATAAAGCAGGGTACGATAAAAGCTTTGCGTCAGGAATCATCTGCGCTGGCGGAACTCTGGGCATTCTGATTCCGCCTTCGATCATGCTTATTGTTTATGCTGCCATTGCAGAGCTTTCGCCCCTGCGGCTGTATGCGGCTGCGGTTTTTCCAGGATTGCTGCTCGCCGGGCTCTACATCGTCTATGTGATTGTCCGAGTTGGTTTAAACCCGTCTCTAGCACCAAAACCGCTGAAGGAAGATATTCCGGCCAAACGCGAGATTTATTTGAACCTGCTGGTCTCTTTCGTTCCGCTTTTCATTCTGATTATGCTGGTGCTCGGTTCCATTCTTGGTGGTCTCGCCACTCCGGCGGAAGCAGCGGCTATGGGCGCCTTGGGCGGCCTTGTGCTTGCAGCGCTCTATCGCTCTTTGACTTGGACCAAGGTCAAGGAAAGCGTGTTTCTGACTGCGAAAGCCACGGCAATGGTGTGTTGGCTCTTTGTCGGCTCCTGGACCTTCGCATCGATCTTTTCGTATCTCGGTGGACATGACGTAATCGAAAACTGGGTCGTGGCCATGAACCTGCAACCATGGCAGTTCCTGGTGCTGGCACAGCTGATCATCTTCTTACTCGGCTGGCCGTTGGAATGGTCTGAAATCCTGATTATCTTCGTGCCGATCTTCCTGCCTATGCTCGAAACATTCGGCGTGAATCCGTATTTCTTTGCGATGTTGGTTGCGCTGAACCTGCAGACTTCGTTCCTGACCCCACCTATGGCGATGTCGGCCTATTACCTAAAAGGCGTTCTAAAATCGCAGATCGAACTGATCGAGATTTTCAAGGGTTTGATGCCCTATCTGTCGATCGTGATCCTTTGTATGGTCCTGATGTATCAGTTCCCAGGTATTGCGCTTTGGTTCCCTGACTACCTGTTTGGAAAGTGGGTGCCTTGAGCAAAACCGATCTGTCTCTGTTGACCGCCGTTCAAGCAGTCGACGGGGTCAAGGATGGCCGCTTTACGTCGGAGGCGCTGGTCTCTGCCTGCCTGGAGCGGATCGAACGAACCGAACCGGCAATAAAGGCGTGGGCGCATATTGACGCGGACGCAGCGCTTTCGCAGGCGCGAGAGCTTGATCGCATGCGCGCCATTGGTCATGCACTCGGCCCGTTGCACGGCGTCCCCATCGGATTGAAGGATATTGTCGACACATCCGATATGCCGACAGAATGCGGGACCGAGATCAACGCAGGTCGTCAACCCGACAGCGACGCCCGCCTTGTGGAGGAGCTGCGAGAGGCAGGTGCCGTGATCATGGGCAAGACGGCGACCACAGAGTTCGCTTTCATGTGCCCTGCCCCAACGACCAATCCGCATGACGCGTCACGCACGCCGGGCGGTTCCTCAAGCGGATCAGCGGCTGCTGTGGCCGCACGACACGTCCCGCTTGCCATCGGCACGCAAACGGGCGGGTCCGTGGTCCGGCCTGCGTCGTTCTGTGGTGTCTATGGGTTCAAACCCACGCGCGGTACGATCT
>JBCDDS010000042.1:0-25697 GCA_039180185.1 Pseudomonadota bacterium | reverse complement strand
AGGGTTTGCCGCCCCATCGGCCAGACGCAGCTCAAACCGGCCAGGACCAGGCACGCGAACCATGTGGGTGCGGTTGTTCGACGTCCACGTCACGGTGTTTGGCGCCCATGTGGCGCCTGATGTCGTACGCGGTGCGTTGATTCGCTTATAGCTGTTCACCGTTGGATTGGTGATCGCCGCCATCCCCGAGGCATGTTTCATGATCCCGCCGAGGAAGTTGCGACCCTTCTCAGAAAGGCCCAGTTCCATGTCGTCATCTGCGAACATATTGACCTTGGCCTTGTCACCCGCCGCATCCCAGACTGAGATATGCGCGTGACACCCGTTTCCTGTCAGCCCCTCAACGGGCTTCGGCATAAATGTCGCTCGGAAGCCATGCTTTTCGGCCACCGACTTGGTCATGAACTTGAAGAACGAATGCCGGTCCGCAGTTACGAGAGCATCGGAAAAGTCCCAGTTCATCTCAAACTGACCGTTGGCGTCCTCATGGTCGTTTTGGTACGGCCCCCAGCCCATTTCGAGCATGTAATCGCAGATCTCGCGTACAACGTCATAGCGACGCATCACTGCTTGCTGGTCGTAACAAGGCTTTTCAGCCGTATCGAATTCGTCTGACAACTGGTTTCCGTCCGGCGTCAGCAGGAAGTATTCGCATTCGACACCAGTTTTAACATGTAGACCTTCGCCTGCGGCCTCGTCGATCAAACGGCGCAGCACATTTCGCGGCGCTTGCGCCACGTCCTCGCCTTCAATTACAGGATTGGCCGCGACCCATGCCACTTCTGGTTTCCATGGGAGTTGCACAACTGAACTCGGATCAGGAACTGCCAGCATATCAGGATGCGCTGGTGTCATATCGAGCCACGTGGCAAAGCCCGCAAAGCCCGCGCCCTCCTCCTGCATATCGGCAATTGCTTGTGCTGGCACCAGCTTGGCGCGCTGACCTCCAAAAAGGTCCGTAAAGGAAATCATGAAATATTTGACGCCGTTTTCAGCGGCGAAGGCGGCCAGATCGGTGGTCATCCCCAAACTCCCTGTTATTTTGCGCCACTATGCGCCGGATGTTCCCGGTATCCAAGAGGTTCCCGCAAGTGGAACGCGCGCCATCGCCGCAGATTCGACGGTCAGTGCGGCGAGGTCTTCTGGCTCCAGGTTGTTGACGTGGTTTTTACCGCAGGCACGCGCGAGTGTTTGCGCCTCCAAAGTCATCACCTTGAGGTAATTGTTGAGCCTACGACCTGCCTCGACCGGGTCGAGCCGCTTGGATAGCTCCGGGTCCTGGGTGGAAATGCCCGCCGGATCCTGGCCTTCGTGCCAATCATCATAGGCGCCAGCGGTGCTACCGAGCGCCTGATATTCAGCCTCCCATTTCGGGTCGTTGTCGCCGAGTGCGATCATCGCGGCTGTGCCGATGCTCACCGCATCCGCACCAAGCGCAAGCGCCTTGGCTACGTCTGCACCCGACCGGATGCCTCCAGAGACAATAAGCTGTACCTCGCGATGCATGTTGAGGTCCTGCAACGCCTGTACGGCCTCGCGAATACACGCGAGCGTTGGTATGCCCACGTGCTCAATAAACACATCCTGCGTCGCCGCAGTGCCACCCTGCATGCCATCTATGACCACAACATCCGCCCCGGCTTTCACAGCCAAAGTCGTGTCAAAATAAGGCCTTGCGGCACCAACTTTAACGTAAATCGGTTTCTCCCAGCCGGTGATTTCGCGCAATTCCATGATCTTGATCTCAAGATCATCGGGACCCGTCCAATCCGGATGACGACACGCAGAGCGTTGGTCAATTCCTTTTGGCAACGTACGCATCTCGGCAACGCGATCGGAGATTTTCTGACCAAGCAGCATCCCGCCTCCACCGGGTTTCGCGCCTTGACCGACAACGACCTCAATTGCATCCGCCTTGCGGAGGTCAACCGGGTTCATGCCATAGCGCGATGGCAGGTATTGATATACCAACCGCTCAGATTGACCACGCTCCTCCGGTGTCATGCCACCGTCGCCTGTCGTCGTAGACGTGCCCGCCATAGACGCACCGCGCCCGAGCGCCTCCTTAGCCTGAGCCGAGAGCGCACCGAAGCTCATACCAGCAATCGTAATCGGGATTTTGAGCTCAATCGGTTTCTTCGCGAACCGCGTGCCAAGCACCACATTTGTGTCGCAGCGTTCGCGATAGCCCTCCAACGGATAACGCGACATCGAGGCGCCAAGGAACACCAGATCGTCAAAATGCGGCAGTTTGCGTTTCGCCCCGCCGCCGCGAATATCATAGATGCCTGTTGCCGCAGCACGCCGAATTTCTGCATTCACTTCGGGCGTGAACGTATTGGAATAACGTGGTAAAGTCTGAGGTGGGGTTTGTTCATCTTTGGCCATGATCACCGTCCTCAATAAGCGTTGTCGATGTTGAAATTGTATAGCTTGCGAGCCGATCCGTAACGTTTGAAGTCTTTCGGGTTGGCATCAATTTCCGCGCGCGAAAGTAAGTCCGTCAGGACCTCCAGATGCTCCGGACGCATCTGTTTCTCAACGCAGTCCGCACCAAGGCTTTTGACCGAACCACGCACGAAGAGTTGAGCCTCATAGATTGAATCGCCAAGTGCATCGCCAGCATCACCACAAATAACCAGGTTGCCCGCCTGCGCCATAAAGGCCGACATGTGCCCGACATTGCCCTGCACCACGATATCAATGCCCTTCATCGAAATACCGCAGCGCGAGGAGGCATTGCCCTTGATGGCAAGCAATCCGCCATGCCCTGTCGCACCGGCATACTGGCTGGCATCACCCTCAACGATCACCGTACCGCTCATCATGTTCTCGGCGACACCCGGGCCCACGTTCCCATTCACGCGGATCGTGGCCTGCTGGTTCATTCCCGCGCAGTAATACCCTGTCGATCCGTTGACGGTCACTTCAACGGGTGCATCAAGACCAACAGCAATCGCATGACTTCCTCGCGGGTTCACGACATCCCATGCTGTCTCATTGGTGGTTTGGCTTTGCGCTTGTAAAGCCTCGTTTAAGCCGCGCAGACCGTTCGCTTCGATATCATATTGCTGCATGTCAGTGGGTCCAAAAGTAAACAGTGGCAGGTTCAGGTTCCCAAACCTTGGCATCTTCAATACCGGGCAGGTTCACCAAAGCGCGATATTCACTTCCCATTGCCACGTATTGATCAGTTTCCGCCATAACAGCTGGCTTGCAGGCGATCGGGTCGCGCACCACGCCGAAACCATCTTTGGTGCCAACGACAAAAGTATAGAACCCGTCTAGGTCATCAATTCCGCTTTCAAGAGCTTCTCCAAGGCTTTCGCCCTGCTGCATCTTCCATGTCAGGTAGGCGGCAGCCACCTCGGTGTCATTCTCTGTCTCAACCGTCACGCCCTCACGCGCCAACTTACGACGCAAAGAGTTGTGGTTGCTAAGCGAACCGTTGTGAACAAGGCACTGATCGGAGCCCGTCGAAAATGGGTGCGCACCAAGCGTGGTCACAGCGCTCTCCGTCGCCATGCGTGTATGACCGATGCCATGCGTGCCTGTAAGACGCGGAACATCAAAGCGTTCGGCCACTTCCCCTGGAAGGCCAACCTCTTTGTATATCTCGATCACTTCTCCAGCGCTCATAATGCGGATATCGGGATTGATCTCGGCCAGAGCAGCGCGCGCGCTACCTGTCTCACCATCAGGAAGGTCCAAGACCGCATGTGTGTCTTTGATTTGTACCGCAACATCCGCCCCAATTTTTTCTCCGAGGGCTTTATCCAATCCATCAAACACACTTGGATCAGCGGCCTGCACAGTTAGTTTTGCGCGCCCGTCTTCGTCCTTGCCGTAAACAGCAATGCCTGCGCTGTCCGGTCCGCGATCGGACATCGTGATCAACATATCGGTCAGCATCTCGCCCAGGCGTGGCTCAAGAGACTTATCCTTGAGGAACAGCCCAACAATTCCACACATTGTCGCCTCCAATTTCAAGATTCCGCAGACCCTAGTCTGCCCCCCGGAAAGTTTCAATGGGAGAATTAAAATTTCCTGTCAGGAAATACTACCCATCGCTTTGAGGGTATGAAATCACCGCCAAAAAGTTAATCGGCAAGGCGATGAGCTCTTCTGGCCCATGCGGCACATCTGGGTCAAAAAACAGGCTGTCACCGGGGCGCAGATGATAGGTTTCTTCCCCGTGACGATACCGAACCTCACCAGACAAAACATAGAGTAACTCAATTCCCTCGTGCTGAAAGATCGGGAACAAATCCGATTCTTCAGTAAGCTTGATCAGATAAGGCTCAACCACGACCCCGCTGTTGTTGGCGCCGAGATGCCCTAACAGACGGTACTGGTGTCCGGCCCGCGTACCCTCCCGCTCGATCTCAACCGCCTCACCAGCCTTAACGTGAACCGCCTCACGTCGCTCCTCAAACCGTCGAAACAAGGAGGTGATCGGTACCGACAGTGCGTCCGAGACAACCTTTAAAGTGGTCAATGAGGCCGAAGTCACGCCGTTTTCAATTTTCGAGAGCATACCTATAGAAAGACCTGTCGCGTCAGCCAAATCCGCCACCGTCATGGAACGCGCTTTGCGATGTTCCCGCACCGCGCGCCCAATCGCCGTCTCCAAGTTTTTTTCAGTGAGTTCCCGAACCTTATGTGGGTTCTGCTTAAGCTTGGTGGTTGCCATGACATGCCTTCAACGCCGAATTGGGTAGTCTGATGACAAAACATGCCGTGAAAGTGTGATCCCCGCAACAGATCGCTAAATTATCGTCTTTTGTCCCCAAAAATTCAGCAATGGGGCCTAGTGTCGCCATATTTCTTTCTTAAATATTTCAAGTAGCGCATGTTCGCGCTGCATTGGTACCGGCTGGTACGTTCAGCCGGCATAAACGGTAACGGAGTATGGTCATGGTACAAGTACCTAAAAAAGAGGCTGATATGAGCAAGCAGCAAGAAGACCAGACAAAACAAACAGAAACGAAGAAGATAATCGTTTCAAAACAAGTATTCTCTGACTTCGCAGCGATATAAGGCCGGGCCTCTCGTTTAGAGGTTAACCGACCAGCTCGAGCCCTGAGAAGAAATAGGCGATTTCAACCGCCGCAGTTTCCGGTGCGTCAGAACCGTGCACCGAGTTCTCCCCTACAGACTCCGCAAATTCGGCGCGGACCGTGCCTGGGTCCGCATCCGCGGGATTAGTTGCGCCCATGACTTCGCGGTTTTTTGCAATCGCGCTTTCCCCTTCCAGCACCTGAACCACGACCGGCTCTGACGCCATGAATTCGCAAAGCTCGTCATAGAACGGACGCTCAGCATGCACCGCGTAGAAGACGCCGGCTTGCGCTTTGCTAAGGTGGATACGTTTTTGCGCCACGATGCGCAGGCCCGCGTCTTCGAACTTGGCATTGATCTTGCCGGTCAGGTTGCGTTTGGT
Organism: Pseudomonadota bacterium; assembly: GCA_039180185.1. Taxonomy (GTDB): domain Bacteria; phylum Pseudomonadota; class Alphaproteobacteria; order Rhodobacterales; family Rhodobacteraceae; genus Roseovarius. The sequence goes on along the minus strand of JBCDDS010000042.1, from coordinate 20,254 downwards.
GGCATCAGGTTTGATGATGCTGAGGGTGCGTTCGACAGCCATGAAAGCCTCTTTTCTTTAGATGTTAAAACCGGCGGCCTCTAACCGTCCGTGAAATTTCGCGCACCGCTATCACGCGTGTCTTGGATTGAAAAGCAGCGATTGACGCCTGCGCGCCGATCCGGCATGCGGTGGCCATGCTGCGGATCGACAACATCAGTTATTCGGTGGCCGGACGGCCGTTGATCGAGCAAGCCTCGGCTATGATCCCCGACGGCCATAAGGTGGGTATTGTCGGTCGCAATGGCACGGGCAAAACGACATTGTTCCGCCTGATCCGCGGTGAACTTGCACTTGAAACCGGTGAAATCGCTCTTCCTAGGCAGGCGCGCATTGGCGGTGTTGAGCAAGAGGTTCCGGGCAATGAGGTGTCTCTTATCGACACGGTGCTGGCCGCAGATGAAGAACGTACGGCACTTTTGGCGGAATCGGATACGACGAGCGATCCCACTCGCATTGCAGACATCCAAACGCGCCTGGCCGATATTGACGCCTGGAGCGCAGAAGCGCGCGCGGCAACCATTCTAAAAGGGCTTGGGTTTACCAATGACGAGCAGGCTATGCCCTGCTCCGCCTTCTCGGGCGGCTGGCGCATGCGCGTGGCACTGGCCGCGATCCTATTTGCTGCACCTGATTTGCTACTACTCGACGAGCCAACGAACTATCTCGATCTCGAAGGCGCGCTGTGGCTGGAAAGCTATCTGGCGCGCTACCCGCATACAGTTCTGGTGATCAGCCACGATCGGGGTCTGCTCAACCGCGCCGTGGGCTCAATCCTGCATCTCGAAGACCGCAAGCTGCAACTTTACCAGGGTGGCTATGATCGGTTTGCAGAGACCCGCGCGGCACGATTGGCCACAGCAGAGGCAGAGGCAAAAAAGCAAGAAGCGCGCCGAGCGCATCTACAGTCTTATGTGGATCGCTTCCGCTATAAAGCGGACAAAGCCAAGCAAGCCCAATCGCGCATCAAAGCGATCGAGAAGATGCAGCCAATCACACGACCGCAGGAAGCGGCATCGAAAAAGTTCACCTTTCCCGCACCGGAAGAGCTTTCGCCCCCAATCGTGAAACTGGAGAGCGCCGCGACGGGATATGACGAAACGGCGGTTCTACAACGGTTGAACTTGCGCATTGATCAGGATGACCGGATCGCTCTGCTCGGGCGCAATGGCGAGGGCAAATCGACGCTCTCAAAACTGCTCTCGAGCAGGCTCGATCTAATGGATGGCCACAAGATTGCTTCCTCAAAGCTGCGCGTGGGCTATTTCGCCCAGCATCAGGTGGATGAGCTGCATGTCGATGAAACACCGCTCGACCACATCAGGCGCCATTTTGGAGATGAGGGACAGGCCAAGCTGCGCGCCCGGCTCGGTGGCTTCGGCCTCGGAGCAGATCAAGCGGACATGAAGGTGGGTCAGCTTTCTGGTGGACAGAAAGCCCGGTTGAGCCTGCTTCTCGCTACGCTTGATGCGCCGCACATGCTGATCCTTGATGAGCCCACCAACCACCTCGATATCGAAAGCCGCGAGGCGCTGGTCGAAGCGCTTACAGCTTATACCGGCGCGATCATTCTGGTGAGCCACGACATGCATCTGCTCTCGCTTGTCGCAGACAGGCTTTGGTTGGTGAAAGATGGCACGGTGAAACCCTACGAGGGTGATCTGGAGAGCTACCGCGCTATGCTACTGGATACAAAACCGCCAGCCGAGAAAGACGCCAAGCGCAAAGCCAAACGCCCGAGCCGCGATCAAATGCTCGTCTTGCGCGCCGATGTCCGCAAATGCGAAGAGCGGATCGAAAAGCTCAACGAAATGCGCGACAAGATTGCCGATAAGCTGGCCGATCCATCGATTTATGAGGACGAGCGCATTGCAGATATGGAAGCTTGGCAGCGAAAGTATTCCGAAGTGATGGACGGCCTCGACCGCGCTGAGACGCTTTGGATGAGGGCGCTTGAGAAGCTGGAAAACGCTGAACGTGTTTAACCGCGTTAGCAGCGGTGTTGTACCGGTGCAGAAAACGCAACACTCAGTAAGTTTATCATTTCACTCCAGGTCTTTTGCGGCAAAGCTGACAGCAGTCTTTAATCCGGCAACAAAATGACATGGTCCGCAGAAGCAAATCACGCGCTGTTCAAAGCAATCCGGCAAGACTGGATGTGACACTGCCGCCCTTGGGCGGTCGCTTTGGCCCGTTGGACCACGCCGCCATCGACCGCATCGTACAAGCCGCGATGGATATTCTGGCTCGCACGGGTATTGGCGCTTGCCCGCCGGACGTCGCTTCTCGCATGTTAGAGCGTGGCGCGCGCAGGCGCGATGACGGTCGGGTTTGCTTTCCGCAGGCTATGATCGAGACCGCAATCGACCGTGCGGCGCATCGTGTGAATCTACCCGGTTTTGTCGAGGATATGGGTCTCGCGATCGGCGGAGGGCGGGTGCATATCGGTACCGGCGGTGCAGCCACAGAAGTGCTGGACAGTGAAACAGTCAGTTTCCGGGGCGCGCAGCTTTTCGATCTATACGATCTGATGCGGCTAGTCGGGATATTACCCAACATTCACTACGGCCTGCGCCCTGTGATCGCGCGGGATATGGAGACGCCGTTACTGCTTGATATCAACACCGCATTCGCTTGTCTGAAAGCTTGTCCAAAGCCGATTGGCGTGAGTTTTGATACCGTAGCACATCTGGACCCGGTGATTTCCATGTTCGACATAGCGCTTGGGCGCGACGGCAGCTTTCGCAAACAACCGTTTTGTTTTGCAGTCATCGTACACGCGGTCTCGCCCCTCCGATATGCGCCGGAAGGCGTTGAGATCATGCGGCGTGCGATGGCTCTTGGCATGCCCTTGCAAATCTGCACAGCAGCGCAAGCAGGCGCGACCAGTCCCGTGACGCTCGCCGGTGCTTTGGCACAAGGGCTGGCAGAGACGCTCGCAGGGCTTATGGTGGTCGACGCTATTCAGCCAGGGTTCCCTTGCATCTTTGCCTTTATGCCGTTCATTTCAGATCTGCGCACAGGGGCCATGACCGGCGGGTCCGGAGAGGCGGCAGTTGCGGCCGCCGCAGCTGCGCAGCTTCTTTTGCATCTCGGCCTGCCCTCGACAGCCTCTGCAGGGATGACCGATGCTAAAACTCCGGACGCGCAAGCAGGCTATGAAAAGGGCTATACGGTCGCTCTGGCAGCGCATGCTGGTGCAGACATGATCAATCTTAGCGTCGGCATGCTCGGATCAATCATGGCCGCTTCTCGCGAAGCGCTGGTGATCGATGACGATATGTGCGGTGCGATCCTGCGCAGTGTTCGCGGTGTAGAACTGAAGGATACGGCCATTGACCTTGACGGCATTGAGGCCGTTGCCACGGGTGAAGGACATTACCTAGGAGAGGCGCAAACTCTGGAAATGATGAAAACCGAGTACACGTATCCGAGCCTTGGCAACCGTCAAAGCATTGCAGATTGGCAAGACGCCGGATGCCAAACCATATGGGATGCGGCGGTAAAACGCAAAGCAGAGCTTCTCTCTGATGAACCTTGTCACTTGCCAAAGGATCGCGAAGTTGCGATCCGCGCCGCCTTCGACATTCGGTTGCGATAAGGGAACGCGTTAAATGAAAGACACTGCGCGCGTTGTTGTCATTGGTGGCGGGGCTGTCGGAACCTCAATCCTCTATCACCTCGCTCTTGCAGGTGTCACGGACACGTTGCTTTTGGAGCGTGATGAACTGACCTCGGGCAGTACATGGCATGCGGCAGGAAATATTCCGACCTATGCCACGTCGTGGTTGGGTATGCGTGCGGGGAATTATGCCTGGACACTTTACAAGGACCTTGCTGATAAGGTCGATAGCGCGATCACATATCGCCATACAAAGGCGTTTTGGCCCGCCCATACCGAGGCGCGCATGGACCTCTTCCGTCACCTTTGCGGGGTCTCTGAAAGCGCGGGTTTTGAGCTGCAAATGCTGTCGCCAAAAGAGATGGACGACATGCACCCGTTCTGGCACCCGGACGATACGGTTCTGGGCGGTATACTTGATCCTTACGAGGGCGACATCGATCCCAGCCAACTGACGCAGGCTCTCGCAAAAGGTGCGCGAGACCTGGGCGCAAGGATCGAACGTTTCGCTACAGTTACCGCAGTCAAACGCCTCACGTCCGGTGAATGGCAGGTGAGCTGCACAAAGGGCAAAGTGCGAGCGGAAGTCGTGATCAATGCAGCTGGGTTTTATGGCGGCAAAGTTGCTGAGATGGCCGGTCTCTATGCACCAGTCGTCACGCTGGAACATCAGTATCTGGTCACGGAAACCATTCCGGAAGTTGAACAGCACAAAGAGCTCTTCCCGCTCGTTCGAGACCCTGATATCCGGTTTTATCTGCGCCGTGAGCGGGATGCTTTCCTGGTCGGCTCCTACGCTCATGATGGCCGCCCGGCGTGGAGCAAAACCGGGCCGCCCGACGACTTTGCTCATCAGCTTTTCCCTGACAGCGTTGAAGATATCCTTGAGGTCTTGGAGGCCACGATGGCCCATGTACCCCTTTTGGGTAACGCGGGTGCACAACGCTTTGTCAACGGTCCGATTGCCTACGCCCCTGACGCGCTGCCACTAGTGGGACGAGCTGCGGGTGCAGCGAATTTCTATCATGCAACAGGTGTACAGGTTGGCATCACCCATTCTGCAGCGATTGGCAAAGCCATGGCCGAGTGGATTACTGAGGGCGAAACTGAGTGGGATCTCGCGGCATGGGACCCAAGGCGGTTTGGCGATTGGGCCACTTCGGATTACGCCAATGCACGCGCCTCGCAGCATTACGACCTGCAATACGCCATCCCCTACCCGCATCGAAATATGCAGCGCGGGCGGCCCGTGCAGCGCACAGCGCTTTACGACGAGCTCGTCGAACAAGGCGCGGTCATGGGTCAGATCGCCGGGTGGGAGCGCGCGTTTTGGTTCCAAACTGACGATATCCAGGACAAAGGTGACGCGGACCTCGATTTTCATCATGAGCCTTGGCAAGACGCGGTTGCAGACGAATGTCGGACCGTAATGCAAAGCGTCGGCGTGATGGATCATGGAGGTTTCACCAAATACGATCTGCACGGACCAAAGGCAGCCGAGTTTTTAACTCAAGTCATTTGCGGCAGTGTTCCAGCCGTCGGGCGCGTGAAGTTGAGTTACATGCTCACGCCGAAAGGTCGGATTTGGTCCGAGGCAACCATTGCACGACTGGCTCAAGATCGTTTTCTGTTGTGCGGTCCGACCATCGCTGATCTGCGCGATTTTGACTGGCTGTCCTCACATCTGTCAGACCGAAACGTGTCCCTTGGTCGAGGCCACGCGCAGGACGCGACGCTGATGGTGATGGGGCCGAAATCGAGGCTTGTATTGCAACGGCTTACGGATGCCGATCTTTCCGCTGATGCCATGCCTTGGATGTCCGCGGCAGAGATCACCTTAGCCGGCGCGCCCATGACTGCGATGCGCGTTTCCTATGTAGGTGAGCTTGGTTGGGAGCTGCATCTGGCCTCCGAACATCTCGTATCAGTCTATGACGCAATAATGGAGAACGTGCGCGACGCGAGCGGTGGTCAATTTGGTTCTTACGCGCTCAACGCCATGCGGATCGAAAAAGGCTACCACGGTTGGGGCGCTGATTTCGGAACAGAATACACTCTGTTTGACGCAGGGTTGTCTCGCTTTGCAAACATGAAAAAAGGCAATTTCATCGGACGTGATGCTTTTTTGGAGCAGTCGCAAAAGACGCCAGAATGGCAATGGGTTGGCCTTGAAATCACCAAAGACAGCCCTGAGCCACTTGCCTCAGACCCGATCCGAAAAAACGGTGAATGGATCGGTTACATCACGTCTGCCAGCAATGGTTATCGCACAGGCAAACACTTAGCCCTTGGTTATGTGAAAGCAGGGAAACTGAGCCTCAATGAAACCTGCGAGATCAGCGTATTTGGACAGCCTCGAAACGCAGTTCGTCAGAACCCACATGTCTATGATCCACAGAACGCTCGCCTTAAGTCGTAGCTATGGGCGCTCTCATTTCGTCATAGACTTATTGGCAAACCATGCGCAATCTCGGCCGAGCTATTTTGCTATCAGCCAAAACACACAAGGACAGGGTATGGGCAATCTGCAAGAAGCGTCAGATCTCCAAAATCTCGTGAGTGTCAGTGCGCGTCGTTTCCAGGAGTCTCCCTTTATCGAACGCACCGATGGACCGAATTTCGTGCGTGGAGTATATGCAGGTCGGTACTTCCCGATCTATGCGGGAGAAGATGAGATCGAGAAGTACTGGTGCCTGCGCCAAAAGGCAGCAATATTTGACACGCCGGAAAAACCGATCGAGATCAAAGGCCCAGACGCAGAGCGTTTTCTGAATCACGTCCTTTCTCGCGATGTGACCAAAATGACGCCAGGCCGCGGATATTATGCCATTGCATGCACACCTCAAGGCGGCGTTTTCATGGACGGTGTGATGTTCCGTTTCGATCAGGATACCTTTTGGTATGTGCAGGCCGACGGCCCATTTGAGGCTTGGCTCTTGGCGCATTCGGGTGGCTTTGATGTGACTATCTCTGATCCCGATGTGCGGGTTCTGCAAATTCAGGGCCCCGCCTCCATGGATATCATGCGTGCGGCAACAGACGGTGAAATCGACGAAAAGCTAAAGTATTTTCGAGCAGGATTTTACGATATTGCCGGGCAAAACCTTTATGTATCGCGCACCGGCTTCACGAATGAACTGGGCTATGAAATTTATGCCGGTCCAGATACGGATCATATTGCTTTGTGGGACCATTTGATGTCATGCGGCAGGCTTTTTGGTATGGAATTCTCGTCCTGCCGCGCAATGACGCTGCGCAGGATTGAAGGCGGCATTCTTGGCAATATCACCGATATGGATGCGTCGATGACCCCGTTTGAGGCGGGGTTGGCACCATTGATTGATATGAACAAGCCTGACTTTGTCGGACGCAAGGCGTTGGAAAACCAGGATCGCAGATCCTGCCTTTTTGGCGTCACCAGCGCTGACGCAACTCCCGCAGCAGGAAGCAAAATTCTTGACAAAGAAGTGGTCGTCGGTCGGGTAACGGCAGGCGTGCCCTCTCCCACGCTTAGTCTTGGTATCGGCTATGTTGTTTTCACGAAGCCGGGCGATTGGGTCGGGCAAAACCTGCGCATGCGTCTGCCTGATGGTGCCGAACACGTGGTCGACGTGGTGGATCTGCCGTTCTTTGATCGTGAGAAAAAACTGGTGCGGGGTCTGGATCGCACGATACCAACGAGACCGACATGATCGCTGCTGGTCAGACTTAGGAGCCTCTTGATGACAGAACGCATCGTCCGGCCACGGCGCAGCTTTATTTTCACGCCCGGCCTGCGGCCAGACATGTTTCCCAAGGCGCTGGCGTCTGGCGCCGACATCGTCTGCGTCGAGCTTGAGGATGGCATTGCGCCAAAGGCCAAAGCCGAGGCGCGCAAGAATGCTCTGACCTTGTTTGAAAAACCGCAGGAAGATGACGGTGTGGAACGCATCGTCCGCATCAATTCTTTGCGCGAGCGCTTCGGAATAGAAGATGTGCAGGCGGTTCTGGCGACTAAGACTCCGCCACCCGCCCTAATGATGCCAAAGGTCCGTACACCGGATGAGGTACAAATTCTTGACCAGCTACTGACGGAGGCCGGGCACGAAACGCGCCTCCACGTGATCATTGAGACCAATGCCGGGCTTGAGGCATGCCACGACATTGCTCTTTGTTCGGATCGGATTGATGCCATGTTCTTTGGCGGTGTGGATATGGCCGCCGAGCTGCGTTGCCAAAACGCATGGGAGCCGCTTTTGTATGCAAGATCAAAGGTCGTGCACGCGGCAGCAAACGCTGGTCTCGATGTGATCGATGTGCCGTTTCTTGATCTCGACGATTCTGAAGGTCAAAGAGAGGAGGCTATCAAAGCACGCAATCTGGGGTTTGCGGGTAAAGGTTCTGTACACCCCAAACAGATCGCTGCGTTGAACGAGGTCTTTACGCCAACCAAAGATCAGATCGCGCGCGCGCGCCGCATCATCGCAGAGTTCGAAGCGGCAGACACAGGGCTTGTTGTGATCGACGGAAAACTGATCGAGAAACCCGTACTTCGCGACATGTACCGCATCGTCGCAATAGCCGATCGCATGGCGATCTAAACGAAAACGTGAGACGTCAAATAGCGAAAGAAGGGTTGTCAATTTCGAAGTTAGGCACCTGTAACCTAAGAGCCCGATTTGGTTATAGCGAGCGCGGGAACTGAAAATCGGTTAGGCGACCAATTGAATACAGCACTCCATTTCCGTCAGATGTCCAATTCCGTATGTTATCAAAGCATCTAGCTTGGATATTGTGACCGCCTACTCTACTGCAATGAACTCAGCAGGTCGAAAAGAGCGAAAGACGAAAGGACGGATCTTGTCATGGCAATAATCGAGTATGAATTGCGCAATAAGACAGCGCTTTTGACACTAAACAATGCCGAGAACCGTCAGAACCTGGAGTTTGCCAAGGCTATGTTGGCGGCCATTGATAAAGCAGAAGCCGATAAATCGGTCAAAGCTATGGTCATCACATCCAGCGACGAAAAAAATTGGAGCCAGGGTGTCGATCTGGCTTTTCTCAGCAAAGCGTTGAATGAGAAACGTCATGATGACGTCAAAGCTTTTATGTATGGGATGAACGAGGTTTTCTCGCGGCTTTTGTTGGCACCTTTTCCGGTTGTCGCAGCAATCACAGGCCACGCATTTGGAAACGGCGCGATGCTGGCATGTGCCTGCGATTTTCGTTTCATGCGGTCTGATCGTGGCTATTTCTGCTTTCCCGAGGTTGACATCATGATCCCCTTCCTGCCCGGAATGATTGCTTTCGTAAAAACCGCAGTGCCCCATTACCGCTTCAATGAAATGAAGCTGACCGGCCGACGTGTCACCGCGTCAGAGCTTGAAGCCGATCATGTGATCGAAGCCGCTTGCGAAGATGCTGAGGCCACCCTGGCGCAAGCGCTGGAGTTTGCAAGCACGTTCAACAAGGCTCGTGGGATATTTGGCGAGCATAAACGCCGCATGCACAAACACATAATCAAGGTGATGGAGGAGGAGGACAATCCATTGATCGAGTCCCTCCAACTGATGGCCTAGGGTCATCCAAACGGCTACCGAGGAAAAGGGCGAGCGCTGGTACTGAAGATCTCAACACCAAAATGCGCGCACCTGGGTTTGATGTTTATGATCCGGACTTTTCAATGTTCACCCTCAACGGCGGAGGTGTCCATTGTCTAAGCCCGGCATAGTCTGGGCACTATGCGGGACAATTCTTTGATCTAATTTGCTAAAATGGTGCGGGTGGAGGGACTTGAACCCCCACGCCTTGCGGCGCCAGAACCTAAATCTGGTGCGTCTACCAATTCCGCCACACCCGCGTCCGGGTGGCTCTTAGCAAAGCCTTTACCGGGATGCGAGAAGATTTTCGCGCAAACTGCAGATTGGACTGCGATTGACGGAATTTACGCGACATAACGGTCGCGCAACGTTATAAAAGACGGAAACGAGGCCATAAAATCGAGCAGGCCCATGACAATTGAAACCCAGCGTCCCGACGCTGAAGATATGCGCGCCGCAGGCTGCCCTGCGGATGCGTTGGTAATGACGTTGGATGGTCTGATGCCGGCTTTGCAACTCAATGCGGGGCAGCGGCTTTTAACCCGCGATGGTGTGCGTAAGCTTTTGTCCGTTGAAATGCTTGATCTGCGGGTGGAATGCGTTTGGCTGGCGGCGGGTTCACTAGGACCGGCAAGCCCAAGCCAAGCCGCGCTTCTACCGGCACAACAACGCGTCTTTTTGCGCGACTGGCGAGCACAGATGTTCGGGCACGGGCGGGCAGCGATGGTGCCACTGGCGCATCTGGTCGATGACGACATGATTAAGCGTGTTGGCGTAAAGCGCCTTTCGTTGGTACGGCTTCGCTTTAACGCTCCTCAGGTGGTTTATGCGGGTGGGCTGGAGTTGGCCTGCGCAACTCGAGAGACTTTGCCAAAGGCAGCATAGCGCGACCTCCCGACGACATCTAAAGCCCAAGCGATCGGAACACCTTTGGCAGTTCTTCCGGTAAGTCTTCTGCAATCAAACCGGGGCCAAACGAGAGCGCGCATTCGACGTGAAGCCAGGCGGCGGTTTCTGCGGCTTGCATGGGCTCACAACCGCGCGCCAAAAGGCCGGTGATAAAGCCAGCGAGCACGTCGCCTGAGCCAGCGGTGGCGAGCCAGGGGGCGGCGCGTTCGTAATGAGCCGAGTTGATTGAGCAGCGTCCGTCCGGGTCGGCGATCACTGTGTCAGGACCTTTGAAAAGAATGGTGCACCCTGCCCTCGCAGCGGCCTCGCGGGTGGCGTCGACTTTGGAATAGGCCGGGCCTTTGGTGGGGATCGCGTTCAATTTTTCGGCGATATCGGGGAACATGCGAGCGAACTCACCGCCATGAGGGGTCAGCACGCACCGGTCGTGGAGCATGCCAAAGAGCGCGTCAGCTTCATCAAAAAAGAGCGGCGTGAGCGCATCGGCGTCGAGCACAGTGGATCGCTTCGCTTCCAATGCGGCGAGGATCAGAGCGCGTTCGCGGTCGCCTTTGCCGAGCGCAGGGCCGAGACAGAGTGCGTTGAGTCGTTCGTCCTTCAGAGCTTCCGAAAGCCCTGCCTCGTCTTCCACACGGGTGAGCATGATCGAGGTGATCTGGCTCGCCACTTCCTGTTGCGCAGCAGGCGGCACGCCAAGGGTCACCAACCCGGCGCCAATCCGCAATGCCCCCCGCGCTGCGAGCCGTGCTGCGCCGGTTTTGCCGGGTCCGCCGGACAGGATAAGGGCGTGACCGTGTGTGTATTTGTGAGACCGCAATGGCTTTTGGAGGCCGTTTTCAAAAAGGCCGTTCAAATCAAGCTCGACAGAGCTTTCTTCGAGATTTTTGACCGCTTTTGACCGCAGGTCCCAGTCCCAAGAAATATCCAGATCAACGGTCCTAATGTTTTTTACATCATATTGGTTAAAGTCCAGAAACTGGCCAACTTTTGGAGACTCAAACGAAACAACCAAACTAGAGTACAGCCAGTTTCTGCCAATTACTTTGCCTGAATCAGCGCAAAGGCCACTCGGCAAATCGACTGCCACACCTCTACTATAGCAACTGTCTACCCATTCCTTTGATATTTCCAGCAGTTCATCGTTGAACGGACGCTTAAGCCCAGTGCCAAACAGTGCGTCTATATAAACTGTCTGTTGCGTCCAACTCGCGGGTTGGACCCAACCATCAACAGTCTCTTCTTCAAAATTTTCAAAAGACCTATTAATTGCTTCCCGCAGCGCTCCAACAATTAGAGGTGCGGTAGCACCGAGACCTGACCACCGCTCATAGTTCGCTCTTGCATCCGGCGGCATCTTCTCAGGCTCACCGTAGAGGAACACCTCTACTTCCCAGCCCCATTCCTTGAGGAGCCTTGCGACAACGAACCCGTCGCCGCCATTATTACCGGGACCGCAGAGCACAACGGCACGGTGGGAGGTTTTGGCAAGCTCGGGCCATTCCTCAAAGATTGCCTCGACAACGCCCCTGCCCGCGCGCTCCATCAGTTCAAGGCCTGTGACCTCTCCCGACTCAATGGCGGCCTGTTCGATGGCGCGCATCTGTGCGGCAGTTAGTAACTCTGTCATTTCCCAGTCACCCGCGATTCAAAATCGATCAATAAAGCGCCATACTGCCTAATTTTTAATCAATTAGCGTATCCAACTTTGCAGCGCTTCGCATTGAAGCTCTCTCCAATTGTACGCCCGAAACAGACGTGGTCTGCAACCCGAGACTTTCAGCGGGAGGACGTCAGCCATGAAAAAAGTCGAAGCGATTATCAAGCCATTCAAGCTTGATGAAGTCAAAGAGGCGCTTCAGGACGTGGGTGTTCAGGGCCTGTCCGTGATCGAGGTAAAGGGGTTTGGCCGTCAGAAAGGCCATACAGAGCTCTACCGCGGTGCGGAATATGTGGTGGATTTCTTGCCCAAAGTGAAAATTGATGTGGTCATTGAAGATGATCAACTTGACGCAGCCATTGAGGCCATCGTCGAGGCCGCCAAGACCGATAAAATCGGCGACGGCAAAATCTTCGTCAGCACCGTCGAACAAGCCATTCGCATTCGGACCGGAGAGACCGGCCCGGAAGCTCTCTAATTCCAGTCTAAACCAAAGGGGAATAGGACAATGAGCGCAAAAGAACTGCTCAAGATGATCAAAGACGAGGACGTCGAGTATGTCGACATCCGCTTTACCGATCCGCGTGGCAAACTGCAGCACGTGACGGTCATGGCCGATCAGGTCGATGAGGACTTCCTTGAGGAAGGCTTTATGTTTGACGGCTCGTCCATCGCTGGCTGGAAATCGATCGAAGCGTCGGACATGAAACTGATGCCAGACACAGAGAGCGGCTATATCGATCCGTTTTACGCGGAGAAAACCTGCTGCGTGCACTGTTCTGTTGTGGAACCGGACACCGGCGAGGCCTATGAGCGTGACCCACGTGGCACAGCCGAAAAAGCAGAAGCCTATCTGAAGTCATCTGGTATCGGCGATGTCGCCTATTTCGGTCCGGAAGCGGAATTCTTCCTCTTTGACGACGTGCGCTTCTCAACTTCAATCAACAAAGTGGCCTATGAGGTCGACGCGCTCGACGCCTCCTGGAACACTGACACTGAGTACGAGATGGGCAACACTGGCCACCGTCCGGGCGTCAAAGGCGGCTACTTCCCGGTGAACCCGACGGACGATGCGCAAGACATCCGCTCCGAGATGCTGTCCACCATGAAGCGTCTGGGCATGAAGGTCGACAAGCACCACCATGAGGTGGCCTCCTGTCAGCACGAGCTGGGCCTGATCTTCTCAAGCCTTACAAAGCAAGGTGATGAGCTACAAAAATACAAGTACGTCATTCACAACGTGGCCCAAGCTTACGGCAAATCGGCGACCTTCATGCCGAAACCGATCGCGGGCGACAACGGCACCGGCATGCACTGCAATATGTCGATCTGGAAAGATGGCAAACCCTTGTTTGCAGGCGACAAATACGCGGATCTGAGCCAAGAGGCGCTGTACTACATTGGCGGTATCCTGAAGCACGCCAAAGCGTTGAACGCTTTCACCAACCCATCGACAAACAGCTACAAGCGTTTGATCCCTGGATTTGAGGCACCCGTACTGCGCGCCTACTCCGCGCGAAACCGTTCTGGCTGCGTGCGTATTCCATGGACCGAAAGCCCGAAGGCCAAGCGTGTCGAAGCGCGTTTCCCTGATCCGTCAGCGAACCCCTACTTGTGCTTCGCCGCCCTGCTGATGGCCGGTCTGGACGGCATCAAGAACAAAATCGATCCGGGCGAGGCGATGGACAAGAACCTGTACGATCTGCCCGCCGAAGAGCTGGAGGGTATTCCAACAGTATGCGGCAGTCTGCGTGAGGCTATCGAAGAGCTAGAAGCTGATCACGAGTTCCTGCTTGCCGGTGATGTATTTACCAAAGATCAGATCGACGGCTATATCGAACTCAAGATGGAAGAAATTGAGGCGTATGAGCACACGCCGCACCCGATGGAATTCCAACTTTACTACAGCTGTTAATCAGTCTGGTCTGGGCGTTAATGCGCGCCCAGGCTAAAAAGTTTCTCCCTGACGCATTCATTGCAGCGCCCCTTACGAAGGCGCTGCTTTTTTCTTGTGAGAGACGAAGAAACGCTGCGATCAGAAAAATACCAAATCGATGCATTTTGCGGCCGTTTCGCTCAGTAACTCGCAGAATTCGGCGCGGGAACGCAGCTAAGAGTTTATCAAACCAGTGTTTCTTGCTCTAAATCGCGGATTCACAGGATTTTAATAAATTTGTCCGCGTGCCATTTTCTCGCCCCAACAAACATGAAGACGCCCAATTCTCTCCTAAAGGACGTCTCACTTACGGGTTTAATACAACGCCAGGTAAGTTTGTTTCGTGAACAGAGATATGTATCAGGACAACCAAAGTTCGATCGCAGCATTTGGCTACCGCCAGGCTCCCTCGGTGGATTTTCCGAGATTCGTTCACGATATCGACACTCTTCTTCAGAAGACTGACAAGGTGCCTCGCCAGATCCTTTGGCCGGAAGACAATATTGCGATGATCGATCGCGATGGTGTGCGCATTGCGCTCGGGTTTTTGCCACCATCAGAAAGCGATCAATACAGCTACATCATCATCGCTGTCTGTACGATGGAGGATCTGGTGGGCAACCGGGTCCACAAAATTTCGAACATACATCTGGCTGACAAACTCGTGCAGCGCGTGAAGAACGATATCCCATACGACACAATCATGCGTGGGGAAACGCCGGAACCCGTTGATGAGAACCTGCTACATTCCATGTTTGATTTGTTGCGGGCAGCCACAGTGCCTCATGGCAAAGGCAGTGATGACACCACAACCGGCATAGGTGCGGATGACACTGCAATGGCCTCCTACGGTGTGATACTGTCAGATGACGTCGGCAAAAAGCTGTCGCAGATGCCACCAAGACTCGCGCGTCGCAAAATGCCGGGCCTTGTTCGTTTGACGATACACCTTCTCGCCTTGTCCGTTACGCTCATCGCACCGCCGCTCGGCGCATTTTTGTTCACCTATTCGGTGCTTCGCGATGCAGTGCCCGCCAAAACGTCCAGCTAGCGCTTAGACTTCTCCAAAACAAACGTATGTATCGAAAAAACGCACGCTCGAGTCTGCGGCAAACGTAATATACATTGGCGTTCTGAGCGGAAATAGGGATAGGTCGCCCGTTCGTCGGTGTGCGCGTAATCATTCTCGCGACGCTCCGGCTGAAACAAGTCTGGATGGTAATAATCCAGTGCATTAAATCGCCAAATTGGTTGATCGATCTCGACCGCATCAAACAGACGCTGAACACGTTTTGCCAAGGTGGCGTCGTATTCGGGAACAGGGTCATGAATACCGACTAGCGGTCGTCCGATCTTTTCGGCCAATCGCCAATTGGCCGGGAAACAAACGACAGCCGCAACAAGCTTGTGCTCGTTGCTTTCAGTATCGAGCAAGCACAAGTCTTCTTGCACCAAAACTCCGAGCGTACCCAGCGGATCGCGTGGATCAAGTGTCACGGCTTTACCGTCTGGACGAATGACGGAGTTTGACGTCACGCGATATCCAGGGTCATGCGTCGCCAGCCAATCCAAAACGTAGTGCATAAGTTCGTCAGCGGCTTCTCGTCCCGCGTCTGTGACGGCGAGGACCTCGTCACGACGTTTGCGAAGCAATACCTCACGCAGAGCAATCTGTTCTGCAAAAGCCTCATCTCGAGTCAACCACTCGCTAAGCTTAAATCCCTTGACCCCGGGAAGTCGGCTTCGCGACGTGTCGTAGGGCACCTGTTTCTGGAAAATTGCTGTCACGTGTAAAGTCTTAACCGAAGCTGAATGACAGAAAAAGAGCGGCACTAAATAAGTGCCGCTCTCTGCCTGTATGAAGCCTGTTTTCAGACTTTCTTTGTTTCGGCCGTTAGAGGATCAACCAGGTAAGTTTGTTGGCCGTTATTCTTGTCACTGTCTGTTTTCGAGGAACAATCAGACCAAAATATGTTTTATTGTTGATTAATTATTGTCATTAAATCCGAAACAATCCCGTATTTCTGGGACAACTATCTTAAAAAATAAGGAATTTTCGTCACATTTTGTTGTAGGTGCTGACCATCAGATAATCCTTTTTTGGACCAGTCACACGCCATTCCGCCTGCCAAATCGGCCAAGATTCGAATCGATAACGAACGTTGTACGTATCCGGATCGCAAAAATGCGTTGCATCAGGAGCGTGGCGATCGATGGAATGAAATTCACGGCCATCACCGAAAAACACATCTATCATGCCATTTGATCCGTTTCGCCAATAATATCGCCGTTCCGCCCGAAACGCTGCCTGCCCTTCAACCAGAAGCTCACCAGTTTCATGATAGAGCAACCCGTCGCTATGCCTCGAAAATAGCGCCTCTCCTTCAAAGCTGGCCTCCGGCGCATTGTGGTGCCTGATACGCCGCGATAGGCCCCAAGCACCAACAAAATCCTCCAAGCATTCGAACATTGACCGCCCTTGCCTTGCCGCTCCTCAGGCTTCGGTCTAAACCGCCCACGACACCAATAGCAAACCCAAAGGCGCCGCTCATGATCCCTCGCTACTCTCGTCCAGAAATGACTTCGATTTGGGAGCCAGCCAGTAAGTTCCGGATCTGGTACGAGATAGAGGCCCATGCCTGCGACGCGATGGCCGATCTTGGCGTGATTCCACGCGAAAATGCAGAAGCTGTATGGAAAGCTGACAAGGTCGAGTTTGATGTCGCGCGCATTGACGAAATTGAGGCCGTTACAAAACATGACGTGATTGCATTCCTAACGCACCTAGCAGAAATCGTGGGTTCTGACGAAGCGCGGTTTGTTCATCAGGGCATGACGAGCTCGGACGTGCTAGATACATGTTTCAACATCCAACTCACTCGTGCAGCGGACATCCTGCTGGCCGATATGGATGGGCTGCTTGCTGCGCTGAAACGTCGTGCCACGGAACACAAGATGACAGTGCGCATAGGTCGCAGCCATGGCATCCATGCGGAGCCGACGACAATGGGCCTAACATTCGCACGTTTCTACGCAGAAATGCACCGCAACCGCGCGCGTCTCGCCGCTGCCAAGGCTGAGATTGCTACGGGTGCCATCTCCGGCGCAGTGGGGTCTTTCGCCAACATTGACCCAGCCGTCGAAGAACATGTCTGCGCTAAGCTGGGCCTTGAGCCTGAGCCTATCTCAACTCAGGTGATCCCGCGCGACCGGCACGCGGCGTTCTTTGCTGCTCTCGGCGTCGTCGCTTCCTCTATTGAAAATATAGCTACAGAGATACGTCACATGCAGCGCACAGAAGTGCTGGAAGGTGAAGAATTCTTCTCCAAAGGGCAAAAAGGCTCTTCCGCCATGCCGCACAAACGTAATCCTGTGTTGACCGAAAACCTGACCGGTCTGGCGCGCCTTGTACGTTCCATGGTGATCCCGGCAATGGAGAATGTCACACTCTGGCACGAGCGCGACATCTCGCACAGTTCGGTGGAACGCAACATTGGTCCAGACGCGACCGTGACGCTTGATTTCGCACTGGTCCGATTAACTTCGGTGATCGACAAGATGGTGGTTTATCCAGAAAACATGCTTGCCAACATGAACAAGTTTCGCGGGTTGGTCATGTCTCAGCGCGTGCTGCTTGCTTTGACCCAAGCAGGCGTCAGTCGGGAAGACGCGTATCGCCTTGTACAGCGCAATGCCATGAAAGTTTGGGAGGAAGGCCGCGACTTTCAATCTGAGCTTTTGGCCGATGAAGAAGTCACCGCCGCACTAAGCGCCAAAGAGATCAAAGAGAAGTTTGATCTTGGCTATCACACCAAACATGTGGACACGATTTTCAAGCGCGTTTTCGGCAGCAAATAGCCGGCGTCACAAACACGTGATCCAGCGAATAGGTCGCAGCGTATACTTGTTGTGGGTGTGTACATTGCACACATGAAAATTCGGAGGGCGCATGTTCAGAACGCTGGTTTTTGCGGCATTTGTAATTCCCGCAGTTGCATTTGCAAAAGACGGCGATCGGTCGTCACCACCAAAACAAACGAAAACAACAACCACATGCAAAGCTGGTCAGGTTTGGGATAAAAAATCGAAAAGCTGCATAAACGCGCAAAGCGGTTTGTTGGGTGACGACGTGCTCTATGATGCGGTGCGCGAGCTGGCCTATGCAGGCCAATTCCAAAATGCTCAAACTGTGCTTGGTGCCATGACTGACCAAAACGACCATCGCGTCTTAACCTATTGGGGTTTCACGCACCGCAGAATGGGCGATATGCCGCGCGGTATGGCGTTTTACCAAAAAGCCATAGCGACCAACCCTGGTAGTATCTTGGCGCGCTCTTATATGGGCCAAGCCATGGTTGAAATGGGCGACTACGTTGGCGCACGAGATCAACTTTTAGCAATTCGCGACTATGGCGGAGCCGGAACGTGGGCTGAAGTTTCTTTAAGAACGGCCATCGAAACTGGCAGCACTTACAATCACTGAACTAAGAAAGCCCAAAGAGTCTTGGTCTTCGGGCTTTGTGTGTTGTCACGCTTCCAAAGGGCTCAGCTTGACCACCAGCCCTTTCTTTTAGGTTTTGATGATTCAGAGGCCGCCTCCGCCAAAACAGGCGGTTCCGCTTGCACCTCTGCGACTTCCACAACCGCATCGACCGGTTCGGGCGCGGGTTCAGGTTTTTCTTCCTTTTTCTTCCGCGCGCGCGGTTTGCGTTTCGGCTTCTTCTCTGCCTCAGGTTCCTCTGGAGGCGCCTCGTCCGTCTTAGGCTCTGCCTCCGCAGATTCTGCGTTTTCGGCCTCTGCTGGCGCCTCTTTCTTTTTGCGCGTCCGAGGTTTGCGTTTAGGTTTCGGCTTGGCTTCGGCTTCTTCTTCCGCGTCCACCACTTTCTCGTCGGCTTTGTCTTCTTCCGGCTCCTCTTTGGCCTTCTCACTTTCCTGAGAAGAGGCGTCCTCGTTTTCAGAATCCGCGGTTTCATCCTGCGACGTATCAGCGGCACCGTTGGATTTAGACCGCGACCGGCGACGACGGCGGCGGCGGCGCTTGCGCGGGCGCTCCTCTTCGTCCGCGCTGCTCTCCTCTTCCGCAGTTTCCTCTTCGGACGCATCGATCTCGTCCATGAGAGCGAGGTCGGCTGAAACCACCGGTTCTGAAGCCTGGGCAACAACCCGGCTCGCAGTTTTGAATTTCTCGATAGTGAACTCTGGACTGACCAGCGTGGGATCACCCTCTATTCGAACCGAAAGTCCGTAACGCGTTTCAATCTGCGCAACATGATCTCGTTTTTGGTTCATCAGGAAGTTGGCCACGCCAACCGGGCAGCGCACCAGAACCTCACGTGAACGACGGCGCACGGCTTCTTCCTCTATCTGGCGCAAAATCGACAGCGCCAGATTGTCGTCGGAACGGATCAACCCTGTACCGTGACAGGACGGGCAAGCCTGTGTCGTGGCCTCAAGCATGCCAGGGCGCAGGCGTTGACGGCTCATTTCCATCAGGCCAAAGCCTGAAATCCGGCCGACCTGGATGCGCGCGCGGTCAGTTTTCAACCGATCTTTCATGCGCTTTTCGACAGCCGAGTTGTTCTTGCGCTCATCCATATCGATGAAGTCGATCACGATCAGACCAGCGAGGTCACGAAGCCGTAATTGACGCGCCACCTCATCAGCAGCCTCAAGATTGGTTTTCAGCGCGGTTTCTTCGATCGAGCCTTCCTTGGTGGCCTTGCCTGAGTTCACATCAACAGCCACAAGCGCCTCTGTCACACCAATGACGATGTAACCGCCTGATTTAAGCTGTACCACCGGGTTGAACATCGAGGTGAGATAGCTTTCCACTTGATACCGGGCAAAAAGCGGTAGCGCCTCCTCGTAGTGCTTCACGTT
This sequence comes from Pseudomonadota bacterium, assembly GCA_039180185.1. GTDB lineage: Bacteria > Pseudomonadota > Alphaproteobacteria > Rhodobacterales > Rhodobacteraceae > Roseovarius. Next base: position 629 of record JBCDDS010000042.1, on the reverse strand, counting down.
CTTGGCATGCGACGGCATGATCATCTTCATGAAGTCTTTGGCCGTGCGATAACCGCGCTCACCCTCGACCAGAACCTCGTCAATCTCTCGATTGTAAAGATCACGGATCGAGCGTTTAACCAAATCGCCTTCTTCATAAATCTTTGCCGGTGCGATGGACTTCAGTGTGAGCTCTCTGATTTGCTCCCACATGCGCTGTAGGTATTCGTAGTCGCGCTTGATCTCGGATTTGGTCCGCTTCGCGCCAGCCGTGCGGACAATAAGCCCGGCGCCTTGCGGGACTTCAATCTCAGAGGCAATCTCTTTAAGTTTCTTACGGTCCGCTGCGTTTGTGATTTTGCGGCTGATACCACCACCACGAGCGGTATTTGGCATCAAAACGCAATAACGACCGGCCAGCGACAGATACGTGGTCAACGCGGCGCCTTTATTGCCACGTTCTTCTTTGATGACTTGGATCAAGAGAATCTGGCGAACCTTGATGACCTCTTGAATTTTGTAACGGCGTGAACGCGGTTTTCGAGGTGCGCGTATATCTTCCTCGTCATCGTCGTCCGCTACAGATTCAATATCCTCATCTTTCTCCGCCGCATCTGGTGCAACGTCATCGGCTTCCGCTTCCACTGCTT